>CAZWOH010000023.1:0-20247 GCA_964635405.1 uncultured Planctomycetales bacterium | reverse complement strand
AAATTATGCGTGCCGCAGTCCTCGATATTGGTTCAAACTCGATTAAGCTTGTCATCGGCGAAAAATCCGGTGACGACATCAAAATCCTCGAATCTCTCAAAAATGTGGTCCCCATCGGGCGCAATACATTTTTTCGTGGCCGTATTGCCCAGGAAACAATAAACCAGACGATTTTACTTTTAGAAAAGTATCAAGAGCGTCTTAAAGAATATGATGTCCGGGAAGTCATGGTTATTGCGACGACCGCCGTGCGGGAGGCAGCTAACCGCGATATGTTTGTCGACACGGTTATGCGCAAGACAGGGCTTAAAGTTGAAGTCTTAAATGTCGGCGACGTCGTTTATTACATCGATGCGTATTTGGCCTATAAACTTAAGAAAAAATATCCGATTCATCAAAAGAATTTGCTTATCGTTGAATTAGGCGCCGGCAGTGTGGATATGTCGGTCCTTGAAAAAGGGTTTACGCAAATGAGTGTCGGGATTCCTGTGGGGACACTGCGGCTTAAGAATTTTATGAACAGTTTGGATGGAACGCTTCAAGAAATTTATGAAGCGGTCGAAGAATATATCACCAATGAAATCCTTTATGTCAAAAAGAGCATTCCGCATCTTAAGTTAGATGATATCATCGTCGTTGATGAAAACTATTCCGGGTATTTGAATAATTTTATTCCCAGCCGCACCCGCCAGAGCGAGTTTTTCCAATTTAAGATTAAGGAATCCGAAGAACTGCTGAGTAAACTTACCGAAAGTTACCCGCAAGCGGTTGCTGCAAGTTACAAGGTCCCGGCGGATGTCGTCGAGACGATGACAGGATATGCGATCATTGTTAACAAAATCTTTCGCCTGACAAAAAATAAATATATTTACATTTTAGAGACCTCTTTGGCCGAGGCGGTTTTGGCGAATATGATTTTTAAGCTGGAGCTTTTTGTAGAAAACAACAAGACGACACAGTTGATTTCGGTGGCGCAAAATCTTTGCGGTAAATACAAGCTTGACTTAAATCACTGCCGTCACGTCGCCGAGCTTTCGGAATCTTTGTTTGAGCAACTCAAGGAAACTTTAGGTCTCAACAACCAGGATCTGATCTACCTGACGCTCGCTTCGTATTTGCATGATATCGGGATGTTTGTCAATAACCGTACGCACCATAAGCATAGTGAGTATGTGATTAGTTCCTTAAGTCTGTTTCGCCTGACTGAGGAAGAAATGAATATCATCGCTTGTATTGCCCGCTATCATCGTAAAGGCACACCTTCAAATGCGCATTTGCTTTATAGCACTTTGTCGTCGGAAAATCAGATTCTTGTCCAAAAACTTTCGGCTTTGCTGCGTATCTCCAATGCGTTGGACCGATCCCATAAGCAAAAAATCAAAAAGGTCGAGGTCGTTTTAAACGCTAAAGGTGATGTCAATATTATCGCCCAGGCGTCGGGAAATCTTTTGCTCGAGCGGGCCTTTTTTAAGGACAAAAAAGAGCTTTTTGAAGAAATTACAGGTAATCGTCTGACGTTAACGATAAAAAATCGCGAAATACGGGAAGTCTCTGATGACAGTGTTTGACCCGAAAGAAAAATTTATCGCCCGTGACTTAAGCTGGCTTAAGTTTAATGAACGTGTTTTGGAAGAAGCGCTGGATTTGTCCAATCCGCTTTTGGAACGCGTCAAGTTTTTGGCGATTTTTACGAATAATCTCGACGAGTTTTATATGGTCCGGCTGGCCGGTTTAAAACGGCTTATCGATTCTAAATATAATCATAAAGACAAGTTTGGTTATTTGCCTGAGGAAATTTTTCTTGAAGTCAAAAGCCAGGCGCAGATGCTGACTAAAAAACTTTATGAAATTTATCAGAATAAAATAAAAAAAGACCTCGAAAAAAATAAAATTTTTTTTAAATCTTGTGCCGAGTTAACGGTTGAGCAAGAACGGGAAGTCCGCAAGTATTTTGAAACGACACTTTTTCCGATCATAACGCCGATGGCCGTAGATCAGGGGCATCCGTTTCCGATCTTGCCGTCGAAAACAATCGCTTTTGCCGTCAATGTTATTCGCCAGGACAAACCGCATTTAGCGATTGTCCCGATTCCTAAAAACGTCCCTCGATTTATGCGCTTGCCTTCTGAACGCGGGGAGACGAGTTTTGTTTTGATCGAGGAGATCTTGCGTTTTTATTTAAAGAATTTTTTCCGTGGATATCAGATCCAGGAGCATGCCTTGTTTCGCGTCATGCGCGACAGCGAGCTTTATGTTGCTGAGGAATTTGCGGATGACCTTTTGGTTGCGATCGAAGAAGAAGTCAAAAAACGCATGCGCGCAAAGGTTGTGCATTTGGAAATCGAAAAGTCGTGCGCCCCGGAGTTTTTGGATATTCTCTGCCAGGGCTTGGAGTTTCCGAAGGAAGAAGTTGTCAGCATTGGCAGCACGCTGGATTTGACATGCCTTTTTGAATTGATTCGTTTTATCGATACTCCGGCTTTGTGTTATCGCGAATATTTGGCAGCCAAGATTGAATACGAAAATATTTTTGAACGGATCGCGCAAGGTGATTTTATTGTCCATTTGCCGTATCAATCCTTTTCTCCGACGATCGATTTGATCCAGAGCGCGGCGAAAGATGCCAATGTCCTGGCCATTAAGATGACGCTGTATCGCACGAACGAAGATTCGGCGATCATTAAAGCCTTGATTGAGGCGGCCGAGAACAAAAAACAGGTCACGGTATTAGTTGAGATCAAAGCGCGTTTTGATGAAGAAAAAAATATCCGTTGGGCCAAAGCCCTGGAAGATGCCGGCTGCCATGTGATCTATGGAATTGCCAATATCAAGATCCATTCGAAAATGACTTTGATTGTGCGCAAGGAAGAGGACCGTATTCGTCGTTATGTGCATTTGTCGACGGGAAATTATAATGAAAAGACCGCACGGGTTTATACCGATATTGGGTACTTTACGGCCAATGACGATTTTGCGCGCGATATTTCCGATGTGTTTAATGTCATAACCGGCTATTCGCTTCCCAGTCCATGGAAACGTATTGTTTCCTCGCCTTATGATATGCGCAAATATTTTTTTGATTTGATTGACAGCGAAATTGATAATCAGAAGCGATTTAAGAACGGTGTCATTCGGGCAAAAATGAATTCTTTGGAAGACATCCCGATGATCGAAAAGCTTTATGAAGCTTCTCAGGCGGGAGTTAAGATCAGGTTAATTGTCCGCGGGGTTTGCTGTTTAGTTCCGGGTGTGGCGGGTTTAAGCGAGAATATCGAGGTCAAAAGCATTGTCGGCCGTTTCTTGGAACATACGCGCATTATGACGTTTAATAATAATGGTAGTCCGCGCGTCTTTATGTCGTCGGCAGACTGGATGGCCCGCAACTTTGACAGCCGCATCGAACTTTTGTTTGAAATTTATAAGGAAGAAGTGCGTGATCATCTGCAATATATTCTTGATCTATGCTGGAAAGATAATTTGAAGTCCCGCTTTTTGACGGCCCAGCGTCAGTATATCCGTCTGAAGGACAGCGAAGAAAAGTTCAATGTCCAGGAACGTCTGATCAGTTATTACGGCAATCCGGCCGGTTGAGTTTAATTTTGCCTGTTCTATTTTTTGATAGAAGGATTACGATTTTTTGACCAGCGCCACAGCGCCTAAGACGACCGCATCGTCGCCGAGCTTGGAGAGGGCGATTTTACATTGATCGACTTTGGCAAAGAAGGGATCGGCATGAAAAGTCTTATTGATGATTGGCAACATAAATTCACCGCAGGCTTCAATCACCCCGCCGCCTAAAATGATCAGTTGAGGATTGAAAATGTGGCGCATATTAATGCACGCTAATCCCAGTGTCCGTGCGGCTTTTTGCATGATTTCGATGGTTAGCGGATCTTTGGCTTTGAGGGCGGCTTTGAGAAATTTACTTTTGATTGAAGCGACTTTTCCGTTTATTAACTGTGTGATTAATGTTTTACGGCCGTGTTCGATCGATGCCCGGATATCTCGTTCGATGGCCCAGCGGCCGGTCAAGGCCTCCAGACAGCCGTGATTGCCGCAACTGCACATTGGCCCGTCGGGGCAAATGATCATGTGTCCTATTTCCGCCGCGGCCCCTTGTGTGCCGATGATCAGTTTGCCGTCGATAAGAATCGCCCCCCCAACACCGGTTCCCGGAAAAATTCCGACGATATTTTTTATTTTCTTGCCGGCGCCAAGCCATTGTTCGCCTAAAAGCCCAAGATTAACGTCATTGCCAGCGAGGACTTTAACGTGAAATTTTTTGCTTAACTTTGCGCAGAGCGGAAAACCAGCCAAATTGATGTTGGGCGTTGCAAGAATGTGGTTTTGGTTGTCGACGATTCCGGGGACTCCAATACCAATGCCGGCTAATTGCTTACGGGAAAAATTTTTCTCGCTAATGACTTTTTCAATAAGCTCCAGAATAAGCGCAAGGATCAGCGTAGGTTTGGCTTTTGCAGGAGTTGAAGTTTTAGTCCGGGCTAAAACTTTTCCGGCGGGGGAAATGATGGCCGCCGCGATTTTTGTTCCACCGACGTCAATACCGATAAAGAATTTTGTTTTCATGGACGGATTATACATCATATTTCCCTTTATATCGCTTAAAAATATTGCTTTTCAAGCACACGGCAAGGTGATATAAACAAAGCATTCGGAAATTTTTACAAGGAGGCTTTATGCGAATTTCAAATGTCTTTGCTCTTATCGTTGCGACAAGTCTTTTGGCGGCGCCTGTCTTTGCCGCCGAGGAAAGTGCTCCAACCCCAACCCCGCAAGCGCCCGCGGCAGTGGATTTAAGCAAGTTTATTTATTCGTATGGCGCGGTCGTCAAAGTCAGTGCGAGTGAAATTGTTTTGCAGGAATATGATTACGATTCAGACGTCGAAAAGCAGGTGACTTATCAGTTGGACCCTGAAGTCAAGTTAGACGGCTTTATGGCCATCAGTGATCTAGCCGTTGAGGATGTCGTCGAGGTTTATTATGCAGAGCAGGACGGAAAAAAGATCGCCAAAATTATCCGTCGTGAAGTTATCGAAGATGAAAACGCTTCGTCCGAGAATACCTGATTTTAAAAAAGCTTATGCAAGGGTGGATCCTCAATAGATTCCCGCAACATGCCCTGCGCTCATATTCCCATGGCGTGCAGCGTTTTCTTGATCAAGCGAAAGAAAAAAATATTCACCTGCGTGTCGTGGCTCCGCATGAAGTTGACATTATCGTCGATGGCAATGGCCAGCATCGTTTTTTGCTTTCCGGTAATCCGGTTGGGCCTGTGGACTTTCTTCTTAATCGGATGGGATCGGCAACGACGTATTTTGCTTTAGCGCTCATGAGGCAAATGGAAAATGCTGGCGTTTATCTGCCTAATTCTGCGGCAAGTGTCGCTTTGGCGCGTGATAAAATGCATTCGATGCAAGTCTTAGCGTCGTGCGGTTTGCCCACCGTCAAGTCGATGCTGGCGAAATATCCGCTTAATGTCGATTTGGTTGAGCGCGAAATCGGTTTTCCGCTCGTCGTCAAAACACTGGCTGGTTCGCAGGGACGCGGGGTTTTTTTATGTGAAAATCGCAATCGTTTCGAAGATTTGATTGCAATGATCGCAACCAGCCAGGGGAATGCAAATTTTGTTATCCAGGAGTTTGTCGCTCAAAGTCTGGGGCGCGATGTACGTGTTTTTGTTATTGGCGGGCGGGTCGTCGGATGTATGATGCGAAAAGCCCAAATCGGATCGTTTAAGGCCAATTATTCGCAGGGCGCCAGTGTCCAGGCGTATCCATTAACGCCGGCCATTGAAAACCTCGGCATTAAAACCGCGCAAGCTTTAGGTCTGGAAATTGCGGGTGTGGACCTTTTGTTTTCTGACGAAGGATTTAAAATTTGTGAAGCCAATTCGTCGCCGGGTTTTCGCGGGATGGAAGAATGCTCTAAGGTCAATATCCCTGGGGAAATTTTTGAGTACATTAAAGAGCGTCTCTCTACATTTAAGTTCGTCGGGAATTTGTAGAAGACATCTGTGGATTTAAAAATTTTATTTTAGTATCATAGAAATAGTTTTTTAGGGGTCATCAAAGTAACAAAAAGGAGCAGCAAATGGCAAACCTTAAACCGGTTAAGAAAACAGCGCCAAAGTCCAGCGCAACGAAAAAGGAAACTTTCTTAAAAAAAAGTATTTCGAGTTTCGTTGAACAGGGCAATATCAATCAGCGCATCGCCGAAAAAGCTTATGATCTTTATTTAAAGCGCGGCGGGGCCCATGGCAATGACGTGGATGATTGGCTTGCCGCTGAAAGAATTATCGCTGGGCAAGCGAAATAGTTTTAAGCCTCAAAGGACGATTCATTTAATACCATCGCATAATTGAATTTATTATGTTCGTTTCTTTTTGTGTGTTTAATTGACTCTAAGGAGTGTTTGGTTATGAAAAAATTTGCATTGTTAATTCTGTTCTTATGTGTGCCGATCCAAGCCCACGCGGCCATTGTGACAAAAATGATTGAATATAAAGAAGGGGAAACAACTCTTCAAGGATATGTCGCCTACGATGATGCTATTGCCGATAAACGCCCCGGGATTCTTGTCGTGCATGATTGGATGGGCTTTGGGCCTTTTGGAAATCAGAAAGCACAGGAGCTAGCGAAATTAGGTTATATTGCAATGGCGGTTGATATTTATGGCAAAGGAGTGCGTCCGCAGAATACCGATGAAGCGGGAACACTCGTCGGTGTTTATAAGGCAGATCGCGCATTGTTGCGTAAACGTATTCTCGCCGGATATGAAACATTGAAAAAAGAAGCTCTGGTGGATACTGATAAAATTGCAGTGATGGGTTTTTGTTTTGGCGGCACGACGGCTTTGGAGTTAGCGCGCAGTGGAGCCCCAATTAAGGGTGTGGTGAGTTTTCATGGTGGCTTGAGTACTCCGACGCCAAAGGATGCAAAAAATATTAAGGCCAAGATTC
Organism: uncultured Planctomycetales bacterium; assembly: GCA_964635405.1. GTDB lineage: Bacteria > Omnitrophota > Gorgyraeia > Zapsychrales > JANLHA01 > JADLGJ01. Next base: position 13,268 of record CAZWOH010000023.1, on the reverse strand, counting down.
TGGCTTTGCATGGGGCGGATGATCCATATGTTCCGCCTGATGAAGTTCAGGCTTTTGAAAAAGAAATGAATGACGGCCATGTCGATTGGCAGTTGATCAAATACAGTGGCGCAGTTCATGCGTTTACGAATCCTGCCGCTGGAAATGACAATAGTAAAGGCGCCGCTTACAATGAACGCGCGGATAAGCGTTCGTGGGTGGCGATGCAAGATTTTTTCCAAGAAGTTTTTCATTGAAAGCTTATGCCGCAAGAGAGCATTCTTATCGTTGAAGACGATGCTAATATCGCCAAGCTCGTCAAATATAATTTTGAAAAGGCCGGTTTTCGTGCTGCTGTGACGATTACCGGGGAAGAAGCTCTTGAGTTTTTGTCCCGTCAAAAAGTCGATTTGATTATTCTTGATATCATGCTTCCTAAAATGGATGGCTTTGAAACGTGCCGGCGTTTGAAAGATGATGCCCGTTTGTCGTCGATTCCTGTTATGATTTTGACAGCGCGCGGGGAGGAAGTCGACCGCGTGGTCGGCTTTGAGCTTGGCGCCGAAGATTATGTTGTTAAACCGTTTAGTCCGCGCGAACTTATTTTGCGCGCTAAAACGATTCTGCGCCGTGGACAAATCAAGCAAGTCCCTAAAGAAAATTTGCGAAGCGGGGACTTAGAGATTGATATCCCTCGGCATCGTGTCACGGTGAAGGCCAAGGAGATCATTCTCACACCAATGGAATTTAAACTTCTGGTGATCTTGCTCGAGCGCCGTGGGCGGGTGCAGTCGCGTGAAGAGCTTTTGAGCGCTGTTTGGAACATTGAAGCGGATGTCACAACACGTACAGTCGATACGCATATTAAGCGATTGCGCCAAAAACTTGGCAAAGTCGGCGAAGGATTAGAAACGATTCGCGGTTTGGGGTATCGTTTTAATGAGGATAGAATTTAAAGATGCGTTTAAACAGTCATCATAAAGTTACACTGACTTTAAGCACGATCGTTGCCGTGATCTTAACGTCAGTATACTTTTATTTAGATAATACGCTCAAAATATACACTTATAAGCGTATTAAAACAGTGCTGGAACAAGAAATTTCTTTGGCGAAAGTTTATCTGGACAAGTTTCCTTCGGGCACGGATTTTGACCCGATTGCCGATGATTTAGGCAAAAGACTTGTCAGCCGGGTTACGATCATTGCCGGTGACGGAACGGTTTTGGGCGATTCCAAGTTTGAAAAAAAACAACTTCCCCAGATGGAAAACCATCTTTCCCGTCCGGAAATCCAACAAGCATTGAAAGAAGGTTTAGGGCAAAGCCGACGCTATAGTTTGTCGTTGCGCGAAGATATGCTTTATGTCGCTGCGCTTTTTGGGGACAAAGAGTCGCCGCGGATTATTCGCATAGCACTTTCCTTGGCGGAAATTTCGGCCATATCCGTGCATTTGCAAAAGTTTTTATGGTTTTCTCTGGGACTTGCTTTTGTTTTTGCGCTTTTAGTCAGCCATTTTGCCTCGCTTTGGATCACCCGGCCTGTGGCCCGCATCTCTTCTGTGGCGCAGGCCATCGCATCGGGCGATTTTTCGCAAAGGGTGACTTTGAGCCAGAATGATGAAATTGCCGATTTAGCCAAAGCGGTTGAGTTTATGTCCCAGCAAATCCAATCGCGCATGGAAGAAGTGACCAAGGCCAAGAGCCGCCTGGAAGCTGTTTTTTTAAGCATGGTCGAAGGGGTGATGGTCGTTAACAGAGACGGGAAGATTCAGCTTATAAACGACACGTTAAGAAATATTTTACACGTTGAACATCAAACCCAGGGACGAAAGCCCCTGGAGGTTATCCGCAATATCCAGGTGCAAGAAATTGTCGACGATGTTTTAGGATCTCACCAAGGTGTTAATGGACGGGAGTTGACGTTTTTACTGCCAGAAGAAAAGATTTTGCGGGTGTCGGCAGCTCCTATTTTGCTCGACGGAAAAGTAGACGCCGCGGTTTTGGTTTTTCATGACATTACGGATTTAAGGCGTTTGGAAGTCGTTCGTAAAGATTTTGTTGCAAATGTTTCTCATGAATTTCGCACACCCGTTGCCAATATTAAAGGTTACGCCGAGACGCTTTTAGATGGCGCAGTCAAAGACAAAGAGCATGCTGAGGATTTTTTAAGAATTATTTATTCCGAGTCTGATCGCTTAGCAAAATTGGTTGATGATTTGCTTCTATTGGCTTCGCATGAGTCTGGAAAGCCAACGGTTAATTTAAAGCCGGCTTCTGTTGCAAAAATTTTAGATTTTGTTCTCGCCACTTTAAATATTCAGTCTAAACAGCGTCAGGTGAGGGTGATTTCTAAAATTCCATCAACACTTGCGTTGGTTAAAGTTGACGAATCTTCTTTGGCGCAAGTGCTTTTAAACATTATTGAAAATGCGATTAAATACAATAAGATCGGTGGAGAAGTGAGTATTTTAGCTTGCGAAAAATCTGATTATGTTGAAATCACAGTGTCTGACACTGGACTGGGGATTGGCGCCGATGATTTGCCGCGCATTTTTGAGCGGTTTTACCGCGTCGACAAAGCGCATTCGCGCGAAATTGGTGGAACAGGTCTAGGTCTCTCAATTGTCAAGCATATTGTCCAAGCCCACGGCGGCGAAATCACGGCCACAAGCCGCTTGGGCGAAGGTTCCTCTTTTCGTTTTACCCTTCCTAAAGCATAATTCTTAATCCTTGCGGTTTACCGCAAGGATTAACCTCGCACATCTCGACTTTGTCGAGACATGCGGCCCTTTAGGCGGCTTTTGCTTGGCCTCGCAGGCGCGAGGCTAATGCAAAAGCCGGGTTAAAGTTCACAGATTGTTCACATTCTTGCCATTGTGTCGTCAAACTTCGGTTTTAAATTAGTTCTCAAGAAGTTAACGAAACCGTCGTGGAAATTGACAAAGGAGATACGATGAAAAGAATTTACAGCTTAGGTTTGGCCGTCGTGCTGGTCGCTTATTTTAGTTCTTTAAGTTTTGCGGCAACGTCGGTGGATGCACTGTTGGACAAGTTGGTCGAAAAAGGGACTTTTACGAAAGAAGAAGCGCGAAAGCTTAAAGGGGATATTGCGGCTGATGAAAAACTTGTGCAAGAAGATTCGTTTCAGAGGAACCTTCCCGATTGGGTCAAGACCGTCAAACTTAAAGGTGACCTGCGTTTGCGGTATCAGTATGAAAAACAGGATTTGAGCAATGCCTCCCGCAGCCGGGGCAGGACCCGTTTTCGTATGGGGCTGGAAATAAACCCGATTGCGTCAACCAAGGTGAGTGCCGGTTTTTCTTCCGGCGGCACAGACCCGCGTTCGACGAATGTTACGTGGGAAAATACGTTTGAACGACCGGACGTCCGTTTGGATTATGCGGCTGTCGAGTACCAGGCCGCACCTTGGGCCAAGATTGTCGGCGGTAAATTTATTTTTTCTGATTATCTCTGGCAGTCGACGGACATGTTGTGGGACACGGACATCAATCCTTACGGATTTTCTTTGCATTTGGAACATGATCTGGTTTCACCGATCAGCGGGTTTGTTAATGCAGGCAGTTGGTTGATTGACGAAAATAATGCGAGCAAACATCCTGACCCGAATCTGGTCTATTTGCAGGGAGGACTTGCGTATAAAAAAGATAAACTCGACGCTAAACTGGCCAGCACGTATTATATTTTTAACGGTGTCAAAGGCTATGATCTCGATAATGAATTAAATACGAATTCGCAGATCGGAGGCGTTGCTGATGCGGGCCTCAAATATGACTATGATTCCGTCGCTGTTTCAGCTGAGTTGGGTGCCAACAAAATCTTTGGTGGTCTTCCGATGAGCATTGATGAGCGTATCGCGCTATTTGGCGATTACATTACTAATCCGGACCCCGGCACGCAAAATAAAGGCTGGGCTTGCGGCTTTGTTTTTGGAAACGCCAAAGTCGGCGGCAAAGGCCAGTGGCAGATGAAATATCAATATGTCGCTTTAGGAAAAGATGCATTTCCGGATGTATTTCCCGATTCAGACCGTTTAGGCGGACGCACGGATGTCAAATCACACGAAGTGATGATGACCATTGGGCTACTGAAAAACGTAAGTTTTGGTGTGGACTATTATCTTTCCGATCGCATTAAGGGAACCCATAATCCGGAAAGTTTAGTGCAAGGGGATCTGGTTGTTAAGTTTTAAATTTCTTAACTGTTGAAAATTCAAATGGGGTCAATATAATTAATAAATTCCAAGAGGAGATTGAAATGAAAAAAATAATTTTGATGGTTGTTGCGATTCTTTTAAGCTGTAGCGGCCGACAATTGGCCTTTGCCGCTTCAGAGGTGATTAAGGTCGATGGGTCGAGTACGGTTTTTCCTATTACCGAAGCGGTTGCCGAAGATTTTGGTAAAGCGTCCGGCGGCACAAAAGTCATGGTTGGCATATCCGGTACCGGCGGCGGGTTTAAACGTTTTTGCCGGGGAGAGACGGACATTAGCGATGCTTCCCGTCCGATTAAAGAAAAAGAAATTTCCGCTTGTCGTGAGAGCAGTATCGATTATGTCGAGCTTCCGGTCGCTTTTGACGGCTTGGCGGTTTTGGTTAATACAAGCAATACATGGGTCGATCATTTGACGGTCAAGGAGCTCAAAAAAATTTGGGAACCCTCCGCCCAAGGCGTGATTACCAAGTGGAGCCAAGTGCGTGAGGGTTTTCCGGATGTTGAGATTCGGCTCTTTGGGCCGGGCACCGACTCAGGGACATTCGATTATTTTACCGAAGCGATCAATGGAAAAGCTGGCAGCAGCCGCGGGGATTACACAGCCAGCGAAGATGACAATGTGCTCGTTGAAGGGATTGCGTCAGACAAGGGAAGTATCGGTTATTTTGGAGTCGCTTACTATGAACAAAATAAGGATAAATTAAAAATTGTCCCGATTGATGATGAAAATGAAGCTAATGGAAAAGGCCCGATTATTCCGACGATGGAAACGGTGAAAAACGGTACCTATCAGCCTTTGGCACGGCCTTTGTTTATTTATGTCAATAAAGATGCGATCAAGCGCGGGAAGGTCAAGCAATTCGTTGAGTATTATTTGAAAAATGCTGCAAGTTTGGTTGAAGAAGTCGGATATATTCCTCTGCCTGCGGATGCTTATCAAGCCGCTTCAGAGAGGTTTGCGAATGGAAAACTCGGGTCTGTTTTTGCGGGACGTTCTGTCGCTGGGCTTTCGCTGGCCGACGTCATTCGTATGGAAAAATAATTGATGAATAAAGTTGTTTCCAGAAAGTTACAGGAAAAACTGATTGAGGGGCTGTTATTTTGTTGCAGCCTCTTGTCAGTTTTGACGACTTTTGGGATTATTTGGGTTTTGCTCTCGGAGAGTCTCGGGTTTTTTAAAGTTGTCCCGATATCCAAATTCTTGACCGACACGCAATGGACGCCGTTGTTTACCGATAAACATTTCGGGATTTTGCCGCTTCTTTGCGGAACGCTTTTAACAACGGTCATTGCGATTTTTGTCGCTGTTCCGATGGGATTGGCGAGTGCAGTTTATTTGAGCCAATATGCATCCGCAAAAACGCGCAGTATTATTAAGCCGTTGATGGAAATTCTGGCGGCCATCCCGACGGTTGTTTATGGTTATTTTGCTTTGCTTTTTGTGACCCCGATTTTTAAAGCGCTTATTCCGCAAATTTCGGGGTTTAATGCGCTTTCGGCCGGATTTGTTATGGGCGTTATGATTATTCCCTTGGTATCTTCATTAAGCGAAGATGCGATGCATGCAGTGCCTGCAGGGCTTAAGGAAGGCGCCTATGCTTTAGGTTCGCATAAGTTGCAGGTGGCTCTTCGTATTGTTTTTCCGGCCGCACTTTCGGGCATTACCGCCGCTGTTATTCTTGCCATATCGCGTGCGATCGGGGAGACGATGATTGTGGCCATTGCCGCCGGCCAGCAGCCGAATTTAACAGCCAATCCGCTTGTTCCCGTCGAAACAATTACAGCTTATATCGTGCAGGTGAGTTTGGGAGATACCCCGCATGGGACGATTGAATATAAAACGATTTTTGTCTGCGGGATGACATTGTTTTTGTTGACCTTTTTACTTAATGTGATCAGCTTTAAGCTGCGCAAACATTTTCAGGAAGTCTATGACTAAGCATGAACGGGACAAATTGAAAGACCGTATTTTTCAGGTCACTGGGTTGTTTGCGACGTTTTTTGGTTTATTGGTTTTGGCAGCGCTTTTGTGGGACGTTTTTACCGACGGATTTGGCCGTTTGAGCTGGCAGTTTATTGTCAGCTTCCCATCGAGAAAACCAGAGCAGGCAGGGATTTTGGCGGCGTGGGTGGGGACTTTATGGGTCATGGTTACAACGGCATTGTTTGCGATTCCCATTGGCATAGGTTGCGGAATTTATCTGGAGGAATATGCGCGAAAAAACCGTTTAACGGATTTTATTGAGATCAATATTGCGAATTTGGCCGGTGTTCCGTCGGTCATTTACGGACTTTTGGGTTTAGCGATTTTTGTTAGGGTCATGAAACTAGACCGCAGTGTCATAACCGCAGGGATGACCTTAGGGCTTTTGGTTTTGCCCGTCATTATTCTCTCGACGCGCGAAGCGCTCCGGGCTGTGCCATCGTCCATCCGTGAAGCGTCACTTGCTTTGGGCGCGACGAAATGGCAAACGGTGCGCCATCAGGTTCTTCCGGCGGCGATTGCGAACATTATGACCGGCATTATTTTAGCGATGTCCCGCGCGATTGGCGAAACCGCACCATTGATTGCGATCGGCGCGCTGACCTATATTCCTTTTTTACCGACGAGCCCTGTGAGTATTTCTAAAACAGCCCCTTTTGTGAATTTTAGCTTGCAGGGATTTTTAGACCCGTTTACCGTTTTGCCAATCCAGATTTTTAACTGGGTTTCCCGTCCGCAAAAAGCTTTTTTGACTAACGCTGCGGCAGGGATTATTGTGCTTCTTTTTATTACTTTACTCATGAATGCGATTGCGATCTATCTGCGCCACAAAAATCAGAAGAGGTGGTAATTATGCCGGAGCAAACGGTTTTTACAATTAATAGGTTAAATACATTTTATGGAACAAAGCATATTCTTAAAAATGTTAGTTTGAAAATTCCTGCCAAATCTGTGACGGCGCTGATGGGGCCCTCGGGTTGCGGCAAAAGTACGCTCATCCGTTGTTTAAATCGGATGAACGATTTGGTCCTCAATTTTCGTCATCAGGGAGAAATTCTTTATAAGCAAACAGACCTTTATGCGCCGAGTGTCGACGTGATCCAATTGCGCCGCGAGATTGGGATGGTTTTTCAAAGACCGAATCCTTTTCCTAAAAGTATTTTTGAAAATATCGCTTATGGTCTGCGTATCCAGGGGTTTAATGACCGTGAATATTTAAGCGGGGTTGTCGAAGAGAGTTTAAAGCGCGGCGCTTTATGGGACGAGGTCAAGGAACGGCTTAATGATTCGGCCCTGTCTTTGTCCGGCGGACAACAACAGCGGCTTTGCATTGCCCGTGCCTTAGCTGTTAAGCCGCAGGTGATTCTTTTTGATGAGCCTTGTTCGGCGCTAGATCCGATGGCCACCGCAAAGATTGAGGAGCTGATTTTGGAGCTTAAAAAAAATTATACGATCGCGATTGTTACGCACAATACGGCGCAGGCGGCCCGTGTGTCGGATTATACGGCATTTTTATATATGGGCGATTTGATTGAGTTTGAACCGACGGGTAAAATGTTTACGGCACCGAAAGATGCGCGTACCGAGGCGTATTTGACCGGTAAGTTCGGTTAAAAATTGATTTTTTGAATGTCACTGAAATTTTATCATAACGTATAACCAAAAGGATCGATCCTATGGATAGACATTTAGACGATGAATTGCAAAAGTTAAAAGAAAATATTTTAAAAATGGCGGCACTCTCTGAAAAAGCGATTCACGATTCTTTTGAAGCGCTAAAGGGGATTAATAAAGATTTGGCGCAATCGGTGATCGATTGTGATGAACAAATTGACGAGATGGAAATTAACAATGAAGAGCATGCGATTGAACTTTTAGCGCTTTTTCAACCGATGGCCAAGGATTTGCGCTTTATTGTGACCGCGATGCATATTAATGCGGAATTAGAGCTTATTGCTGATTTAACGGTTAACATTTGCCAGCGCGTGTTAGAACTTTCGCAAAAGGGAGGGGGGCTTTTATCGCCGATTAATGATTTGCCGCTTTTAGCAGACAGCGCTAAATGGATGGTCAAAAATGCGATTGACGCGTTTGTCAATAACGATGAACCTCTCGCCGAAAAAGTCATCCTTTCCGATGAAAAATCCAACCAACTGCGTAGTGCGATCATCCAAAGGCTTGTCGACGGGTTTATCGTCAAGGACGGCCAAACAGCACCTCGCGCGATCCCGCTTCTTTTAGCGACCCGCGACCTTGAACGGATCTGCGACCGCGCGACCTACATTGCTGAGGAAGTCATTTACATGATTCAGGCAAGGGTGATCAAACACCATCACGAAGATTTAAGTCAGGGCTAATGCGATAAGTGTTAAGAGAGCGTCGTTTAGTTAAAGCAAGAAGATCAGATTAGGGTGGCGGTGAAATGACATTCGTGCAAAACGCGGGATCAATGGTTGGATTTACAGAGGAAAAAGGTCGAGATGAATCTAAGCTGCACGTATAAGCTGCAGGTCCAGGTATCCGTTTGGCCCATGAAGTATAGTTGACAGCTCCGCCACTAAATTGGTACGTAAATTTATCATCGCTGATGCTTAAATTAAGAGTTGTGTTAATAGCAGTTAAGTTATTTAAAAAAGGGCCGTAAGTATTATTCCTGATTTTGTAGATTTTGGCAGCAGAATCAATCGCCAGAAGATTCATTTGGGCATTGCGGCAATATTCCCGTTCCATAATTGTTCTGTAGTTTGAAAACGCAAGACTCGTGATGACCCCTAAGGTTATAACAACAATGATAATTTCCATCAAGGTAAAGCCTTTGAAGGAATCTTTAGGAATGGGGATTGGAAATAGTTTTTTGAGAGGCATCATCATTAAAAGTATACTTTAAAAAGTGCGTTTTACAATTGGATTTTAATTTGATTATGCCTTTAAGAGTTTTATATCTTTTTATCGTTTTGATCGTGTCTGCTGGGATCGTTTATCGTCCAGCTCTGGGGAATGGTTTTGTCGGTGATGATAAGTATCTTATTGTAAAGAATGATTTTGTAAAATCGTGGAACAACTTGCCCCGGCTTTTTAAAGAAAATTATATTTCAACACTAAAAACCTTAGCGCGTATTGGCCAAGGCGATGTGGGGTCGGGAGAGGTGTCTTGTCGGCAAGTTTGTACATTATCATTTTTTGCGGATTATTCGATTTGGAAGTTGCGGCCTTTTGGGTTTCATTTGACGAATGTTCTGTTGCACATTCTCAACGCCCTTTTAGTTTATGCTTTGGCCTTGCGTTTGAATCTCAGTAAGGCTGGAGCAGCTTTTGCAAGCCTTGTCTTTGTTCTTCATCCTGTCAATAATGAAGTCATCGCCGTGATCACCTCAAGGGATGATAGCGTCGCATTTCTGTTTTATGGACTGGCGGTATTGTTTTATCAGAGCTTTAGAAATTCGGGTTATAAAAAACTTTCATACGGTCTTGTTTCACTTTTGACATTTTTTTTAGCGTTATTTTCGAAAGAAATCGCTGTAACCTTACCCTTTATTATTATTGTTTATGACTACTGCTTACCTTTAAAAGATGGCCGCAGGCTTCGTGAGCGTTTGAAATTTTATCTTCCTTATTTTGGTCTTCTTGCATTTTATCTTTTTGTCTGGTTTTTTATTATGCCTCCAAGCAGAGCAGGAATGATGGATTATTTTGGGGCAGATGGGATCTCTGTCGTTGCCACATTGGCTAAAATTTTGGGACTTTATTTGTGCTGGTTGATTTTCCCGTGGGATATTCCAGCGACGATTGCGGATCAGGGAATTATTGTTCGAAATTTTTTAAATCCGCAGGTTTTGTTATCGATGGTTGGTGTTTTGATGATTGGACTTTTGATAGCAATGGCTTATCAGCGCAAAAGAATGAAATTATTATTTGTTTTGTTGTGGCCTTTGATTACTTTGTCCCCGGTCCTAGTCTTGCCGTGGATGTTAAATGTCCTTTATGCTACGAGATTTTTATATATCCCGATGATTGGATTTTGTTTTATTTTGGGAATGGTTTGGGATGCTGTTGAGAAACAATCCAAACGTCCGTATATCCTGTATTTTCTTGCCGCTGGATTACTTATTTTTTATGCAAGTGCGACGATGAATAAATTGCCGATATGGAAAGACGATTTAACGTTGAGTCTTGAGCGGCTGCGGTACTATCCACACAGTCCATTAGCTCTGATCAATGCTGGCGCGGCGTTTGAAGATCGTGCAATGCCAGCAGAGGCGCGCGTGCTTTATGAACAAGCTGTCCGAGTAGACCCTCATTGTCCAGAATGTCACAATCAATTGGGGCTGTTGTTTCTTAAGTTAGGTGATACCGCAAAAGCAGTGAACAGTTTTCGCCAAGCGTTTTTGATTGACCCTGATTATGAGGAAGCCGCAAATAATTTTTGCAGTATGCTTGGCCAACAAAAGAACTTTAGTCAGGCAGAGACGTGTTTCCAAAATCTTCTAACTCGTCGTCCAAAATCAATCCAGGCGTATTATAACCTCGGTATTGTTTATACTCAGCAGGAAAAGATTCGTGAGGCAATATCGGTTTGGGAGAAGGGTTTGCGTTTGGAGCCTAAAAATGAGCAATTACGTGAGATTTTTGAGTTTTATAAAGCTAGAACTAAAATATAGAAATTTTGTCACCTTGACGAACGCGATATTTACTTTATAATACAAAAAATCTTAACAAAGGAGCAGAGCGATGAGTGAAGAAAAAAAAGAAAGCTGCGGATGCGGCTGTGATTGCAACTGTAAGTCTAAGTCCGGCAGATTGTTGAACAATTTCTTTTTGGTTGTCATCATTATTTTGTTGTCCGGAATCTTTTATACGATGCAAGGCATGATGGCGATGTGCCCGATGATGCAAAAAGCCCATTGTGGCTTAAAAGCGAAGTCGGCGCCATGCCCGATGATGATGAACAAAGGTCCCATCGAAGCGGAAAAATAACGTTGGAAAGTATTCTCAAACAGGGCAGGTCTTCAAAGATCTGTCCTGTTTTTTTGTAAAAGTGCCAGTGGGCGCTAAAGGAAAGACTGAAATGATTTTTGGCTATATCGATCCGGGGACTGGTTTTACAGCGGCGAGCTTAGGCGGGATTTTGCTGACGTTTCTTTTGGGCGCTTTGAGTGCTGGACTATTGTTTGTAAAAAAGATATATAATTTTTTTAAACATAACAAGATTTGGTTTACAATCCTTGTCATTGGCATTTTGATTCTAATCAGCGCCGTTGTCTTCATGAAAAAATCCATTTCAACATTTGATAAAAAAGTCATTGTCATCGGTTTTGACGCTTTAAGTCCACGGATTATGGAGCTGATGATGGCCTCCGGCCGGCTGCCTAATTTTTCTAAATTAAAAAATGCCGGCGGCTATCGGCATCTGGCAACCACAACTCCGCCGGAGTCGCCGGTGGCGTGGAGCGCTTTTTCGACGGGAAAAAACCCGGGCAAAAACGGGATTTTTGATTTTATTAGCCGAGACCCGAAAGATTATTCGCTGTCTTTGTCTTTGTCCAACACGCAAGGTGGTGTGGCCAAACCTGTGCTCAAAGCCAAACGTTTTTGGCAATATACCTCAGAGAAAAGAATTCCGACGGTGATTTTGGGCTGTCCGGTGTCGTTTCCGCCGGATAAGGTTTATGGCAAAATGTTATCGGGAATGGGTGTGCCGGATATCTTAGGCACCGAGGGGACGTTTTCGTTTTATACTTCCGAAAAAGAAAACGAGGTCGATACCAACGGCGGAAAAGTTTTTTACGTCAAAAAGTCGCCGCTTATCGTAAATTATTTTGTGGGCCCGCGCTTGGCCAGTCTCACTGGTGAAGCTCGTAATGTCCAAGTTCCTTTTAAAATGACTTTTCCATCGCCGGGGAAGATTGAAATTGAGTTTCAAAATAAGAAAGTCATCCTCGCTGAGAAAGAGTGGAGCGATTGGCAGGACATTGTTTTTGATTTGGGTTTATTTCGTAAAGCTAAAGCGATTTTTAAATTTTATGTTGTTGAAACCAGTCCGCAACTAAAGCTTTATGTCAGCCCTTTTAATATTGACCCGCGCCAACCGTTTTTCCCCATCTCTTTCCCGACGGATTATAGTAAAGATTTAAGCGGGCAAATCGGCCTTTTTCATACGCAAGGCATGCCATTTGACACATGGTCGCTTAATGAAAAACGTTTGGATGAAAAAAGATTCCTCGAACAAGTCGAAGATGTCTTGCAGGAGCGTGAAAAAATGCTCGCTTTGGAATTGCAAAGATTTGAAAAAGGCGTTTTTTATTTTTATTTTGAAGATCCGGATATTATTCAGCATATGTTCTGGCGATATACCGATCCGAAACATCCTTTGTATGAAGCCGATGCGCCGACGGAATATAAAAATATGATTAGCACATGGTATGAAAAAATGGATGAAATTTTAGGCCGCGTGATCGAACAGCTGGGCCGTGATGATACGCTTTTGGTTTTGTCAGACCATGGTTTTGATACATATCGACGGACAGTGCATGTCAACAGCTGGCTGCGCGAACAAGGTTTGCTTGAGTTAAAAGACGCTGGCGCTTTGACCGGCGAGCCGCTTTTAAAAAGTATTGATTGGTCGAAGACAAAAGCTTATGCGTTGGGCTTTGGATCCATTTACATTAATCAAATCGGGCGGGAAGCTTCGGGAATTGTTTCTGCGGGAGACTCGAAAGAACAGATTAAACAGCAAATTGTCCAAGGGTTAGAAGCGTGGGTGGACCCAAAATTTAAAGAGCGCGTTGTTAATAAAGTTTATCGAGAAGAAGACGTTTACCGCGGGCCTTATGCGGCAGAAGGTGGCCCGGATCTTATCGTCGGGTTTAACGTTGGTTACGGCGCTTCATGGCAAACCGCTTTGGGTGCTGTCCCAACGGATCTCATTGAAGATAATTTGCGCAAATGGTCAGGCTCGCATCTTTTTGATTCGAAGCTTGTCCCGGGCGTGCTTTTTTCGAATCGTCCAATTGAAAAGATCAATCCTTCCATTATGGACCTTAGTCCAACAATCCTGCATTTAGTTGGTTTTTCCGA
>CAZWOH010000022.1:16773-20385 GCA_964635405.1 uncultured Planctomycetales bacterium | reverse complement strand
TTGACCTGCTCGACAAATTTATTGGCCGCGCCGATCAAATCCCAAATTTCGCTTAAATATTCATTAAATTTAAAGTTTTCGATCAAATCCAAATTTTGTTTTGGATCACTGAGGAACTTCGCTAAAATCGGGCTGTCGACCCCTTGCGGCACCTGCAAAGATGGATTCTGCGGAATCTTGCCGTCGACATATTTAAGGATCATATTCGACGTGCGGTGGACCAAATTGCCAAGATCGTTGGCCAAGTCCCCGTTAAAACGTTTTTCAAAAGAATCGGTCGAAAAATTCCCGTCCGCACCAAACGGCACATCGCGCATCAAAAAATACCGAAACGCATCAACCCCGTATTTTTCGACCATCTCAACCGGATCGACGACATTGCCCAAAGACTTGGACATTTTGATTTCGCCCATTTTCCACCAGCCGTGGGCAACAATCTGTTTTGGTAAAGGCAACCCCGCGGCATGCAGCATAATCGGCCAATAAATCGCATGCTGACGAATAATGTCCTTGGCCATCAGATGCACATCCGCCGGCCAAAAAGCGTCGAACTGGCTTTTATTGTCGACCAAGCCAATCGCGCTGATATAGTTGACTAGTGCGTCAAACCACACATAAGTGACATGTTCGCGATCAAAGGGGACCTCAATCCCCCAATTAAGACGAGACTTAGGACGAGAAACGCAAAGATCCGCGAGCGTATTGTTTTCCAAAAAACCCACAACCTCGTTATAGCGCGTCTGCGGAAACACAAAGTCCGGATGGTCTTTTAAATATTGCAAAAGCCAACTCTGGTGCCTGGATAACTTGAAAAAATAATTTTTCTCTTTAATAAACTCAAGCGCCCGCCCGCAGTCCGGGCATTTTCCGTCGACGATTTGAGACTCCATCCAGAATGTTTCATCCGGCACGCAGTACCAGCCGCCGTATTCTCCGGCATAAATTTCATCATTGTTTTTAAGGATTTCCCAAAACTTTTGTACCGCCGCAATATGCCGCGGCTCTGTGGTCCGGATAAAATCATCGTTGGAAATATTAAGCGTAGCCCAAAGATTTTGGAATTGCGGGGAGATCCGGTCGGTAAATTCTTTGGGCGTTAAATTTAGTTCACTGGAGGCTTTCTGGATTTTTTGCCCGTGCTCGTCGGTGCCGGTTAAAAAATGCACCTGCGCGTTTTGGCTGCGATAAAAACGGGCCAGACAATCCGCGGCAATGGTCGTATACGCATGACCGATATGCGGCTTGGCATTGACGTAATAAATCGGGGTTGTGATATAAAATTTAGTTTTCATTGATAACAGAAGCTGTGCTGTTTTTGGGAGCAAAAGAAACCTTGGTCATTTTGCCTTCGCCTAAATCAACAAAAACCAAACGCTTGAGAATATTGACATCGCGGACACTGCCCTTGCCTTCAGGGGTTGTGATCTTGTCCCCGATCGACGGCAGGTCACGGGCCAAATCGCGGTACGCCAAATATTCATAGGCCATACAGCATTTAATCCGCCCACAAACCCCGGAAATCCTCGTCGGATTAAGCGGCAAGCCCTGTTCTTTGGCCATTTTAATCGAAAGCTGGTGAAAACTTTTTAAATATGACGAACAGCAAAGTTCCCGTCCGCAAACCCCGTAACCGGCAATAATTTTGGCACGATCACGAACGCCAATTTGCTTTAATTCAATGCGCACACGAAAAATTTTGGCGAGGTCTTTGACCAGATTGCGAAAATCCACACGCCCTTCGGCGTTAAAAAAGAAAATCACTTTGCTGCAATCAAACGTATACTCGGCTTTCACAATCTGCATGTCCAGATTGCGTTCGCTGATTTTACGCACACAGGCACTGACCGCATCCTGCGCTTTAAGACGGTTATTCTGCAACTGGTTCTTATCGCCTTGTGTTAAAAGACGGACAATTTTCCCGACGGGTTTGTCAGTTTTTGCACTGCAAACAGCGTTCGCATCCGAAACAACACGCCCAAATTCCATCGAACGGTCCTGTTCAATAATCACATATTGCCCACGGTCACAGACCACATCATTCTGTTCATAAAACTCCACCCCGCGAAACTCGCCAAGCTTAACTTCAATTATCTTGCCCATATTTTCTCCCGCAAAAGGATAAACGGAATTTTGATATTAAGGTTTTCGCCCAAAAGCGCCAAAGCTTCGATGATTTGGTCAATAATCCCGTTTAACCTTACAAATGAATATTTCTTCTCGAGCGTTAATAGCTCATCGTAACGATCTGGGTGCGTCAACTGCGTCTGTCTTGCGCCGGACTTTAAAATAAGCAAATCGCGAAAGTACGACAACAAAACCACAAGCGCTGCCTGCGTCTGAGGCTTATCGCCTAAAATCTTTTTTAAATAGGCATCATTATTTTCTTGCAAGACCACATTGTCAATAACTTCATTTTTCCGACGGAAAAAACCCTCGTTATTTAATTCGATCGCGCAAGCCAAAGATCCCTGGGAAAACGCCGCTAACGATTGGGCAACCGGCGGCTCAAACTGATTGTCGGCGATCAAATGCGCCCGCAGGGTAGAAACAGACAAAGGATAAAATCTGATCAAATGACAGCGCGAGACCACTGTGGCTAAATTCTCCTCGGGAACGGATGTCGTCAAAATAATCAGGGTATCTTTTGCCGGTTCTTCCAAAGTTTTTAAAAGCGCATTGCTGCTGTCAGAGGTCATCGTTTCGATATCTTTGATGATACAAATTTTGGTCGGCGCCTCAAAAGAGCGCATTTGTAAACGGGTCATAAGCTCTCTGATTTGTGCGATTTTAATCGACTCGCTGTCCCCGCAATCGATGAAAAAAATATCCGGATGATTGCGCGAAACAATCCGCAGACACGACGAACATTGCCCGCAAGCCTCGTGCGTGTGGCCCTCGATACGTTTTTCGCAATTAACCAGCTGTGCCACACACAGGGCTGTTTGACTTTTGCCGATGCCCTTAGGTCCCGCAAATAAATACGCGTGCGCCATGCGGCCCGACTTTAATAAGCGGCTGAAACGGTTTAAGACGTCGTGATTGATTAAAGACATTTCTATACTTTCGTAGTGAACGGTTTGAAACCGTTCACTACAATTAAACTTTTAAAAACGCATCGACATACTTACGGACAACTTCAAAAATCTTTTCTTTATCCTTGTTAACTTTAATCACCCGAAAACGCTTCGGATTTTCTTTGGCCAGCTGCAAATATCCCTTTCGCACCCGACGGTGATAGGACAAAGAGCGCAATTCAATACGATCTTTAACGGCATTGGTGCGGGCAAGGCCTTTTTCGGTTTGGATATCAAACAGCAACGTCAAATCGGGACTGACGCCTTGTGTAGCAAATTCGCCGATTTTTTTAATCGTCTGAATATCCACACCGTTGCCAAAACCCTGATAAGCGATCGTTGAATCAAGATACCGATCACAGAGAACAACTTTTCCCTCCTTCAGAGCCGGTTTGAGCACCTCTTCAACCATCTGGGCGCGGCTGGCCATATAAAGCAACGTCTCGCTTTCCTTGGTCATGTCCGTATTTTTGACGTCGAGCAAAAGACCCCGTATCGCCTCGCTGATCTTGACCCCGCCGGGCTCGCGCAACAAAAT
>CAZWOH010000022.1:13318-16673 GCA_964635405.1 uncultured Planctomycetales bacterium | reverse complement strand
TTTTTAAAATCTTTGGCCTTACGCGCTTGTTGGCGCGCATCCAACAAAGCCTGTTCATCGACAGAAAGCTTTAGCTTTGGCTCGCGCAAAAAAAGGCCCAAGACTTCGCGTCCCAAATTCTCAATCGTCTCAACCGCCGTAAAAACCGTATCGGCAAACTGCGCGTTCTTTTCTTGAGTTTCAATAAAACGATTCGTTTGCGCCAAAAAATTAAACAGCGCAGCCAACGCTTTGGGCGTATTAAAATCATCGTCCAAGGCGGCGATAAATTCGTCTCTGTGCTGTTTGACAAAATCCACATCAATCATTTTAGGCGACGGATGTTTTTCTAAAATATGGCTGGCCTTCCAAAACAAAATATCAAAACGCTCCATCACCTTGTGCGCTTCGGCCATTTTTTCTTCGGTAAAATCAATCCCGCTGGCATACGCCGACATCAAAAAGAAAACTTTTAAATCATCCACCGGATATTTTTTAAGCGCATCCTCGACGGTGATAAAATTCCCCAAAGATTTGGACATCTTCTGCCCGTTGATGGTCAAAAGTCCATGGTGAATCCAATATTTTGCAAAAGGTTTTTTGGTATACGCCTCAGATTGGGCGATTTCGTTTTCGTGATGCGGAAAAATCAGGTCCCGCCCGCCGGCATGAATGTCCAAGGTTTCGCAATTCAAATGTTTAAGACTCATGCACGAGCACTCGATATGCCAGCCGGGCCGACCGGCTCCCCAGGGGCTGTCCCAGGACGGCTCGCCTTCTTTGGATTTTTTCCAAAGCGCAAAATCCAGCGGATCATCTTTTTTTTCGCCTTTTTCGATGCGCACCGCTTCACGCATATATTCCACACTTTGGCCGGAGAGCTTGCCATACTCGGGAAACTCGCGCACACGAAAATAAACATCGCCCTGCGACTCGTAAGCATACCCGTCGTCGATTAAGGTCGAAATATATTTGATCATCTCAGCAATGTTTTCGGTGGCGCGCGGCTCGATGTCGGCTTTTTCAACGCCCAGTCGCTGCATGTCCGCATAGTAATCTTTGATATTTTGTGTCGAAACCTCATCGCTGGTTTTACCAAGTTCTTGGGCGCGTTTGATAATTTTGTCGTCGATGTCCGTGATATTGCGGACAAAATGCACGTCAAAGCCACGAAATTTCAAATACCGGCGAATGACGTCAAAAATATACAAACTACGCGCATGCCCCAAATGGCATTTGTCATAAACGGTCACCCCGCAGCTATACATCCGAATCGTCTTGCCGTCTAAGGGGATGAGTTCTTCGAGTTGTTTAGAAAGAGAATTGTAAATTTGTATTGGCACTAGTATTTTCCTATTTTTTGTAAATAAAATTTGTCATTGCGAGCGAACGTACGTGAGCGAAGCAATCTCGTTTTAGAAATCTGTTTAAATGCGGGATTGCTTCGTCGCTTCGCTCCTCGCAATGACACTTAAGTTAAATCATATAATCAATATCGCTGTCTTTTTCTTCTTGAGCGCTACGGGCGATGCCCAGCTTTTCTTCAGCGGCCTTCATGCGGGAAATTAAATCTTTCATGTGCATCATAACCGGATCCTGCACATGCCCATGGTCCATCGCACTATCAATTTTTTTACCTTCCTGGCGGGTGATGCGCCCGGGGACACCAACGACCGTGGTATTAGGCGGCACGTTTTTTAAAACAACCGCATTCGCGCCCACATAAGAATTAGACCCCACCGTGATATTGCCCAATACTTTGGCGCCAGCGCCGACGACGATATTGTCGCCTAAGGTCGGATGGCGTTTGCCGGTTTCTTTACCCGTTCCTCCTAACGTCACACCCTGAAACAAGGTGACATTATCTCCGACGATGGCTGTTTCTCCGATTACAACGCCCATGCCGTGATCGATAAAAAGGCCTCGGCCGATCGTGGCTCCCGGGTGAATTTCAATCCCGCTTAAAAAACGCACCGTCTGCGAAATCGCCCGAGGGAAAAACGGAATTTTTTTCGTCCACAAAAAATGCGCAATTCTGTAAGCAATAACCGCGTGCAAGCCCGGATACAGCAAAAGAACTTCCCAAACGTTTTTTGCCGCCGGATCGCGTTCTTGGGTCGCCTTAATTTCCGAAGCAAAAGCAAAGGCCACAAAAAAAATAACCGCAACCACCGTCGAGATAATAATCAATAGTCCCATCATAATTTCACCTTGACCTTCTTGCAGCCATCGCAAACTGCAAAAAATATTTCTTCCATACCTCTTGCGTCGATGAATATTTATTTTCTCCCGCCAAAAAATCCACTAACGCCTCGCGAACTCGCGCAACTTCTTTAAAACGACCCTTGTTCTTGCGATCCATCAGCGTCAAATCCAATAATTCCAAAGCCCGTTCAAAGGCTTTTTGACTGTACGGCAAATTGCCTTTCGTTTTCCAATTCAGAGCCCGCTCCACATCACTGCCGACATTCGCCATCTGTTCAACCAAAGACAATGTAAACCAACGTCCGGCGGCTAATTCTTTATGCTCAAAAGTCACTTGGCAATCCTCTTATTGACGACGCTAATAATTTTATGGCGCGTTGTTTCATCTTCAACGCCACGGCTATGATTTCCATGGCTCGGACGCAAATTGATCATCGAATCAAACTCAACATATTGACTTTCATCAGCACCCGGATAAAGGTTAATCCCCCAAAGATCTTTTTGCTCTGACCCGTCGTCTAAGAGAAGCGCCTCCAAATCCGAGTGTAAATCGGCATCCAAAGCCACAACCTCACGTTTGATATCCACGACAGCTTTAATCATATTCACAAAAACATGCGCCGCTAATTCTTTTAACTCAATAGCGTTTATCGTGCCCGTAATAATTTTCATGAGGCTTTCTTTCTCTTGCGATTGCGAAGAAGCACCGTCGCATACGCCGCAATGCCCTCTTTGCGGCCGATCGCACCCAAACCTTCGGTCGTCGTCGCTTTGATATTCACGCACGCCTCGTCGATTTTAAGCGCCTTGGCAATACGCGCTTTCATCAGCGGCTTGTAGCTTTTTATCTTGGGTTCTTCGGCCAAAATGACGGTATCTACATTTTCGATCACATAATCCGCTTGGCTGACTAAACGATAAACATTTTCTAAAAGCTTAAGGCTCTCAATATTGCGATATTTTTTGTCTGTATTGGGAAAATGCTCGCCGATGTCGCCTTGCCCTAAAGCGCCTAAAAGCGCATCGCAAATCGCGTGCAAAACCACGTCCGCGTCTGAATGCCCATCGAGCCCGACGCTGTGCGGGATCTCAACGCCGCCTAAAAAAAGCTTTCGGCCTTTAGTCAATTGATGAATGTCGTATCCAATGCCGGTTTTAAACATATTTTAAA
>CAZWOH010000022.1:5195-13218 GCA_964635405.1 uncultured Planctomycetales bacterium | reverse complement strand
ATCTTCAAATCTTCCGGAGTCGTCAATTTGATATTGCGATACTCGCCCTCAATCATTTTGACCTTCGCCCCAAAACGTTCGACCAAAAAAGCATCGTCGGTGGCTTCCACATCCAAACCAATGCCCTGCCGATGCGCTTGGGTCAAAAGTTCATACGCAAAAACCTGCGGCGTCTGCGCTTCCCACAAAATACTACGATCAAGCGTAGTATCAATTTCTTTTGATCGTAGGTCAATTCGTTTAATCGTCGGCTTTAAAGGAACCCCAACGACCACAGCTTTCGTTGCATAACAAGTCTTAATCGCATCCTCAACAACTTTTAAAGAGACCAAAGGTCTTGCCCCGTCATGGATCAGAACAAAGTCAATATTAGGATCTAACACTTTTAATCCATTGTTCACGGATTCATATCGGCTTTTGCCGCCGGCGACAACCTTGACCGGTTTTTTAAAAGCGCCTTTTTTAATCACATTTTCAAAATCAGCAATCTTTTCTACCGGAGCAACAACGACTATCCCCTCTACCAAACTGCAAGTGTCAAAAATCTCAAGCGAATACAAAATCGCTTCTTTGCCCTTAAGCAAAAGCAAAGGTTTAGGCACATCAGACCCAAAACGTGTGCCTGCGCCTGCGGCAGGAATGATAACATGCGTTTTCATAAAAACTCGTTTTAGTTTAACTGATCAGACAACTTTTGCAAAAATCATCCGGCCACCCTGCGTCGGCAAAATGGACGTCACCAAGACCCGCACTTTTTTACCGACCAAACTGCGGCCGCCGGCAACGACGATCATCGCCCCATCCTCGGTATACGCAACCCCCTGGTCCTGTTCCTTACCTTCCTTGACCAAACGGACTTCCATTTCCTCGCCGGTAAAAATCGACGGCTTGACCGCCTGCAAAAGGTCATTGATATTAAGCGCGATAACCCCCTGAATAGCGGCAATACGACTTAAGTTGTAATCCGTTGTAAAAATCCGCGCTTCCATGATTTTGGCCAAACGCACAAGTTTGGCGTCTACTTCTTTGATATCAGCCATTTCATCTTCGTGAACATGGACATCCAGAGCAGAATCTTTTTGCATATTACGTAAAATTTCAACCCCCCGGCGTCCGCGCTGGCGCTTGAGATCATCGCCGGAATCTGAAAGATTTTGCAATTCCTGCAGGACAAAACGTGGAATCACCAGACGGCCTGTAAAAAAATTAGTTTTGTAAATGTCCCAAATCCGTCCGTCGATAATCGCACTGGTGTCCAAAATAATCACATGTTCGGAAAGGTCCTGCCGCCTAAAACGCACATACGGAATGATAATGCTAAATTCATCTTTGCCGCGCAAGGCCATGACAGCGCCAAGATACGAAAAAATGATTGTCAAAACCGCGCGCATAATCGACTGCATCGATTCGCCCAACGGCAAAAGCGACATGATATCCGCAATGAGTTTGGCCATGACCATACCCAACAGAAGGCCAAAGACCATGCTCGACAATCCCCGCACCGAAACCCGTCGCAGGCTCAATTCCAAAAGGATCAAAATCAAACCCGCCAGCGCCCCAAACCACGCGCCCTGCGCGGCGGCATTGACGATTGATCCAAGATAAGACCCGACGAAAGCGCTAATGAGCAAAAAAAATGTGCGGATAAATAATAATGTCATGAAGTTGCCTTTCGTAAGTAGTAGGGAACAGGCATGCCTGTTCCCTACTAAAATCAACCATTCAATTCATCCAAAGCCCCACGAACATTTTCGACGCCCATCAAATTCAAACTCGTTTTTTCAAAACCGATTTTGGCTTTCAAATTATTTTGAGGCATGATGCACTTTTTAAAACCCAGCTTTTGGGCTTCATTGATCCGCAAACCCACTTGGCCGACACTGCGCACTTCCGCCGACAGACCGACTTCGCCAAAAACAACCGTTTGGCTGTCAACCGGTTTGTCTAATAAAGATGATGCCACCGCCAACACAACCGCCAAATCCGCCGCCGGGTCCATGAGCTTGACTCCACCGACGACGTTTAAAAAAATGTCCTTGTCCTGCAAATTCATCTCCAGGCGTTTTTCCAAAACTGCAACCAAAAGCGCCAAACGGTTTGGATCAAATCCTTGCGCCTTTTGGCGGACCATGCCGAAAGTCGAACGGCTAACCAACGCCTGTATTTCGACGAGAAAAGGCCGCGTGCCTTCCAAAATTGGGACGACAACCGAGCCAGAAGTGTTCGTCGCCCGCTGCGCCAAAAAAATTTCCGACGGATTAGTGACCTCGATTAAGCCCTCGCCGGTCATTTCAAAAACGCCTAATTCATTCGTCGAGCCAAAACGGTTTTTGATCGTTCGCAAAATCCGATGCGCGTTATAACGCTCTCCCTCAAAGTAAAGCACCGTGTCAACGATGTGTTCCAAAACCCGCGGACCGGCAATGGTGCCTTCTTTGGTCACATGCCCGATAATAAATAACGCCATGTCCGTTGTTTTGGCCAAATGCGTCAAGATCGCCGCACACTCGCGCACTTGGGTGACACTGCCCGGCGAGGACGGGATATCAGGATGATACACGACCTGAATCGAGTCGATGACAACAATCTGCGGTTTCATCTTGGCAAGGTATTCTTTGATGGCTGCAAGATCGACTTGATTGACAATGTACAAACTATCAGCTGTGTCCGCACCCAGCCGCTGGGCACGCATCTTGGTTTGCTGGACAGATTCCTCGCCGCTGACGTACAAAACTTTATAACCCTGACGGCTTAAAGCGCAGACCGCTTGAAGCGCGATCGTCGATTTTCCAATCCCCGGGTCTCCGCCAATCAAAGTCACCGACGAGGGAACAATGCCGCCGCCTAACACACGATCAAATTCACCAATACCCGTCGTAAATCGCTTCTGCTGGGTCATTGAGATTTCGCTAAACTTAACCGGCTTGTCGCTAAAGACAACCCCACCGCGGCCTTCTTTAGAAACCGGGGTAATGATTTCCTCAACGAAAGTGTTCCAGCCTTCGCACGACGGGCATTTGCCGACCCAGCGAGCAGACTGCGCCCCACAGGTCTGACAAACAAAAAGCATTTTGGTTTTGGTGGAGGACATGAATATTATTCAAAATTCAACACATCATTCTTGCGTGTGATTTTGACCTTGCCGCCTTCTTTGTAACGGCCGGAAATAATCTCCTCAGCCAGCGGGTCTTCCAAAAAGCGCTGTATCGTCCTCTTAAGCGGCCGGGCCCCAAAGACCGGGTCAAAACCTTTTTCGACTAAAAGGTCCAAAGCATCCTGGGAAACCTCAATGGCGATGTCCTTGTCTTTAAGACGTTTGGTGACCTCGTCGATTTCGAGATTAACAATCTGTGTCAGATTTTCGCGCGTCAACGACTTAAAGACAATGATATCGTCGATACGGTTTAAAAATTCCGGTTTAAAAAACTTTTTGACTTCATCGAGCAAACGCGACTTCATGTCGTTATAGCTGACATCGTCTTTGGGCGACACAAAACCCAGCGCACCTTTTGAACGCAGCATTTCCGCGCCGACGTTTGAGGTCATGATAATAATTGTATTGCGAAAATCGACCTTGCGGCCCAAGCTGTCGGTCAGGCGGCCTTCTTCAAAAACCTGCAAGAGCACATTAAACACATCCGGATGCGCTTTTTCAATCTCGTCGAGCAAGACAACCGAATACGGTTTGCGGCGCACTTTTTCGGTCAACTGTCCGCCTTCTTCGTAGCCGACATACCCGGGCGGAGCACCGATCAAACGCGACACATTAAACTTGTCCATGTATTCGGACATATCAATCTGGATGACCGAATCCGCGCTGCCGAACATAAACTCAGACAAACTGCGCGCCAAATGCGTTTTTCCAACACCCGTGGGCCCTAAGAAAATAAAAGACCCGATCGGCCGACGAGGATTTTTGATCCCCGCACGCGACCGGCGCACTGCGCGGGCGATGGCGGCAATCGGCTCTTGTTGACCGATAACCATCTTTTGCAATTTTTCTTCCATCTGCAAAAGCTTGTCGCTTTCATTTTGTTCCAAACGCACCAGCGGAATACTGGTCCACTGCGAAACAACACGCGCGATGTCCTCCTCGCCAAGTGTGATCGTGATTTTGTCGCGCTCCTGGGTCCACTGGGCACGCACGCGATCAAGCTCCTCGCGGACACGACGTTCCTCGTCGCGCATATGCGCCGCTTTTTCAAAATCCTGGCTTTTGATAAAACCTTCTTTTTCTTTTTTCAAATTTTCGATTTGTGTTTCCAAATCCTTGATCCCATCCGGAACGGCCATCGCTTTAATCCGCGCACGGGCACCGGCTTCATCGAGAATATCAACCGCCTTGTCCGGCAGAGCGCGTCCCGAAATATACCGGTCTGAAAGTGTCACCGCCGCCTGCAGGGCCTCGTCGGAATATTTGACGCGATGATGCGCTTCGTATTTGTCGCGCAACCCCTTTAAAATCTGCACCGCTTCATCCGCCGACGGTTGGTCGACGACAATGGTCTGAAAACGCCGTTCAAGCGCGGCATCTTTTTCAATGTGCTTGCGGTATTCATCCAAGGTCGTCGCCCCGATGCACTGGATTTCGCCGCGCGCCAAGGCCGGCTTTAAAATATTGGCCGCATCAATGGCTCCTTCGGCGGCGCCTGCCCCTACTAGAGTGTGCAGCTCGTCGACAAAAAGGATAATCTTGCCGGAGCGCTTGATCTCATCCATGATCGCTTTGATGCGCTCTTCGAACTGGCCGCGGTATTTGGTCCCGGCAATCATAAGAGCCAAGTCGAGCACGATAATATTTTTTTCGCGCAAAAGCTCGGGGACATCTCCCTTGATAATCAGCTGGGCTAATCCCTCGACGATGGCGGTTTTTCCAACCCCCGCTTCGCCCAAAAGGACCGGATTGTTTTTGGTGCGACGGCTTAAAATCTGGACGATGCGCTCAATCTCGTCCTGTCGACCGATGACCGGATCAAGCTTGCCTTCTTTGGCCAGCTTATTTAAATTGCGGCCATACGCGTCGATGGCCGGCGTCTTGCCGCTTTTGGCCGGTTCCTGCGTGCCAAAGCCGGGAATCCCTGAGCCTAAAAGTTCCATGACTTCATTGCGCAATTTTCCTAAATCCAATCCCAAATTTAAAAGGACCCGATACGCCATGCCTTCGCCTTCTTTGACGAGTCCCAAAAGCAAATGCTCGGTACCGATATAATTATGTCCCAGAGCGCGCGCTTCCTCGGCGGAAAGCTCAAGTGCTTTTTTTGAACGCGGCGTAAAAGGAATGTCGCCTAACACCTGCGTTTGCGGACCCGGCTGGACTAATTTTTCGACCTCGATACGGATCGTTTCCAAATCCAATCCTAACTTTTGCAAAACAGCGGCGGCGACCCCCTCGCCTTCACGGATTAAGCCCATAAGCAAATGCTCGGTGCCGATATAATCATGGTTAAAACGACGGGCTTCTTCTTTAGCGTAAACAATGACTTTGCGTGCTCTTTCCGTAAATCGATTAAACATCAAACGCCTCCTAACTTTTCGCGAATCAACGCCGCCCGACGGGTATCCCGTTGAGCGGGGGTCAGTTTTTTACCTTCAATTTTTTGCAGGTGCGCCGGCTGTATCGTGATAAAAAGTTCGTTGATATTTGCCCGGTCAACCTGATTGATAATCCCCAAATCCACTCCTAAACGCACCATCGACAAAAGCTCGATGGTTTCCTGGCTCGAAATAATGTGCGCGCTTTTAAGAACACCTAAACTGCGAAAAATTTTGTCCTCCAGCATCGAACGGTTTTGGACAAACAGCGCTTGGCGCGCCTGCTCTTCTTGCTCAATGACCTGACGGATAAGCCCGCTGATATTTTGTAAAATGTCCTCTTCGCTGTGGCCTAAGGACACCTGATTGGAAATCTGATAAATGTTTCCCCGCGCCTGCGTGCCCTCGCCATAAAAGCCGCGCGAGGCAAACGACAATTTGGCAATCGCGGCCAAAACTTTGTTGATCTGTTTGGTCATGACCAAAGCCGGCAAATGCAACATGACCGACCCGCGCATCGCCGTTCCCGTATTTGTCGGACAAGCCGTCAAATACCCCCAGTTGCCAAGGTACGCATAATTGAGTTTTTTTGACAAACTGTCGTCGAGCATATTGATGATTCGCCAGCTTTCCATCAAATCAAGACCCGACTGCATAACCTGAATACGAAGATGGTCTTCTTCGTTGACCATAATCGAAAGAATTTCCTCCTGGGAAACAATCAAAGCTTTTCCGTCCCCGCTGACAGCATGTTCGTGGCTCATCAAATGCCGCTCGACTAAAAACTGTTTATCGATGCTGTCTAACTCGTTCATCTTAAGAAAAACCGAATTTTTGAAATATTCATTTTCTCCAATCGCCTTGCCCACGTCCTCGACGACATTAAGCAAATCTTTTTTTTCGGCGCGGTTTGGAAAAGGCACTTTGGCCAAATTGCGTGCAAGCCGGATACGCGTTGACATCACAATATGCGAACTGGGCCCTGCCCCTTTAAGCCACTGTGCCGTATGATGGATCAAGTCGTCAATATTCATGGCTGACCTTCTTCTTTTTTTTCTAAAATACGGACCTTGTCGCGCAGCTGGGCCGCTTTTTCAAAATCTTCCTTTTCAACGGCCTGCTGCAATTGGGCCTTAAGGTCCCGCAAAGTTTCGATCTGAGGACCTGCCGGCGTTGGAAACGCGGCCGGCGCTTTGCCCAAATGCAAATTTGAACCGTGGATTTTTTTGAGCAAAGAGCTTAAATGCTCGCGAAACGCCGTGTAACATTCGCTGCAGCCAAGCCGCCCGAACTTTTTAAAATCATCGTAGCTGATTCCGCAATGCGGGCAGTCAAGCCGGACTTTGTCGACATCCTTGACCTGTTTGCCAAAATCCGCCAAGCCGGCCAAAAGGTCCGCCAACCCAAACTGCTGTTCCATCTGCACGCTTTTTTCGCGGGCACATTCTTCGCATAAATGCAGTTCAGTCACCTGTCCGTCGACAATCTCGGTCAAGTGCACCGTTGCTTTTTTTTTGGTACAAATATTACATTGCATAAAATTAACCTTTTAAATAAATATTTTATACGAGAAAACATTCCCACCGTTTTCCTCCCCCTTTCGATGGGGGAGGTTAGGTGGGGGTGTAAACAGGCTAATCTCCGTTGGTCACCCTCCCCTAGCCCCTCCCATCGAGGGAGGGGAACAAATAATTATGTCACCATCCTGATTCCTTCAATACTTCACCCCATCCTTGCGCGTTACGGCATGAAAAGCGGTGATTAATTTATTTGTTATAACCCCCGGCTTGCCTGTGCCGATGGTGCGTCCGTCAACTTTGACAATCGGAATAATTTCCGCCGCTGTGCCGGTCAAAAAACATTCATCGGCATTATACACTTCATGACGAGTAATAAATCCTTCTTCTGCTGGAATTTTAAACTTCTTAGCCAAATCCCACACGGCCGCCAACGTAATTCCCTTAAGCCGTCCGTGGCTGGGCGTTAAAAGCCGTCCACCTTTGACGATAATAATATTGTCGCCGGTGCATTCTCCGACGTAACCGTTTGTATCGAGCATGATCGCTTCATTGTAGCCGGAATTGTTGGCTTCAATCTTGGCCAAAATATTGTTCAGATAATTCAGCGACTTTAGCTGCGGGTTTAACGCCTCGGAATGATTTTTTGCCGTCGGCACTGTAATAATATCCATACCCTTTTGATAAAGTTCCGCCGGATAAAGGGTGATTTTGTCCGTAATAATAATCACCGTCGGCTTGCCGTAGCACTTGCGCGGGTCAAGCCCCAAATCGCCCACCCCGCGGGTCACGACCGCACGGATATACCCGTTGTCGATTTTATTTTCCTTCAGGGTAGCCACGATCGCCTGCTGCATTTCTTTTTTGGAAAGCGGGATGGTGATCATCATCGTGTGGCAGGTTTCATAGAGCCGGTCGATATGCTCTGCCAAACGAAACACCAGCCGGTCATACGCGCGAATCCCCTCAAAAGC
>CAZWOH010000022.1:3029-5095 GCA_964635405.1 uncultured Planctomycetales bacterium | reverse complement strand
TCGTCCGTCGCGCATTTTGACCACACGCCCGGAACGCCTGGCGATCTGTTCGTCATGGGTCACAATGACCAAGGTTTGTTTATTTCTTTTGTTTAACTCCAGTAAAAGCTCAATAATGCTCTGGCCGCTTTCAAAATCCAAATTTCCCGTCGGTTCATCGCAAAAAAGGACCTTTGGCTCATTGACCAGCGCACGCGCAATCGCGACCCTCTGCTGTTCTCCGCCGGAGAGTTCGTGCGGCTTGTGCTCATAACGCTGACTTAAACCCACACGGTCTAACAGCGTCATCGCCTTGGCCTTAACCACGTCCATATCAATATTCTTAACTCCCCCTAACCCCCTCTTTAAAAAAGAGGGGGAACCTTTGTCAACGATCGCCGGCAAAATCACATTTTCAAGCGCCGTAAATTCCGGCAGAAGATGATAAAACTGAAAAATAAATCCAACCTTCGCGTTTCGAAACGCTGCACGTTTTTGCGCGTTGATTTTATAAATATTTTCGCCTTCAAAAATGACATCGCCCTGCGCCGGATGGTCCAAGCCGCCCATAATATGCAAAAGCGTTGACTTGCCTGCGCCCGAGGGGCCAACAATCGCCACAACATCGCCTTGGGCAATTTTTAAATCAATCCCTTTAAGAACATGCACCTTTCCTGCAGGGTGATCATAATGTTTTTGCAATCCCAAAACTTCGAGCATGAACGTGTCCATTTTACCTGTTTAAAAAATCTTTGTAAGTAAATAACAAATTTTATTTTTAATTTCCTCTCCCCCTATCTAATATTCTGGGGAGAGGATTAAGGTGAGGGGGAAACCCCTCATCCTAACCTTCTCCTCGTCGGGGAGAAGGGATATTTCTCTTCTCTCTTATTCATATCTTAACGCCTCAACCGGTTGGAGCTTGGCCGCACGGGCCGCCGGATAAAGCGTCGCCAAATACGTAATCACCATCGCCGATGAAATAATAATCAAAATATCCGCCAGCTTGATTTCGACGGGCACATGGTCAATCGAATAAATCTGCGCCGGGACCTTCACATACGTTTTTAAAATAAAACTGATCGCAACCCCGCTGACCAACCCCCAAAACGTGCCTATGGCCCCGATCATAAGCCCTTGTTTCATAAAAATCCGGCGTATGGAACCAGCTGACACGCCAAACGACAACAAAATCCCGATATCGTGAATTTTGCTCGTCACCGTCACAACGAGCGTACTGATAATATTAAACGACGCGACCAAAACCATCAGCGTCAAAATAATAAACAAGCCCCACTTTTCGAGAAACAACGCTTCGAACAAATTGCTGTTAATGTCAATCCACGTCTTGACGCGGTAGCTGTAGCCTAATTCTGCAAAAATTTCTTTTTTGACGTCCTTGGCTTTTTCGGGATTGACGAGTTTGACCCCAATGCCGCTGACGGTCGTGTTCCCCAGATCAAAAATCTTTTGCGCGTGCGCCAATGTAATAAAAGAAAGATTCATGTCATAATCGACCATGCCGCTTTTAAAAATCCCGACGATCTTTAAGGTGTATCGCCAGCCGCGGCCGCTCATCCCAGAGCCGGGCGCAATGACAGTCACCTCATCGCCCAAACTATACCCAAAATACCGCGCCAATTCCTCGCCGACAATAATGCCGCCGTCGGATAGGTCTTCAATTTTTCCTTCGGTCAAATACTGGCTGACCTTGGTGACATCTTTTTCGGTTTTAGGATTGATCCCACGCACAATTTGGCTGACCGCATGCCCTTCGTTCTCGAGAAAAACATTGCCCTGCACAAACGGGGAGGTGCTAATCACCCCTGGGATTTGATTGATGGTTTTTTGTATGCTGGCAAAATCGCTGACCCCTGTTTCCTTTTCGACGACGATGTGCGGGGTGGCCCCAATAATTTTTTCGCGCAAATTATTGCCAAAACCGGTCATAACCCCTGTCACGACGATAAGCGCCATGACGCCGACGGCAACCCCGGCAATAGAAATAAAATGCAAGAAGCCCAAAAATCCGCCCTTGCTTGATGACATATACCGGTAGCTGATCCAATTTTCGTAATTCATATTTT
>CAZWOH010000022.1:0-2929 GCA_964635405.1 uncultured Planctomycetales bacterium | reverse complement strand
CCCTTGCTTGATGACATATACCGGTAGCTGATCCAATTTTCGTAATTCATATTTTTCTTTCGAAATCAAACGTCATTGCGAGCGACGCCGAAGGCAAGCGAAGCAATCTCGTTTTTTAGAGATTGCCGCGTCGGCCTAAAGGCCTCCTCGCAATGACAAATTTTAATTACCAACTTCTTCACCTGCTTTAGCCAACGGCTTTAACAGCGGAAACAAAATCACTTCCCGTATCGTCGGAGAATCGGTCAAAAGCATAATCAGCCGATCAATGCCGATGCCAAGACCTCCGGCCGGCGGCATCCCGTATTCGAGCGCGTGAATAAAATCTTCGTCAATATTGCGCAATCCTGTCTCCGTGTCATCCGTCAAATCTTCGAGTAAACGCGCCTTTTGTTCCTGCGGATCATTAAGCTCGGAATACGCGTTGCCCACCTCAAGACCGGCCACAAAACATTCAAACCGCTCGGAAATAAACGGATTGTCTTTCTTCGTTTTGGCTAAAGGACACAAAAAAGTAAAATAGTCCGTGAAGAAAACCGGATTGACCGTCGCATCTTCGTCCAAAATATCCTCAACAATTTTCATGACCGCCGAGCGGGTCAAGGTCTCGATCTTACCGCGTCCGCCTTTGGCCTTGACCTTGTCTAACATTGTCTTGGCATCGTCGTCGGGATTAATGTCAAATTTGTCTTTGATCATTTTGGCAAAAGACCGGCGCTCCCAGGGCGGGGTAAAGTCAATTTCCTTGCCCTGATAAGCGACTTTGTACGAGCCGGTCAAAAGTTTCGCACTTTCGCTGATCAAGCCTTCCATCAAATCCATCATGTCGTTAAAATCCCCGTACGACTGATAAGCTTCAAGCATCGTAAACTCAGGGTTGTGGCGCGTTGAAATCCCTTCATTTCGAAAATTGCGATTAATTTCATAAACGCGTTCAAAACCACCGACGAGAAGGCGCTTTAAATAAAGTTCGGGCGCAATACGCAAATACACGTCCATGTCATACGCATTGTGCTTGGAAACAAACGGCCGGCCGCGAGCCCCGCCGGCCTGCTGCTGGAGCATCGGGGTTTCGACCTCCACAAAGCCGCGGGTGTCCAGATAGTTTCGGATAAAAGAAATCAGCTTCGTGCGTTTGAGAAAAATTTCGCGAACATTCGCGTTGGCAATCATGTCCACATAACGCTGACGGTAGCGGACCTCGACGTCCTTTAGGCCGTGCCATTTCTCCGGTAAGGTCATCAGCGACTTGGAGAGGACCGTGATTTTGGAAACCTTGACCGTTTCCTGCCCTGTTTTGGTTTTAAACAAAATCCCGTCGACGCCGATGATGTCTCCAATGTCCAAACTGCCGACAATGGCAACACCTTGTTCGCCGATTGTGCCCATATTAATGTAGAGCTGGATCTTGGAGGTCTGGTCGGCCAAATCCATAAAAATCGCCTTGCCGTGAGCGCGGTTGGCCAGAATGCGGCCTGCCAGTGTGACCGGCGTCTCTTCGGCAAAATTTTTAAGCGCCTCTGCAATCGAGTGGCTCGGCGCAAAACGCCTCCCGTAGGGCTCAAGCCCCAAGCTCAAAAGCTTATTGAGTTTTTCAATTCTAACCTGCTTTATTTCATCAACTTCCATAAAGAATATTTCCTTTTCCCGTCGAAAATGGTCTAAAAAATAATAGAGGAATTATATAGAAAAGCAGTGGCAAAGTCAAACGACGCACCGTCATTTAGGGGGAAGGATCCCTTTGGTCCTTACCCACTTTAACAAAGGCGGGACGGGGGATTTTTATTTTACCACCCAGCCGCTAAACGATTGTCGAGCAATTCTTGATTAAGAAAAATTCCCTCTCTGGCGACTTTATCAGCATCCTTCTCGTCGGGCAAATAAAAAACGTCGACCAAATACCGGCCGTACTTATCGTCCTTGTAAGTTTTAATCACAACAAACTCGCATTGACCGATACGCTCTTTGACAAACGCGTCGGCTTTTTTGCCCTCCGGCGTGTCAATTTCGGGAGTGTCAATCCCCCGCAGGCGCAACTTGTGCTCTTTGGTAATCTTAAACCCCAAGTCCACCCCGGTCAAAAGCGTGTCCCCGTCGATAATTTTGAGGACCCTGGCTTTAAACGTATAAAGATCAGAAATTTTACGGTCGCTCTTGTGGACACTGTAAACTTTGTCGGCTTTGACTGTTTCAACGATTTGCCCGCCGCTTAACTTTGCCAACTGCGCCGAGAGCGGATTATAAAAAACATCAAAGCCGCAATCGACACTTTTTTTAACCTCCTGCCCTAAGGGTTTGCGCTGGTCAATTTTATAAATATAAAGTTTCCCGCGAACAACCTTTAACTGTTCAATCGGTCCATCCGTTGGAATAACAACCTTTTTCTTTTGCACCAGCTCTTTAAATTCGCGGCTCGTCAACCCTTCACGACGAGCTTTGCCCATCAGTTCCTTGCGGTGCACCGGATCCGGCAAAGACAACAGCTCACGAAAGTGCGTCCAGGGCAATTGCGTCCGCGCGGACGCAATTGGAAATTGCCTATAAAATTGGACTGTCCGTTCAAGCGTCCGTTTACCGACAATGAGATCTTTCGCGAGATTTTCAAAAATATGCTCACCGTACTTGGCGCGGTCTGCTCCGCCTAGAATATATTCATCGATCGCCTTGCCGATATTCCAATATTTCTCGGCCTGCGTTTGCGAAATGATCTTTTTCCCGTCGGCAATTTCTTTTTTGATAAATGCGATAAGCTGTTGGTAGGTCAAAACAGAAACATCTGGAAGTTTTGGCATACGTCCTCAAAATGTATTTCAACAAGCAACGATGCAAATGCCGGCTTTGTCTGCAAACTTAATGCACGCGTCACGGTCAATGACAAGCGTCTTGCCCGCTTCAATGGCCAGACACTTGGCCTTGACCGCCGCCATAT
>CAZWOH010000021.1:0-20693 GCA_964635405.1 uncultured Planctomycetales bacterium | reverse complement strand
CGTGCAATCATATCAGTAATTTTGACCCGCCGTTAGTCAGCTACGCTGTCCGTCGACCGATTTATCATATCGCCAAAAAAAGTTTATTTGACAATAAGGTTTTTGGGCTTTTGCTTTACAGCGTCGGAGCTTTCCCGATCAAACGGGAAGGCTCTGATGTCAGTGCGATGCGTGAATGCCTGCGGAAATTAAAAACAGGTGAACCGCTGGCGCTTTTCCCGACGGGAACGCGGGTTGTGGGGGATAATTTAGTGACGCCAAAATCCGGCGTTGGTTTTTTGGCGGTCAAGGGAAAAGTCCCTGTTGTCCCGCTTAAAATTTCCGGGACGGACATCATCATGCCCAAAGGGTCCAAAAAGATTAACAAGCATCCTGTGTCGATCACAATTGGGAAGCCCATCTGTTTTTCTTCGCAAGACAGTTACGACCAAATCGCCGCCGAGATTCTACAAAAAATTAATGCATTGGAATGATCATCCTGTTAGGCTTCGCGAAGGAGCGCTTAAGCACTCCTTAGCACGTTGCGTGCTTTCGTCGCCGTGCAGGGCTTAATATAAGAGAATTTGTTTTATGAAAAATCAGCTTCATGTTATAAAGTATATATTGGTTTACTAAAAGGGGCTGGTTTATTTTTAGTGTGAA
Organism: uncultured Planctomycetales bacterium; assembly: GCA_964635405.1. Classification (GTDB taxonomy): domain Bacteria; phylum Omnitrophota; class Gorgyraeia; order Zapsychrales; family JANLHA01; genus JADLGJ01. The sequence continues at coordinate 20,051 of CAZWOH010000021.1, read as the reverse complement.
GATAAAACTTTTTTTGTGATTTAAGTGTTAAAGATGCTCATTAGGAAAGCTTTTGGTTCAGTGAGAAAAACAATGGATGGGGATGACTTAAAAGAGACGTGGGCCCTTGTTACTGGTGCTTCATCGGGGATTGGGAAAGAATTTGCTTCTCAGTTAGCGCAGCAAGGTTTTAATCTTGTTTTAGTTGCACGGCGGGAAGATATTTTAACTAGAATTGCCCAGGAGTTGACAACTAAATATCAAATTAAAGCTATTGGTATTAAAAGCGATCTTGCTACTGTCGGTGCAGCGATAAAACTTAGGGATCAGCTGAAAGAAAGAAATATTCGTATCCGTATTTTATGCAACAATGCCGCTGTGGGGCATTATGGAAGATTTGAAGATTTGGAAGTTGGTGAATATGAAAACATGGTTCGCGTGAATATTGAATCTGTCGTCGCGCTGTCTAGAATATTTTTAGAAGATTTATTATCATTTCCTTCAAGCGTCATGATAAATATTGCTTCTCAGGCGTCTTTTAATCCGATACCCTACATGGCTTGTTACGCGGCTAGTAAAGCTTTTATTTATAATTTCAGCTTAGCTCTTTATGGGGAATATAAAAATCGCGGCTTGTTGGTGCAAACTTTAATTCCTAAGCCAACTACAACAGAATTTGATCAAAAGGCAGGTGCCCCACCGGGTTTGGGGAAGCGTGGTAGCGCTTTAGAAATTGTAAAACTTTCTTTAAAGCATCTTCAATCAAAGCAACCTGTTGTTACTAATGCCAATGGAATACTTTTACAAAAGATCCTTGCAAATTTTTTGCCAGTAGGATTTTTTATAACACAAGTTGAACAGAAATTTGCGCCCAAGCCGGGCAGTAAAGGGTAGTTATTGGGGACATGCGTTAATGGATTTTATAAATTCTAGCCAGAAATGGGATGTGATTGTAATCGGGGCCGGTGTCGGTGGGGCGACGATTGGTTATGCTTTGGCAAAAGCTGGGAAGAAGGTTTTGTTCCTCGAAAAAGGTTTGTCCCGTAGAGATGAAAAAAACCTTTTGCTCGAAGATAAACACGCTGAATTATTTTTCCCTAGGGTCGATGTCGCGAGGCCACAATACAGCGACATTCTTAAGCGAAGCGGTCGTTGGGCAGAAACACTCACTGACCAGACACAAAAAAAAGAAAATGAATTTGTCCCATTTCTCGGGACTGGCGATGGTGGAAGCAGCAGTATTTATGGGATGGTCATGTCCCGTTTTTTTCCTCAGGATTTTGAACCCGGCCAAAATCATCCTAAAATTCCTAACGCAACGCTTCAAGAAAAATGGCCAATCACATACAACGAATTACGGCCATTTTATAAAGCCGTTGAAGATCTATATCAGGTTCGCGGAGAGATCGATCCATTGCGTGGTGTTAAAATTTTAGACCCTTTAAAAGATGCGCCAGCGGTATCCCAAGCGAATCAAAGTCTTGCCAAATTTTTGCAAGCTAAAGGGATGCACCCGTATCGACTGCCCATCGCCTGCAAATTTGTTGAAAATTGTAAAGACTGTATCAGCGTATTGTGTTCCCGCAATTGTAAGAATGATGCAGGGCAAATTTGTTTAAACCCTGCTTTAAATGATTATGGCGCCGTTATTCTAAACGAATGCGAAGTCGTGCAATTAGATTCCACGGACAAAGCCGTAACAGGTGTCAAATGCCTTTATCAGGGAAAAGAAATTGTCCTTAACGCCAACATAATTATTTTGGCAGCGGGGGCTTTGTTTTCACCAGTTTTGCTTTTAAAATCAAAATCTTCATTTTGGCCACAAGGCTTGGCAAATACCTCAGGTCTGGTTGGGAAAAATTTGATGCGCCACAATCTGGATTTATACGGTGTTGAAAGCAATATCGCATTAAATCCATATCCTTTTCGTGAACTATCGATCAATGATTTTTATTGTCAGAACAATATGCGGTTAGGTAATATTCATTCTTTTAGTCCGATTCCGTCGGAAATTATTGTTGCAGATCTTGTTGAAGAACTGCGTTTAAGCGCAATCCCATTGTTGCCGCAACTCGTAAAAGTTCTCGGACCGTTTATCCAAAAGTATCTCGATAAAAATTTAAACCAAAGATTGATTCTTGCAACTTTGACTGAAGATTTACCTTATCGCGAAAATGCCGTCAGCTATGATGATAAAATGCAAAGGATTATTTTTCAATACCGTATGCATAATTATGAAAAAGAACGCGTGGAACAACTCCGAATAAAAATGAAAGAAATCCTTAAACCGCTTAAATTTATACACGTCAAACAAGCTGAAAGTAATATGCGCTTGGCACATGCTTGCGGAACTTGTCGCTTTGGGGATGATGCCAATGAAAGCGTTTTGGATAAAAATAATAAAGCCCACGATCTCGAAAATCTCTACGTCGTTGATTCGTCTTTCTTCCCATCAAGCGGTGCGACTAGCCCTTCGCTAACCATTGCAGCTAATGCCCTGCGTGTTGCAGAAACTATTCTCAAAAAATGGTAAATGGCGGGTAATGAAGTATTTTTTGAAGTGCCGTTAATCAAAATGTTCTTTTGGGTAAATTTAAGGAAATCTTAACCACGAGCTGGACAAACCGTAAAATATTAATTGACAAAAAAAATTATTTTGCGATAATCGAAATTCACTTTAAAAGAGAGGTGACTCTGTTTTAAAGAATTCTGCGTCAAGAAAAGGGGAAATAAATTCATGAACGAAAATCCACAAAGTGCCATGGCGTTATTGTATGCCAGCACGGTCAAAAGTGTCAAAGAAGGTCACATTGTCAAAGGTACGGTCGTTGCCTTAACCGCTAAAGAAGCGGTCATCGACATTGGTTTCAAATCCGAAGGTTTTATTCCACTCGAAGAATTTCGCAACAAAGAAGAGCTTGAACTTGGCCACGAAATTGACGTTTTAGTTGAGTCAGTCGAGGATGATGAGGGCCGTTTGGTTCTCTCCCGATCGAAGGCTGAAAAAGTCAAGGGTTGGCAAAAGGTCATGGTAGATATAGAAGAAGGCCATGTCGTTGAAGGTCGTGTTGTCAAACAGGTCAAGGGCGGGTATATGGTCGATGTCGAAGGCGTCGAAGGATTTTTGCCGATGTCTTTGTCTGCCTTTAAAGGTTATGCCAATGACATCATTATGGCCAACAAGTTTAACTTTCAAGTTGCCAAGATTAATAAACAGCGCCGCAATTTGATTCTTTCTCGTCGAGATATATTCCAAAAAGAACGCGATTTGGTCCGCGAAAAGCTTTGGGGCGAGCTTAAAAAAGGCGAACGCCGCAAGGGGGTCGTTAAGGGGATTACCGATTTTGGCGCTTTCATCGATTTAGGCGGCGTGGACGGTCTTCTCCATATTACGGACATGAGCTGGTCGCGTATCAATCATCCCAACGAAATCGTCCAGTTAGGCGATAAACTTGAGGTCATGATTCTTGATTTTGACAAAGATAATTCCAAGGTTTCTTTAGGCCTTAAACAAATTTCTCCTAATCCCTGGGATGATATTTATCAAAAATATCCTGCCGGCGCCAAGATTAAGGGGAAGGTTGTCAACATTATGCCGTATGGCGTTTTTGTTGAAATCGAAAAAGGTATCGAGGGGCTTTTACACTCTTCCGAAATTTCCTGGCAAAAGAAGATGGTCAATCCGCAGGAAATGTTCAAGTTGGGTGATGAAATTAGTTGCATCATCATTAATGTCGATAAGGATTCCAAGCGTATTTCTCTTTCGATGAAACAGTTGGAAAGCAATCCGTGGCTTGAGGCGCAAAAGAGCCTTCCGGTCGGAAAATCTGTTAAGGGTGTTGTCCGCGGTTTTACCGATTACGGGGCTTTTGTCGAGCTTGAGTCTGGTTTAGAAGGTATGATTCATGTTTCGGATATGTCATGGATTCGCAAGGTCAATCATCCGCAGGAAGTTTTGCAAAAGGGTCAGGATGTGGAAGTCATGGTTTTGGCTGTGGATGCCGAGAGCCGAAAAATCACTTTAGGCTTAAAACAACTCACCGAAAATCCTTGGGTTTCGATCGCCGATAAATATCCGGTCGGCAGTGAGGTTGACACCCAAGTTGTTCTTAATTCCAGCTTTGGTGTTTTTGTCCGTCTTCCCGGCGATGTCGAAGCTTTGGTCTATTCTTCGGAAATCGATAAAGATCAGGCCGCGGCACTTAAACCCGGTGATTCCTTGAAGGTTAAAATTATCAAGGTTGATATTGACCAGATGAAAATCGGGGTCAGTACTCGTCTATAAAATATTCAGGGGCACGGTTTTTGTGTGCCCCTTTTGTTTGTTTTAATTTCGGTTGGCGACTTTTAGGTTGTGTATGAATGACCAAGATATTTTTCAGCGTCTAACTCGTGGGACGGTCGAGGTCATAAGCAATGATGACTTGCGCACGAAGTTGCTGGAAAGTAAAAAAAGCGGACGGCCGCTTAAAATAAAAGCCGGTTTTGATCCGACAGCCCCGGATATCCATTTAGGTCATTGTGTTTTGCTTCGTAAGCTTCGCCAGTTTCAAGATCTTGGGCATGACGTGTTCTTTCTTATCGGGGACTTTACAGCCCAAATTGGCGATCCCACCGGACGTGATCAGTTGCGTTCCAAGATGTCTTTGGAAGCAATCGCTGCTAACGCTAAAACATATAAATCCCAAGTCTTTAAGATTCTTGATGAAAAAAAGACCAAGGTTGTTTTCAATAGCGCATGGTTAGCGGCGTTAACTGCCCAGCAAATGTTGGAATTAACGGCCTTTTCGACGGTCGCGCAAATGCTTGCCCGGGCGGATTTTAAAAAACGGTTTGAATCCGCCAAAGAGATTAGTATTTTGGAGTTTATTTATCCTCTAATGCAGGGTTTTGATTCAGTGCACTTGCAGGCGGATGTTGAGCTGGGTGGTTCTGATCAGAAATTTAATCTCTTGGTGGGGCGGCAGTTGCAGCAGGCTTTTGGCCAAAAGCCTCAAGTTGTCATGATGACCCCGCTTTTGGAGGGGATCGATGGCCAGAAAAAGATGAGCAAGTCTTTAGGTAATTACATCGGCATCAATGAACCCCCTGCAGAAATTTTGGGGAAGGTGATGTCGATTAGCGATGAGCTGATGTTTAGATATTATGAAATTTTAACAGACTCAAATCTCGCTGAAATTAAAGCACTTCATCCTAAAGAAGCCAAGTTGCAGTTAGGGCAAGAAATTGTCAGCCAGTTTTATTCGAAGGATACAGCCAAACAAGCGCGCGAAGAATTTGAAAAAGTTTTTAGCCAGAAAGATCTTCCGCAAGATATTATTGAGTACAAAGTTATTGTAGCCAATGAAAAAATTACAGACATTTTAGTAAAGAGCAAGCTTGTTGCGTCTAAGAGTGAAGTGCGGCGATTAATGATGCAGGGTGGGCTTGCGATGGATGGCGAAAAGATTACCGACGAGGATTGGACGATTAAGGCAGGCGTTGTTAAGGTGGGTAAGAGACGTTTTTTGCGAATTGTTTTTTGATGTGTTTGCATAAAACCGAGCCAAGAAATTTTCTTGACAAAAAAATTTAACAAAGTATACTTGATACTTATTTGTCGCCCCTGTAGCTCCTCCAGTGCTTGAAATGATTTGTTCTTTAGGGCAGGTAGAGCAAGATACAAAGCTACAGTTTACGGGGATTAATTTTTTGCCCCTGTAGCTCAGTTGGTAGAGCGCGTCCTTGGTAAGGACGAGGTCACCGGTTCAATACCGGTCGGGGGCTTGTTCCCGCTAAGAGTTGGCAGGTTTTTTACCGGTAGTTAATAGAGAAGAGAAAGCACAAATATTATATGCGTGAAAATATACAGTTTGAATGCACCGAGTGCCGTAGGATTAATTATTCAAGTACGAAGGATAAAAAGCAAAATCCAGATCGTATTGAGCTTAAAAAATACTGCCGGTTTTGCCGCAAGCACACAGCGCATCGGGAGTTAAAGAAGTAATCCTCATTGATGATTATAACATTGCTGTCCTGGTGATTATAGGCCTGTAGCTCCAATTGGTAGAGCAGCGGCCTCCAAAGCCGAGTGTTGTGGGTTCAAATCCTACCAGGCCTGCATAATATGATAGAGAAAATATGTTTGCAAATATCAGCAAGTTCTTTACCGAAGTCGTTGTTGAGTTAAAAAAAGTATCGTGGTCTACGCGTAGCGAATTAATTGAATCGACACAGGTCGTTTTGATCAGCACCGCTGCCCTGGGAATATTCATCGCCGTTATGGACATTGTTATTTCAAAATTTATCGGAGTCCTCATAAAATAATATGGAAAGCCAGAGTCCTTATAAGTGGTATGTCATTCACACGCAGACCGGCGCTGAAGAGAAAGCGAAGGCTGGGTTAGAAGGGCGGATGGCCAAGACGGATCTTAAAAAATTTGTCGAAGAGATCGTTGTCCCGACCGAGCAGGTTTCCGAAATTCGCGGCGGCAAAAAACGGATTACTTCGCGCAAGTTTTTCCCGGGCTATATTATGGTGAAGATGGAAATGACCAAGGAAAGCTGGTATTTGGTTAAAACCACTCCTGGAATCACAGGATTTATCGGTCCTGGACGTCGGCCGACACCGATTTCTGAGGATGAAGTCAGTTCGATCCTTCGTCGTACCGAAGATACCGAAACAAAGCCGAGTCCCAAAATCGTATTTGACATCGGCGAGGCAATTCGGATTTCTGAAGGGCCTTTTGCGAATTTTAACGGTTCGGTCATGGAAGTTTATCCGGATCGCGGAAAATTAAAGGTGAGCGTTTCAATTTTTGGTCGTTCGACTTTAGTTGAACTCGAATATTGGCAGGTTGAGAAGATTTGAACGGCCGTATGTTTTTTGTTCAAGGCGATTCAATCCTGCTTTGCAGGATTAAATGAGTAATAAATAAATACTATATTCTATTAGGAAAAAATCAAATGGCTAAAGAAGTCGTTGCACAGATTAAGTTATATGTTCCAGCTGGACAGGCTAACCCTGCTCCGCCTGTTGGTCCGGCTTTAGGTCAACATGGCGTCAATATTATGGGTTTTTGCAAACAGTTTAATGAGCAGACTAAAGGTAAGGAAGGCTTGACGTTGCCGGTAGTCATTACCGTCTACAAAGATAAATCTTTTGACTTTATTATCAAGACCCCGCCGAGCGCTGTTTTGATTAAAAAAGCTGCAAATCTTGCCAAAGCCTCCGGTCAAGCCGGCAAAGAAAAAATCGGTCAAATTTCTCGCGCCAAGATTGAAGAAATTGCAAAAATGAAAATGGAAGATTTAAACACGATTGATGCCAAGAAGGCAGTCATCACGATTGAAGGAACAGCCCGCAGTATGGGCATTGAGGTGGTCGGTTAATATGGCATACACTAGCAAACGCAAAAAAGATTTTGTTAAAATTTTTGAACCTGAAAAGAAATATACGCTTGAACAAGCGCTCACTCAGGTCGAAAAGTTTCCAAAAGTTAAATTCGATGAGACCGTTGAGTTGCATTTTCGGTTAAACCTTGACACAAAAGAAACAGATCAGCCGGTTCGTGGAACAGTTGTTCTTCCGCATGGTATTGGTAAAAAGGTGCGTGTTGCCGTTTTTTGCAAAGGGGAATTAGCGCAAAAGGCACAGGATGCCGGCGCTGATCTCGTCGGATCAAATGACCTTATTGAAAAAGTCGCCAAGGGTTTTCAGGATTTTGACTGCGTTGTTGCGACACCGGACATGATGCGCGATTTAAGCAAGTTGGGAAAAATTTTAGGTCCGCGCGGGCTTATGCCTTCGCCTAAGGCTGGCACAGTTACGCAAGATGTTGAAAAGGTTGTTAAAGAGCTTAAGGCCGGACGCATTGAATTTAAAGCGGACAAACAGGCTGGTATTCACGTTGGGATCGGAAAGCGTTCATTTGACAAAAAAATGCTTTTAGAAAATGCGCGTCAGCTTTTGGAGGCTATTGAACATTCAAAGCCGACGACAGTTAAGGGAAATTTAATTCGTACAATTTCGGTCTCAACAACAATGGGGCCGGGGTTGGATGTTGTTGAAGCGGGAATAAACTAATAAATGGACACTTTTGCTTTCATGCGAAAGCAAGGTATCCATTTTTGAATAATGAAGTAAGAGGGATGAAGGGATTCAAAAATGGAAAAAGTCGGCAAGGTTCTACGGGCAAGTCTTCGCAAGGGAATTAAGGACGGAATTGAAAACAACCAGGCTGTTTTTCTTTTAAATTATTCTGCGATTTCATCAGCGGAAATGGGGATCTTAAGAAAAAATTTAAGCAAGGTTGGCGCCAAAGTTCATGTTCCGCAGAATCGTATCGCTAAATTGGTTCTTAAAGAACTTAAAAATGATGGTTTAGCCGATAAGATTAAAGGACAGACCGCTTTTGTTTGGACGAATTCTGATGCGGCATCTGTTTCCAAAACTTTGATCAAGTTTTCAGATCAAAATAAAAATGTTGTCATCAGTGGTGGACTTTTGGATGGTGTGGTTTTGGCAGGCGGTGATGTTAAGCGATTGTCTGATTTGCCGTCGAAAGAAGTTTTGCAGGCCCAATTGTTGCAGGTTTTGTTGGCGCCGATGACGCGTTTTGCTGGAATTCTCAATGCCAAATCGCGCGATTTATTATCTATATTGAAACAATACGGTGAAAAAAAGGGAGGAAATTAGAAATGACTGAAGCTACTGTTGCAGAAAAAAAGAGCGTAAAGCTTTCCCCAAAGCTTGAAGATGTCGCTAAGCAAATTGAGGGATTGACCGCGCTTGAATTGTCTGACCTTGTTAAGGGGTTGGAAGAGAGATTAGGAATACAGGCTGCGGCTCCGATGCCTGCTGGCATGATGATGGCTGCCGCGGGTGCGGGTCCAGCTGCTGCTGCCGCTGAAGAAAAGACAACTTTTGACGTTGTTTTATCTGAAGTTGGCGCAAACAAGATCGGCGTTATCAAAGAAGTCCGTGCCGCAACCAACTTAGGGTTAAAGGAAGCCAAGGATTTAGTCGAAGCTGCTCCGAAGACCATTAAAGAAGGCGCGACTAAAGAAGAAGCTGAAGATTTAAAGAAAAAACTTGAAGCCGCTGGTGCAAAGGTTACGCTTAAGTAATTTCTTGTTATAAAGTTATTGTTCGGCACCACTGGCCTGCTTTTCTCGACGCTATCGCTTAGAGAAATATCGTAAAACGTGCAGGGCATGTGCTATAAATCTTGTCTTTGAGTGCAGAGTGTTTCTTAATAAACTTTTGTCAACTTACTAAAAAAATTTCCCCGGAGTTCTTGCCGAAAAGGTGAATTTGACTCCGAGGAATTTTTTAGTTTTTGACTTTTTATACTGCTTCTTCCGAAATTTAAATAAGGGAAGCCGTATAATACCCAAACGCAATGAATCAATAATTTAGTTTCGCAATTCATTACATTTGAGTATATATCTCGCAATATAACCCATCAGCAGGGTGAATCGAATCTATGAAAAAACCAAAATTCAGAAGTTTCGCCAAGGCCAAGGACAACTTTGAATTACCGTCGCTTTTGGATATTCAGGTTAAAGCGTATGAAGATTTTTTACAGCGCGATGTTGCCGCCGACAAGCGCACGGATACCGGACTTGAAGAAGTTTTTCGTGAGGTTTTCCCGTTAGAAAGTTATGATGGCCAAATAAAGCTTGAGTACATCAGCTATTATTTGGGCAAAGAAAAATATTCCAGCTTTGAGTGCCAGCGTCGGAGTATGACTTTTTCGGCGCCGCTTAAAGTCAAGCTCCGCCTTATTACTCCCGTTGATATTAAAGAACAGGAAGTTTATTTCGGTGATTTCCCGCTTATGACCGACACGGGAACGTTTATCATCAATGGAGATGAGCGGGTTGTTGTCTCTCAGATCCAGCGTCCGCCTGGGGTTTCTTTTGAAGAAGAAGTTCATCCGACGGGAAAAAGTATTTATTATGGACGTATTATCCCATCGCGCGGGGCATGGTTTGAAATCAAATATGACCTTAACGATGTGATGCTTGCCTATGTCGATCGTCGTCGTAATTTTCCAGCGACACAGATTTTGCGGATCATGGGGTTGACGACGTCAGAGGACATGCAAAAACTTTTGGGCGATGATTTTGACAAGCTTAAAGCGACGATTGAAAAAGATCATACGACCAATAAAGAAGAAGCGCTGTTGGACTTTTATCGCAAGATGCGCCCGACGGAGCCTGCAACGATTGAAGTCGCTGAGGCGTTATTTTTCCGTTTGTTTTTTGACCCTAAACGCTATGATTTAAGCCGTGTTGGTCGCCATATTATTAATCGCAAGCTTGGCACAAACGTCCCGATGGATAATCGTGTTTTGGATATCCAGACGGTAGCCGCTGTGATTAAATATCTGGTGAGTTTGCGTTCAGGTGTTGGCGAAACCGATGATATTGATCATTTGGGTAATCGCCGCATTAAGACCGTCGGAGAATTGGTGCAAAATCAGGTGCGCATTGGTTTGGCGCGTTTGGAGCGGTCGATTAAGGAACGTCTCGTTGTGATGAGTTCGTTCGAAAATTTAACCGCACATCATCTGATTAATTCCCGCCTTTTTTCAAATCAAATCCAGGACTTTTTTGCGCGCAGCCAATTATCGCAATTTATGGACCAGGTCAATCCTTTGTCCGAGTTGACGCATAAACGCCGTTTGAGCGCTTTAGGGCCGGGTGGTTTGTCTCGTGAACGGGCAGGGTTTGAAGTGCGCGACGTTCATCCGACGCATTATGGCCGCGTTTGTCCGATTGAAACGCCGGAAGGACCGAATATTGGTCTTATCTCTTCATTGACGACGTGTGCGCGCGTCAATGATTTAGGGTTTATCGAAACCCCCTATTATAAAGTTGACAACGGTAAGGTCACGCGCAAAGTCGAGTTCTTGACGGCCGACGTGGATCAGGACAAATATATTGCGCAAGCCAACGCCTCCGTCGCTGAAGATGGCACATTAGACGGCAAAGAAATCATCTGCCGTTATAAGGCGGATTTTCCAAAAGTTTCTGCCGGACAGATTAATTATAAAGACGTATCGCCGAAACAGCTTGTTTCGGTGGCGACCTGTCTGATTCCGTTTTTGGAACACGATGACGCAAACCGTGCTCTTATGGGTTCTAACATGCAACGTCAGGCTGTGCCTTTGATGGTCACCGAAGTCCCATATGTCGGGACAGGGATGGAAGGCAAAGTCGCCCGTGACTCGGGCGTTGTTTTGATTTCAAAAAACTCAGGGACCGTCACCAAGGTTGATGCCCGCGAAATTGTGATTGGCGAAACAGTGTATCCTTTGAAAAACTTTATCCGTTCTAATGCGAACACCTGCGTTATGCAAAAACCGATCGTTCGCTTGGGCGAAAAAGTCGAAGAAGGGCAAGTGATTGCTGACGGAGTGGGGACCAAGGATGGCCGTTTGGCCTTAGGCCGAAACGTCCTGGTCGCCTTTATGCCGTGGCGCGGGTATAACTTTGAAGACGCGATTCTTGTTAATCAAAAGTTAGTCCGTGAGGATGCTTTTACGTCTATTCATATTGAAAAATTTGAAGTAGAAGCCCGTGAAACCCGTTTAGGCAACGAAGAAATCACCCGCGACATTCCCAATGTTGGGGAAGAGGCTCTTAACGATTTGACCGAAGAGGGGATCGTCCGCATTGGTGCCGAAGTTAAGGCAGGGGACATTCTCGTCGGAAAATTAACACCAAAAAGTGAAAAAGAACTTTCTCCGGAAGAGCGTTTGCTTCGCGCGATCTTTGGCGAAAAAGCAGCAGATGTTCGCGATACGTCTTTGACACTGCCTCCGGGCATTGAAGGGGTTATTGTCAACACCGAGGTTTTTCAACGGACCGAACGCGGCCGCAAATCCAAAAGTGATAAAGAGAAAGAAAAAGACGCTATTCAAAAAATTAAAGAATATTACAAACAAGAAATCGATTTTATCGAAATCGAAAAAGAAAAGAAGCTGGCCAAACTTTTAGGCATCAGTGAGAAAAAAGTAGCCACCTTGAATTTGAGTGATTATTCCGAAGACTCAGATGTCAAAGAGACCTTGGAATTCTTTAATTCAAAGATTACAGAACTTGTTGAAGAAGAAGCGCAAGAAATTGATCGCTTTAAACGCGGGGATGAACTTCCCGCCGGAGTTTTAAAGCGCGTTGTTGTTTATGTGGCGACTAAACGTAAAGTCTCCGAAGGGGATAAGATGGCTGGACGTCACGGAAACAAAGGTATTGTTTCGCGTATCGTTCCCGAGGAAGATATGCCGTATTTAGCCGACGGACGACCGGTTGACATTATTCTTAATCCGCTCGGTGTTCCTTCGCGTATGAACGTCGGTCAGCTTTTAGAAACCCATTTGGGCTGGGCGGCAGCAGCTTTAGGTTTTCATGCCGAGACCCCGATTTTTAATGGCGCGACCGAACAGGAAATCTGGGACCTTCTTAAAGAAGCCGGACTTCCGCAGGGCGGAAAAACAACCGTTTACGACGGGTTTACGGGCGAAGCGTTCGACCAGCAAATTACGGTCGGATATATTTATATGCTTAAGCTTAATCACTTGGTTGACGAAAAAATTCACGCTCGTTCGATTGGGCCGTACTCGCTTGTTACGCAACAGCCATTAGGCGGTAAAGCGCATTTTGGCGGACAGCGTTTTGGGGAAATGGAAGTTTGGGCGCTTGAAGCATATGGCGCTGCCTATACATTGCAGGAAATGATGACTGTCAAAAGTGACGACGTGACGGGTCGCAGCCGGATTTATGAGGCGATCGTCAAGGGTGAACAAAAACTTGTGACTGGTGTACCGGAATCGTTTAATGTTCTCGTCAAGGAATTACAAGGTCTTTGTCTGGATATTAAGCTTGAAAAGGCGAATGACAAAGAGGAAGTTGACGAGGTTTCTGGGAAAGAACAATCAAAGGAGAAGAGAAAATAATGGCTACTCCAAAAAAAGAAATCATTGAACAGGATCGTATATCCATCAAGATTGCTTCTCCGGAAACAATTAAATCATGGTCGAGTGGAGCGATCAAAAAAGCAGAAACACTTAATTATCGTACTTTAAAGCCAGAAAAGGACGGGCTTTTTTGCGAACGTATTTTTGGTCCCGTGAAAGATCATGAATGTAACTGCGGTAAGTATAAAGGACAAAAATTTAACGGCATTACCTGCGATCGTTGCGGAGTGACTGTCGCGCGTTCGAATGTCCGTCGTTCCCGTATGGGGCATATTGATTTGGCCGCCCCCGTTACGCATATTTGGTTTTATAAAGCTGTTCCTTCGCGTTTGTCGGCGATGCTGCAGGTCACTTTGCGCGACCTCGAAAAATTAATTTACTACGAAGAATACATCGTCATTGACCCGGGTGAAACGACTTTGAAAAAAAGGGAATTTCTCTCCGAGGACAAATATCAAGAGGCGGTCACCAAATTTGGCGGAGCCTTCAAAGCCAAGATCGGGGCGGAGGCTGTTAAAGAGCTTTTACGCGATCTTGACTTGGACACGCTCTGCAAAAAGGTACGCAAGGATTTAGACGATTCGAATCCTTCGGGGACGAATGCCAAAAAATTTGCAAAGACGTTAAAAATTATTGAAGACTTTAGAAAATCCGGCAACAAGGCCGAATGGATGGTTTTAGACATTTTGCCTGTTATCCCGCCGGATCTTCGACCGCTCGTTCCTCTGGAAGGCGGGCGTTTTGCGACGTCAGATCTCAATGATCTTTATCGACGGGTTATTAATCGCAATAATCGTTTGCGTAAACTCATTGACCTTAAGGCGCCGGAAATTATTATTCGTAACGAAAAGCGCATGTTGCAAGAAGCCGTTGACGCGCTTTTGGACAATGGCCGTCATGGCCGTCCCGTTTTGGGTTCGGGAAACCGTCCGTTGAAGTCTTTGTCCGATATGCTCAAAGGCAAGCAAGGGCGTTTTCGTATGAATCTTTTGGGTAAGCGTGTCGATTATTCGGGACGTTCTGTTATCGTCGTCGGACCAAACTTGAAATTGCATCAGTGCGGGTTGCCGAAAAAAATGGCGCTGGAACTTTTTGAGCCGTTTATCATCCGCAAGCTTCGCGAAAAAGGATTTGTCCACACGATCAAGGGTGCCAAGCGCATGGTCGAACGGGCCAAGATCGAAGTTTGGGATATTCTCGACGAGGTTATTAAAGACCATCCGATTATGCTCAATCGTGCGCCGACGTTGCACAGATTAAGTATTCAGGCTTTTCAGCCAATTTTAACGGAAGGCAAGGCCATTAATTTGCACCCCTTAGTCTGCTCGGCTTTTAACGCAGACTTTGACGGAGACCAAATGGCTGTGCATGTGCCGCTTTCGATGGAAGCACAAATTGAGTGCCGTCTTGAGCTTTTGTCGGTCAATAATCTTTTCTCACCGGCCGACGGGCGTCCGATTGTCTCCCCGACGCAAGACATGGTTTTAGGGTTGTATTATTTGACCAAGGACCGCAATGCCGAAGATCAAGAGCGAAAAATCTTTGGATCGACCCAGGAAGTTTTGGTCGCTTATAACGACGGAGAACTTAAAATTCATAGCGGCATTAAATTGCGCATCAATCGGCCGGTTTGGGGCGAAGAAAAACCGTCTTTGGTTATTTCTCAGGAAGGAACCGTACAGGGCGCAACGGAAGACAGTTCAAAGCTCGTGCTCCCAAAATCGCGCATTATCGAAACCACCGTCGGGAGAGTTATTTTTAATGAACTTTTGCCGCCCGGATATGGTTTTGTTAATGACACGATGGACAAAAAGCGTATCGGCGCGGTCATTGCAGATTGCTATAAGCAGTTTACGCAAAATACGACGGTCATTCTTTTGGACAAGTTAAAAGAGTGTGGATTTAAGGCGGCGACCGAAGCGGGAATTTCGATTTCGATTACCGACTTAACCAGTCCCACCGAAAAAGAAAAGCATTTGAAAGAATCCAAATCGGAAGTTGCCCGCGTCGAAGATCAATATCGCAAAGGGATTATTACCGGCCGCGAACGTTATAACAAAATCATTGATATTTGGACACATGCAACCGAAAAACTTTCGGACTTGGTCTTTAAGCAAATGGATTCGTTTAATCCGGTTTTCATTATGGCCGATTCAGGCGCTCGTGGTTCGCGTTTGCAGATTCGTCAGCTCTCGGGGATGCGCGGTCTTATGGCCAAGCCCTCGGGCGAAATTATTGAAAATCCGATCACGGCCAGTTTCCGTGAAGGGCTAACGGTTTTGGAATATTTTATCTCGACGCACGGTGCCCGCAAGGGGTTGGCGGACACGGCTCTTAAGACGGCGGATGCCGGTTATTTGACGCGTCGTCTCGTCGACGTTGCGCAAGAAGCAGTTATTACCGAGGAGGATTGCGGAACTGTTAACGGGATTACCGTTGCAGCTATCGTCGAGGGCGATGAGCTTGTTGTCAGCCTTAAGGAACGTATCAGTGGACGTGTTGCTTTAGACAACATTGTTGATATTGTTACCGATCAGGTTGTCGTCGAGGCTGGCGGTGAAATCACGGAAGAAAAAGCGACTGTGATCGAGCAACTTGGGATTGAGAAGGTTCGTATTCGCAGCGTTTTAACGTGCGAAACCGACCGGGGTGTTTGTATCAAATGCTATGGGCGAAACCTCGCTACCCAAAGGATGGTTGAAATTGGTGAAGCGGTTGGTGTTGTTGCGGCGCAAAGTATCGGTGAGCCAGGTACACAGCTGACGATGAGAACGTTTCACATCGGTGGTACGGCAAGCCGTTCTGTCGAGCAGTCATTCTATCGCTCGAAGCATAAAGGGATTATCAAGTATCATCAATTGCGGGCAGTTGAACGCAATAAAGAATACGTTGTTTTAAATCGCAACGGTGCTGTAAGTATCAACAATGAGTTCGGCCGCGAGTTTGAGCGTTATCAGCTTCCGCAAGGGGCAACACTTAAATTTGCCGACGAACAAACGATTGATGCGGAAGTCATTTTTGCAACGTGGGATCCGTATACGATTCCGATTATCACTGAAGTTAAGGGGTTGGTCAATTCTGAAGACCTCGTCGCTGATGTTACCGTTCAGGAAGAACAGAATCCGATTACAGGGATTACTGAGCGCGTCGTCGTTGAGCATAAGCAGGAATTCCATCCGCAGGTTATTATTACGGATGAGAAAAAAGAGATCGTCGGGATTTATTCAATTCCTGTTGGCGCGCATATTTTAGTCAGCGATCTTCAGGAAGTTAAGGCCGGGGACTTGATTGCAAAAATTCCTCGAGGGGCTGGTAAAACGCGTGATATTACCGGTGGTTTGCCTCGTGTCGCTGAGCTTTTTGAAGCTCGTCGTCCGAAGGATCCGGCTGTCATCAGCGAAATCGATGGGTTAGTTGAATTTGGTGAAGACAAAAAAGGTTTGCGTACGATTATCGTTAAAAGCTCGACGGGCATGGCAAAAGAATATACGATCCCTCACGGGAAGCACCCCAACGTTTACAAAGGGGACAATGTTTTTGCCGGTCAGCAATTAACCGATGGGCCTGTCGTTCCGCAAGATATTTTGCGCGTTTGCGGGGACAAAGTTTTGCAAGAATATCTTCTTAACGAAGTTCAAGAAGTCTATCGTTTGCAAGGCGTGCGGATCAATGATAAGCACATCGAACTTATTATTTCGCAGATGTTGCGCAAAGTTAAAATCACCGAATCTGGTGACAGTGAATTTTTAGTTGGGGATAATGTTGATAAAATTAAATTCAAAAAAATCAACGAAGAAATTATTAAGAAAAAAGGTAAACCTGCACAAGCAACACCGCTACTTTTAGGGATCACAAAAGTCTCTTTGACGACGGAGAGTTTTATTTCTGCGGCAAGTTTTCAAGAGACAACAAGAGTCTTGACAGAAGCAGCAGCCTCTGGTAAACTTGACTTTTTACGTGGCCTGAAAGAGAACGTGATTGTGGGACATTTGATCCCCGCGGGAACAGGCCTTAAATATTACGACGAAGTGGAAATGGTAAAATATGCCAACGATACAACAGTTGATTCGAACGAGTCGAAGACAGAAAATCAAGAAGGGTAAGTCACCCGCTTTGACCTCATGCCCGCAAAGACGCGGCGTATGTTTACAAGTCAAAACGATGACACCTAAAAAACCGAACTCCGCACTTCGAAAAATTTCGAGAGTACGGTTGTCAAACCGCATCGAGGTAACGTCTTACATCCCGGGTGAAGGCCACAATCTTCAGGAACACTCTATCGTGCTGGTGCGCGGCGGGCGTGTTAAGGATCTTCCCGGTGTTCGTTATCATATTGTTCGTGGAACGCTTGATGCCGCGGGTGTTGCCAAGCGCAAGCGATCACGGTCCAAGTACGGTGCTAAGAGGGAAAAAAATGCGTAGACGTGCAGCGATAAAAAAACCAGAATTGCCCGATCCAAAATATAATAGTCAGTTGGTCGCGAAGTTTATTAACGTTTTAATGACTTCTGGCAAAAAGACAACGGCCGAAAAAATTGTGTATGGGGCTTTAGATAATTTGAAAGAACGTGTTACTGAAGAGACTCCTTTAAAGGTATTTAATAAAGCGATGGATAATGTTCGTCCTCGTTTGGAACTTAAGCCCCGTCGTGTCGGTGGCGCAACCTATCAGATTCCGATTGAGGTTTCTGTGGTTCGAGGGAATTCGTTGGCGATGCGTTGGGTGCGTGATTTTGCCCGCAAAAAGAAGGGCAAGCCGATGCAAGTGAAGTTAGCAGAAGAGCTTTTAGCCGCATACAAAAACGAAGGCCCTGCGATAAAGAAACGTGACGAAACGCATAAGATGGCTGATGCCAACAAAGCTTTTGCGCATTTAAAATGGTAATTTTTTAGAAAGATTAAGGTTTTTTAAAATGGCAGATCAAAAGATACCACTCAAAGACGTTCGTAATATCGGAATCATTGCCCATATTGATGCGGGCAAGACGACGACGACAGAACGTGTTTTGTACTATACCGGGGTTATCCATAAGTTGGGAAATATTGATGATGGAAACACCGCTATGGATTGGATGCCGCAGGAACAAGAACGCGGTATTACGATTACCTCCGCAAGTACGACTTGTTTTTGGAAAAAGCATCGGATTAATATTATTGATACCCCGGGCCACGTTGATTTTACCGTTGAGGTTGAACGCTCTTTAAAAGTTTTGGACGGGGCTGTTGTTGTCCTTTGCGGTTGTAGCGGTGTTCAACCTCAAACCGAAACGGTTTGGCGTCAGGCGGATCGTTACGGTGTTCCGCGTATTTTTTTCATTAATAAAATCGATCGTTTGGGGGCTGATTTTGATCGTGTTATCGGTGAAATTCATGAGCGTTTAGGCGCTAATGCCGCCGGGATTTGTTTCCCGAATGGTTACGAAGATAAATTTAGCGGCATCATTGATGTTGTCAACGAAAAATATATTACCTTCCCTGAAGCTGATGGTCTTGACCCTCTTCATAGTGAAATTCCTGCTGAATTCCAAGAAAAATTTAAAGCTTATCGCCATAAACTTTTGGAACGTTTGTCCGATGCCGATGATTCAATTATGGAAAAGTTCCTTGAGGAAAAAGAAATTACAACGGCCGAGCTTAAAGCTGCTATTCGTCGTGCTGTTTTGAAAAATGCGTTTGTTCCGGTTCTTGTGGGAACAGCGCTTCGCAATAAAGGTGTTCAGACAGTTTTGGATGCTGTGTTGGATTATTTGCCGTCGCCGTTGGATGTTCCGCCGGTGCCGGGAACAGATCCTAATACCAGCGAACACACGACGCGTGAATGTTCTCCGACAGCTCCGTTTTGCGGGCTTGTTTTTAAAATTGCCGCTGATCCTTACGTTGGAAAGTTATTTTATACTCGCGTCTATTCGGGCACGCTTGTTTCGGGGAGTCCTGTCTATAATTCGAGCCGACGTTTGCGCGAGCGCGTTTCAAAGATTGTTTTGATGCACGCGAATCGCCAAGAAATTATCGGCAGTGTTTCCGCTGGAGAAATTGTCGCTCTTGTTGGTTTAAAAGATAGTAAGTCGGGAAATACGGTTTGTGATGAAAAATCTCCGATTGTTTTGGAAAATATGCGCATCCCCGAAGCCGTTGTTTCGATGGCGATCGAACCTAAGACAAAGGCCGACCAGGATAAATTAGGGATGACGTTACACAAGTTTTTAGACGAAGATCCCTCTCTTCAAGTTAAATACGATACCGAGACTGGGCAGACGATTATTTCAGGGATGGGTGAACTTCATTTGGAAATTATTATTGACCGTATGAAGCGGGAAAATAATTTGGAATGTACCGTCGGCCGTCCGCAGGTTGCTTACCGCGAAACGATCACGAAAAAAGTTACCGGTGTTGTCGGGAAGTTTATCAGTCAAAGCGGTGGACGTGGTATGTACGGCCACTGCGTGATTGACGTCGAGCCGAACGAAGAAAAAGGCAAGGGTATTATTTTTGTCAATAAGATTAAGGGTGGCGCTATCCCGCGCGAGTTTATCAAGCCTGTCGAAGAAGGAATTCGGACTGCCGCTCAGACGGGTGTTTTTGCCGGCTATCCCGTTTCGGATTTTACTGTTACGCTTGTCGACGGTTCTTATCATGAAGTTGATTCTAATGAAATGGCGTTTCAATTGGCGGGCAAAGAAGCTTTGCGCGACGGTTTACGCAAGGGTGGCTCATGTCTTCTTGAACCAATTATGGATTTGGAATGTACTGTCCCGGAAGATTTTTGGGGCCAGGTTATTGGGGATTTGAATACGCGCCGGGCCAAAATTGTTTCGTCGGGTAATCGCGGTAAACTTAAAACCGTTCGTTGTGAGGTTCCTCTTGCCGAAATGTTTAATTATGCCGGGGCTCTTAGAACTTTAAGCCAGGGGCGTGCATCATTTTCGATGGAGCCTTCATTCTATGCGCAGGTTCCTAATAACGTCGCCGAAAAAATTAAGGGTACGCGTGAAGAGGCAGGATCAAGGAAGTAATTAAAAATCAAAGTATCGTAATTATTATTTTAGAAAAGCACAAAAGGGGAGGCAGAAATGGCTAAGGAAAAATTCGTAAGAAATAAACCGCACG
>CAZWOH010000020.1:18044-21137 GCA_964635405.1 uncultured Planctomycetales bacterium | reverse complement strand
CTCATAAACTGTTTTAACATTTTGTCCAACGAAATGTTCCTTAATTTTCAAAAGTTCCGCTGCAGTCAAAGGACGAACAGCTGAAGGGCGAAGCGGCGTATTTAATTCGACTTCATCAGCCGCCAAACTTTTAGAAATTTTTGCAATTTTTACGGCAAACTCTTTGTTGGCGTCTACAAACATAATCTGCAAAGCCAGCTTGCCTTTAAACTCGCTGCGAAATTTTTTGATGCCGCTGACAATTTTTTCAAAGGAAACTTCCGGCATCGCACAATCAACACGCTTAAGCGTTTCATCGTCGCACGCATCAAGCTTGGCCAATACAAAATCCGCGAGAGCAAGATCTTTTCGTACTCTCGGATCATCCATGAGAATCGAATTGGTGATAACAGCAATTTTTTCAGAGCGAATTTTACGAATTTCTCTAATGAGCTCACCTAAGTTTGCCGCTAAAGTCGGTTCGCCGCGGCCCGAAAGAGTGATATGGTCAAGCTGCATTGGCGGCAAGGCATGAAACTCTTTTAAGATATTCTCCGTCGGAATATAATTTTTGCGTTCGTTGCTCCAATAAACAGTCTTGCCCAACTGACAATAGACGCAATCCATGTTGCAAATTTTACTTTTGTCGGACAATGGGTCAATACCCAAAGACATTCCCAGCCGCCAGGAATAAACCGGGCCGTAAATATATTTAAACTTTGACTGAATTTCCATGGTTTTTAGTTTACCCTAAATCAAAATGAATGTCATTGATAAATTCAATAACATCTAGCAACAAAAATTATTTGTCATCTATTGCGTCTATGTTAATATACGTTTCAACAAAGAGAAACTATGAGCCAAACCGAACTTATTTTTTTTACGGCGACAACTGGCGTTATCAGCGCCCTGGCAACCGGCTTAGGCGCCATCCCCGTCCATTTTGTTAAAAATGATTCAAAACTCGTCCGCGCCTTTTCATCGTCGATTGCCGCCGGGATGATGATCTCCGCTTCTGTTTTTTCGCTCGTCCAGGAGGCGATCAACCTCAAAGACCGCTTTCCTTTTTCAAATTATATCGTGATTATCGGCCTTCTTTTAGGAGCCGGATTTTATTGGCTGACCCAAAAAATTTTGGAAAAACATCCTGTCGAAGATCATCCTCTTGCCAACGGACTTTCCCGACGAGGGATACTCCTTTTTATTGCGATGTTTATCCATTCTATCCCTGAAGGTATCGCCATTGGAGTCGGTTTTGCAACTGGCAATTTACATTTTGGCATGATTATGGCCATGGCCATATCTGTCCACAATATCCCCGAAGGCATCGCGATCTCTCTTCCCTTAAAGGCCGACGGGGTTTCGACATCCAAATGCGCATTCTATTCGATTTTAACGAGCATCCCACAACCGATCATGGCTGTACCAGCTGCACTGTTAACATGGATGTTTGCGCCGCTTTTACCCATCGGGCTTGGATTTGCCGGCGGCGCGATGATTTATCTTGTTCTTGATGAACTGATTCCCGAAGCACTCGAAGACGGCGGAAAAACGTTGACCGCTTGGGGTGTCATGTTGGGACTTTGCGGCATGCTTTTGATCAGCAATCTTTTAAACGCCTTGCCTATTCACTAATGACAGCTGAAAAAAAAGTCGGCAAACTTCTTATCGAAAAGCACAAAACCTTGTCCGTCGCAGAATCTTGCACAGGTGGGCTTTTAGCAAATCGTCTGACAAATATTTCTGGAAGTTCCCAATATTTCGTCGGCGGCGTTTTGGTTTATGCTAATAGCGCAAAAATTAAACTCTTAAAAATTTCTGCACTTCTGATAAAAAAACACGGGGCCGTCAGTCCAAGCGTCGCAAAGCAGATGGCAAAATCCGTTCGAACCATTCTAAAAACTGATTTTGGAATTAGCATTACAGGAATTGCCGGACCGACGGGAGGCACACAAAATAAACCGGTGGGATTAACGTATATTGCCGTCGCAAGCCATAAAGAAATCCTCTGCCACGAATTTCATTTCAAAGGCTCTCGTCTGGCGATCAAAAAACTGGCGGCCGAATCCGCCCTCAAACTGCTACTCAAACAAATCCAGCCAAACGAATAGCAATCTGCATAATAAGATTCGTATAAATCCCGGCAACGATGTCATCCATCATAATCCCAACCGAACCGTTTCTTTTTTCCAGAATATTAGCCGGATAGACTTTGAACATATCAAACGCGCGAAAAACAAAAAAGGTTGACCAAAATACGGGCCAATTCATCGGCAGCATAAAAAACGCAATCAAACTGCCCGCCACCTCGTCGATCACAATGCAGGGCGGATCTTTTTTTGCCATATTCTTCTCAACGATACGGCCCGCCCAAAACCCTGCACTTGTCACAATTCCAAAAAGGACAAGCCAGACAACGGGATGAAAAAATAAAATCCCCGAGCACAAACCACCAACGGCACTGGCTAGACTTCCGGCGGCAAACGGAAAATATCCCAAATAAAAAAAAGTCGAAATATATTTCGCGATAAAGTTTTTCACAAAATTTTATGATCGATTAATCCATCTTGCGAATAAACATCGAGGACGCCGAAACGGCAAGAATCGAAATACCCAAAATCAACATTTCCATTGGTTTCTCAAAATGTGTCGTCAAAATCGATTTAAAAAAATACACAATAAGCGCCATAATAATGACCTTAAACAAACGGGTTTTCAAATCATCAAGCGATTTGATCTCGAGGATATTGACCTCTTTATCCTGCTGCGCTAAATCGATTTTAGAAATAAAAAGTTCATAAAGACCAAAGCTAAAAATCAGAAGGACAACCGCAATCAAATAAAGATCAACGGCCCCAATGATGTCAACTAACAGATAGTTGTAATCCATATCGCCTGAAGAATTCGCAATCGTCGATAAAATGGATCCTGTGATTTTTTTACTTCCCGCAATAAAAAGAGCCAGCGAAGAGATAAACGAAAACAAGACAGCCAAAAGAGTTATCAGCCGTCCTTTCCATAAAATCAACTCCAGCAAACTTTCCAGTTTTTTCCCAAGACCTATTTTCATAATGCCTCCTGTATATTTATTAAAACAAAAATTTAAAAAGGCTC
>CAZWOH010000020.1:0-17944 GCA_964635405.1 uncultured Planctomycetales bacterium | reverse complement strand
CCTATTTTCATAATGCCTCCTGTATATTTATTAAAACAAAAATTTAAAAAGGCTCTGCTCGATTTTGCCAAAAATATTTTATTCCCGAGTACAAGGTCAGGAAGACAACAAAAGTCATCACAGGTTGTATACCACCAATAAAAACGTGCGCCATCGTGCCTTGCCCAAACACCCATGACGATGGTGACGGATTTTTATGTGAATTTAACCAAAAACTAATGCCAAGAATTCCCAAAATCGCGGCCATCTGCAAAACTGTTTTGGCCTTGCCTGCAGCTTCAGCAGCGATAACTTTACCTTTTTTCATAAGAAATAATCGGGAGACGGTAACTAAAACCTCTCGACAGGCAATAGCATAAAACATCCACGGCGCAATAAAGTGCCATTGCATAAAAATAAAAAACGCCGATAAAATCAGAAATTTATCGGCAATCGGATCCATGATCTTTCCAAAATCAGTAAAAAGATTATACTTTCTCGCAAAATATCCGTCTAAATAATCTGAGAGTACCGCAAGGACAAAACACACAATCGCCAGCAAACAATAAAACTCTCCGATTTTTCGAACGTAATAAATAAATGCCACTGTTAAAAAGAATCGACTAACGGTCAAAATGTTTGGCCAGTTCATAATTGCTCCCCGACAAGATCATACTCAAGCGCATCCGTAATTTTGACATCAACAAAATCGCCTGGTTTTAAAAGCTTATCAGTATGGACATAAACCGCCCCGTCGACATCCGGAGCGTCATATTCACTGCGGCCTATGTAGATATTTTCTGATCCCTGTTCTTTTTCATCAATCAAAACTTTCAATGTCCGCCCGACAAAAGCATGCTGGACATCCCGCGAAATACTTTGCTGTTCTTTCATTAAAATATTCATCCGCTTTTTCTTCGTCTGCTCTGCAATCTGATTAGGCATGTCAAAAGCCGCTGTCTTTTCTTCCCTCGAATACACAAACACACCCATTTTTTCAAAACGGGTCTGCCGCACATATTCAAAAAGCTCGTTAAAATTTTCTTCTGTCTCGCCCGGCATGCCGACAATAAAAGTTGTCCGCAATGCAGCCGTCGGCATTGCACCACGTAGCCGCGCAACCAGAGATTTTGTCTGTCCTGTTGTAATGCTTCGATTCATGCTCAATAACAAATTGTCGCTAATATGCTGCAATGGCATATCGATATATTTACAAATTTTAGGTTCGCTGGCCATAACATCAATAAGCTCGTCGGTAACATGGGCCGGAAAAGCATAAAGCAACCGGATCCACTGAATATTTTTCGTTTGTTTAACAATTTCTTTAAGCAAACGCGCCAAAGATTTTTCATGATAAAGATCGATGCCGTAAGCGGTAATATCCTGCCCGATCAAATTGATTTCCTTAACTCCCGCTTTATCCAAAAGCGCAATTTCCTGAAGAACAGCCTCAATGGTTCGCGAAGAAAATTTCCCTTTAATCCCGGGAATCGCACAAAAACTGCAGCGGTTATAACAGCTCTCGCAGATTTTAACGTAAGCAAAGTGTTGAGGCGTCAAATAAACTTGATCGGCAACTTGATTCTTTAAAAACGACGGGGTCCCGACGATAGCATCAATTCCTTTAAGCTCCTGGGCTAATTCTTGACCGTAGCGTTGCGCCAAACAGCCGGCGACAATCACTTTTTTAAGCTTGCCCTGTTTTTTTAATTCCAAAAGTTCCAGAATCGTATCGACTGACTCTTTTTTTGCATCCGCAACAAAAGAGCAAGTATTGACAATCGCCACATCCGCCTGCGCCATTTCGACAATACGGTTCCCGCTTTTTTTCAGGCGACCTAAAATTTCCTGCGAATCAACGAGATTACGGGCACACCCTAGGTTAATGACACCGACTTTTTGTCCGACGGAAAGCCGCTGTCCCAAAAAATCTTCGGTTGTCAGGTTTTGCTGTAAATTATTTTGTTTTTTAATTATCATAAATTCTTTTCAAAATTAAAGGCAAGTCGTTTCATATAATCCATGACTTGCCCTTACAAAAATAAACTCGTCATTGCGAGCCCGATAGGGCGAAGCAATCTCTGCCATCCGAGATTGCCGCGTCGCCTTCGGCTCCTCGCAATGACACAAAATATCAATTTTTAACCGTCAAGCCGTCTCTGGTGACCACGACCCGACGGGCCCCACGATCTGTCTTTCCCAATTGCCCTAACACTTTTCCGTTAACCTCAAACTCAAGATTATTAATATTCTTTCCTGAAAGTTCAATGCTGTTTTGCGCCTGCCAACTTTCAACAGCACCAGCGCGCAAAGTCGATTGAAAAACCATATTGCCATCAACCTTTACCTGCAACCACCCGGCCGCACGGGATTTAATCGAAAGAGACACTTTCTTGCCCTGCTGGACTTTTGTGTTTTCAATAGGAGCATCTTGAATATCCTCGACGGGAATCGGTTCGGCAACGGTAGCCACACGGGCCGTTTCTTTCTTTTCAACTTTTGGCTCAGACTTGACTTTGATTTTAGTCTGATCAATCATTTTACGATCCGTCGCCTGAAGCGCTAACATTTTTTTTAACGGAGATTCTTTTTTAACTTTTGGACTTGGCTGATGAGTTTCTGTTTTAGGACGATGCCCCCAAACGACAAAAGCAATTAAAAGAATCCCAACAAAAATCCCCAAAAAAGATAAATTAATCACTGTTTGTTTCTTATTTTGACGCGAAATATACTCGTTAAATTTACGGTGTTCGGGATCAGACACAACCGAAACAGGCTCGCTGGCCGTCGGTTTAACAGGTAGCGGCTCATCTAAAACCAAACTCGCATCAAGGCCAAGGAATTTTGCGTACATCTTTATAAAACCTTTAAAGTAATACGCAGAAACCATCCGCACCGTATAACCTTCTTCGATCGCGTGCAAAACATCCAAGGGAATCTTAGTCATCTCGTGCACTGTCTCAATGCTAAGGCCCTTGACCTCACGAGTTTCTTTCAAAAGAAGTCCTCGTCGGGTGACAACGCTTGACTTTTGTTTTTCCTCTGAGTTTGGCATAGAACCCCGTTGTTTAAGATTTTTCTTTAGGATTAATATTTCGCATCAACCACTCTTCCCTATTGACCAAAATTTCGCGTGGTTTGCTCCCGCAATACGGGCCGACAATTCCATTTTGTTCCATAATATCAATCAGCCGCGCTGCCCGCGTATAACCTAAACGCATCCGTCGTTGTATAATTGACACGGACGCCTGGTTAATTTCAAGCACCAGCTGCAAGGCCTCGTCGTACAATTCATCATCCATCGCATTCTCAGACCCGGTATTGGCCTTTTGGTTCGTTAAAATTTTGTCATTATAAATAGGTTGCTGTTGTGGCTTAATAAAATCGATGACCCGCTTGACTTCATCATCTGTGACATAACCGCATTGGCCGCGAACAGGCTTTGCATCGCCGGGACGTATAAATAAAAGGTCCCCCTTGCCCAAAAGATTTTCGGCGCCATTCATATCTAAAACCGTCCGCGAATCGACCTTTGACGCGACTTTAAAAGAAATTCTCGACGGAAAATTAGCTTTAATAACTCCGGTAATAACATCCACTGACGGACGCTGTGTCGCTAAGATCAAATGAATCCCCACCGCACGCGACAGTTGGGCCAGACGAGTAATCGCCCCTTCAACGGTTTTCGCAGACGTCTGCATCAAGTCCGCCAACTCGTCAATAATAAGCACGATATAAGGAAGCTTATGGCCTTGGGCATGATACCCTTTGATATTTCGAACACCGGCTTTTGAAAGAGTTTGGTACCGAGCTTCCATTTCCCCGACGACCCAGTTAAGCGCTGCCGGAACTTTTGTCGTATCTGTTACCGCCGGGCAAAGCATATGCGGGATATCGTTATATTGGCTTAACTCAACCATCTTTGGATCAATCATCAAAAATTTTAATTCATCCGGGGTGGCATTAAAAAGCATCGACATAATTATCGCATTGACGCAAACAGTCTTTCCAGAACCCGTTGTCCCTGCAATAAGCAAATGCGGCATATCCGCCAAATCTGCGATTAGAGGAGAGCCTGTAATGTCTTTTCCCAAAGCTAACATGAGTTTTGATCCGCTATTGGAAAACTTGCTTTGAGCTAAAACATCCTTTAAATAAACCGCAGCCGTCAAGCTGTTGGGCACTTCAATCCCGACGCGATTCTTGCCCGGAATAGGGGCAACAATACGTACCGTTTGCGCTTTCATCGCCAAAGCAATATCGTCCGAAAGCGAAGTGATTCTTTGAACCTTAACCCCCGGAGCCGGTTCAAGTTCATAGCGGGTAATAACCGGACCATGTTCGATGTCAGCCACACGGGCATTGACATTAAAATCGGCAAGCGTCGATTCCAAAATTTTTGCCCCCTGCGCAAGGTCACTTTGCAAACGATTCGTCGAAACAACCGGAGGATTATTCAACAAATCCAAACTCGGCAAATGATACTCGCCGACAACCTCCGGCTCAGGTAAAACAGCTGGCGGCTTTTCTTCAGACTTTAAAATTTTGATATTCGGTTTAGTTGTGTCGGGCGTTTTTGATTTTAGATTCACTTCCCCGGCGGGTTTGGCATTTAGCGTCTTTTGAAGTTCGTCTTTACTGCTTTTGACTTCGTCATCGGTGGCTTTAAACTTTGGGAATTCAAAAGGTTTTTTTTCATTGGCAACAACAGCAGGACGAAGGCGCGGTGATGGCGGGGTTTCTTTGGGGGTGTCCTGACGCTCTTTATATTTCGTTTGCAATAAAGCCAAAAAATCTTTAAGAGAAGCTGTCGTTTTGAAAACCAGCGGAGAGACCAATAGCTCCCCTGTGATCACAAACGTTAACGCCCCGACGGAAGTTAAAACAAGATACGCGCCCATTCGCCCTAAATAGTTGACCAAAAAGTCCGCACACGAAAATCCAACAAACCCGCCACGGCTAAAACGGGCAAACGCTTCCTGAGGGCCGGTCATGCTAAAAAGAGAACTGATCACGCTAAAAAGAATAAGAAAACTGATTGCTTTAGCGGCTGTAAATTTAATGTCGCGCGACGAAAATTTGTTCCAGCTCCAAAAGAATAAAAAAATGACAAGAAAATACGCACTAAATCCAAAAACAAAAAAGAGTGACCCAGCCGCGTAAGCACCGACAATGCGGATCAAATTTTTTGCAGGAGAATTGGGGTGAGTTGTGTACCACGCAAGATCATCAGGAACAAAGGAGACCAGACTCGCTAATAAAATAAGACCGAGGGTAAAGACAACAATCCCTTTGACTTCATTAAAATGTTCCCGCGTCATGAGGCTTTACAGTGTAAGGCTTAAAAATCCCTAAGCCCATAAAGAGTTTAGGATGAACCCTCGGAGAAAAATTCAAATATCTCCGAGGGCCAAATTTAAATACGAGAGCATTTTACAACAAAAAAAGCGGATTTGCGAATTACTCTGCTTGTTTTTTGCTTAAGTTTAAGCGGCCCATTTTGTCAATTTCAACGAGCTTAACTCTAAACTTGTCTCCGACTTTGACAACTGATTCAACATCCTTAACATAGGTATTTGAAAGTTCGGAAACATGGACCAAGCCTTCTTTGCCCGGCATAAATTCAACGAAAGCCCCAAAATTCATGACTTTCTTGACGGTCGCATCGTAAGTTTTGCCGACTTCAGGAGCGACTGTCATCGATTCGATAATCCCCTTGGCTTTTTCGGCAGATTCTTTACTAGCCGAGGCAATCAAGACTTTTCCATCATCTTCAATGTCAATGGTCGAAACGCCCGTCTCTTCGATAATGCGCTTGATCATTTTCCCACCCGGCCCGATGACTTCACCGATTTTGGCAGGATCAATTTGCGTAAAGATGATCCGTGGCGCATAGTCTGAAATCTCGACACGCGGTGAGGCAATGCAAGCATGCATTTTATCAAGAATCATCAAGCGCGCTTCCTTGGCCATCGTCAACGCTTTTGCCAAAAGTTCAACTGTCACTTGTTTGATTTTAAGGTCCAACTGAATGGCGGTAACGCCCTTGCGCGTTCCGGCAACTTTAAAATCCATATCGCCAAAATGATCTTCAAGGCCCATGATGTCTGTAATCAAAACAGCCCTTTTCGCGTCCGAAATAAGCCCGACGGAAATTCCGGCGACGGCATCTGTAATCGGCACACCTGCATCCATCAACGACAATGTTGCCGCGCAGACTGAAGCCATACTTGAGGAGCCGTTGGATTCAAGAATTTCGGAAACAACACGAATCGTGTAGGGAAAATCATCTTTGGAAGGCAAAACAGCTTTAAAAGATTTCCCTGCCAAAGCGCCGTGGCCAATTTCCCGACGGCCAGGCCCGCGCATCGGCTTGGTTTCGCCAACGCTAAATGACGGAAAATTATAATGCAGCATAAACTTTTTATACGAAGTCCCCTCGAGCGACTCGACCATCTGTTCATCATCACGTGTGCCTAAAGTCACGACAGCCAAACTTTGAGTTTGCCCGCGAGTAAAAAGTGCCGCCCCATGCGTGCGAGGCAAAACGCCCACTTCGCAAGCAATCGGACGAACCTGCGTCAACCCGCGCCCGTCGGCACGAATGCCTTTTTCAAAAATCGATTGGCGAACTTCTTCATATTCGACCTGATCAAAAATAGCACGAATCTGTCCGGCGGTTATTGTTTCATTCGCATCACGCTTGCAAGCTTCGAATGCGGAAATATCTTTCGTGAAATTATCCAAAAGCTCCCCAAGAGCCTCTTCACGTTCTTCTTTATCGGCAATCTGATAAATTTGCGTCAAACGGCTTTTAGCCAATTCCCGCACCTTATCAAACAAGACCTTGTTTGTTTCAGCAATAATAACGCTGGCCTTTTCCTTGCCAATCTCTTTGCGTAGCGCATCTTGAATTTGCGCAATCGGAATAAGGGCTTTTTGCGCCAAAGATAAAGCTTCTACGACCTGTTCTTCCGGCATAACACCGGATTCGCCTTCGATCATAATCAAACCATCTTGGTGACCAGCGACGACAAAATCAGATTCTGCAGTCAAACGCTGTTCATACGTTGGATTAATCACAAATTGACCGTCAATAAGAGAAATTCTCACCGCACCAATCGGACGGGAAAACGGGATATCCGAAACATGCAAAGCAGCTGACGCACCCACAAGCCCAAGGATGTCCGGATCGTTTTGGCCATCGCTGCTAAGGACAGAGGCAACCACCTGCACTTCATGAAAAAATCCGTCGGGAAACAACGGACGGATCGGACGATCAATAACACGCGAAGTTAAAATTTCTTTTTCGGTAGGGCGACCTTCTCTTTTAAAAAATCCACCCGGAATACGGCCGGCGGAATAGGTCTTTTCTTGATATTCGACCATCAGTGGAAAAAAATCCGTGCCTTCTTTTGGCTTTCTTGACATACACGCGGTCACTAAAACAACCGTTCCACCTAAAGTTACTGTCACAGCGCCATTAGCCTGTTTTGCGAGTTTGCCGCTTTCGATGATTAAATTCGAAGCGCCAAACGGAATCTCAATGCGTCCTATACTCATATAGATAGACCTCTTCTTAAGTTAATTTCAATTAAAAATGTAAGCAACTAGCGAAAGATAATTTACTTGCGCAGATTGAGCTTGCTAACGGTTTCTTCGTACTTCTTTTGGTCATTTTTTTGCAAATATTCCAAAAGACGACGACGTTTACCAATCATCATCAAAAGTCCACGACGTGAATGGAAATCACGTTTGTGACTCTTAAGATGCTCGGCAAGATAGTTGATCTTTTCCGTCAGCAGTGCAGTTTGGACAACCGGGGAACCCGTATCCTTGGCGTGAACCTTGAAGGTGTCGATGACTTCTGTCTTTCTCTCTTTAAGTAAAACCAATTTAATTCTCCTTTTTCCAATTTCCTTTTATTTTTCGATTTTCAATTGGGGCATTATACTATTGCTCCCAAAACCCGTCAAGTTTAAATTTTTAATGAAAAGGTTGAAAAATAACCCGTATTATTATACAGTACCCGCATGAAAGGATTTTCAATTTTTGTACTGATTGTCGCCTTTTTTGGGGCTGTTTATTACGGATTTATTTTCGTAGTCGGCAAAACCATGCAATCTCACCCTGCCGTTGATGTCAGCGAGACGACTTCAAGCTGGCAAACCCAATCTCAAAAAGCAAAAGACTTACAACAAGCACAGCGCGATCTTATGGAACAACGAAGAGACCGGATGCGCGACCTGGGTCACCGCTAAGATCGGTCGACTTAAACTTTCTTACTTTTTAATTTTGTAAATTTTGTCCCCCGGCTTTGCCGGCTGGCTAACCTGCAAACCAACCAACTCGCCTTTGCGCGCAAAACGGACATCCTTGCTTTCTACCTGCAGAGAAACAACCTTTTGCGTAAAATCCGAGGAACTTCCTTTAACATGGATAAGATCGCCAATCAAAATCGGATGTTCCGTAACTTTTACAACTACGACAGAAATTTTCTGAAAATAATGCGTGATTTCCCCAACATAAAGTTCTGGGGCAATTTTCTTTTCTTTCGGTTTTAATTTCGCGACTGGCTTTTTTGTAACAACCTTCTTTTTGGGAAGAATTTTTTCCCTTGGCTTTGGGGTTGCTTTCTTCTTAACAACAGAGACCTTGGTTTTTAAAACCTTCCCTGCCTTTTGCGGTTTGTCCGGTTTTTTGACATAGCGCGTCTGTGAAGTCGATCGCTTGACCTTTGACTGTTTCGTCGCTAATGGCCCGCTAAAAATAGATTTCAAAACTTTGACAAAACTTTTAAAAATGACGCACTCCTTTGCTTAAAAAGCATAAAAATTGTTACTCTACTTTAAAGTGTGATTTTTTCGGCAATCGAGGAAACAACAGGGATCTTAATATATTGCCCACGCAGAACAGCTAAAAGACCGATAAAAGACAAACTCAAAAGAACAAACATACCCAGCTTTAAAAACCAGTCTCCCAAAATAATATGCAAAATAAAAATTGCCACCTGCGCAACAAACAAAACTAAACCCTGCTTACCGTGAGACAAAACAAACAAATTGTTTTTCTTGAACAAAAGCGGAATTATGCAAAGAATGGACAAATACGAAAGAATAGCGATGACTTTGCCGTCTAAAACATCGTCCGTCCGGGCATCATCATACGTTACCATTCGTTTGGACCTCGACTAACGAATTAATATCGCCAAAAGAATTGCGTTCCTGACGAGGATTGGCGGGATCTTCTCTCCAGCGTCCATCGACGATAAATTGATATTTGTGGACACCTGGCCGAAGGCTTACGTCAACAAACCATTGGCCGTTTTCCTGACGCATACGGCATTTTTCGTCTAATGACCAATCATTAAAACTTCCGGTCACATAAACAGACCTTGCCTGCGGAGCATCCAGAGAAAACGTTATCAGGCGCATACCATTAACACCATCCGTCATCAAGGACTGCATACGGTTAGAAAAACGAAAATTCTCTTCAACTTTAATTTCGGATGCGGCTACCGGTTGCGCAACGGATATTTCTTCGGGTTCTTCTTGGGTTGATTGCTGTTTTGAGATTATTTCTTTGGCTAAAGTAAAATAATCTTTTGCGCCACGACAGTATTTATCATACGCAACGACCGTCTGGCCCATCACGACGGATTCCTTAAGCTTTACATTTGTATGAACGATCGTGTCAAACAGGACATCAGAAAACTTTTCGCGAATTTGCGAAAGCATCGAAAATGAATGACGTAATCTCGAGTCAAACATTGTCACCAAAATCCGATATGCAACCGGATGACTCAAACGTTCACGGATAAGATTAATGATGTCCAGAAGATGTTCAACCCCCTGCATCGAAAAACGACTGGTTTCTACAGGAATAAAAACTTCATCACAAGCACGCAAAGCATTAACCGTTAAAAATCCTAAGCTCGGAGGACAATCCATCAAAATGTAATCATACTGATCTTTAATCTTGGCAATAATATCAGTCAATTTTAATTCACGGCCGATCTCATCAGCTAATTCCTGTTCCAAAGTCCCAACGAGAATATTAGACGGTACAATATCAAAATTTGGTCCGACATTGCGAATAATATCCGTAATACTCAATTTGCGCGGAGTTAGTTTTGAAATCACATTATAAATACTATCTTTATTCTCAAGATTAAGCCCAAGCGAAGCGTGTGCTTGCGGGTCAAGATCAATCAAAAGTGTCCGCTTTCCATTGGCACTTAAAGCCGCCGCAAGATTGATTGCTGTCGTGGTCTTGCCACATCCGCCTTTTTGAGTTGCTATCGAAATAATTCGCATATGCATTGCCTCCCTTGGCTTTCCTTACTCTAGTCGATTAATTTAGAAAGTCCTAACTTGAAAAAGCGACTTCATCAATGAGAATGATGCCCTTTTTATCTTTAGAATTCCATGCTTCCAGCACAAACGAAATTTCACTGACATCCGACCAATCCGAAATCTGTGCGAATCGTTCAAAAGGAATTTCATAATTGCGCCACGAAAGATCAACGTTCTCGATAAAAACAAAAGCAACTTCGTTGCGATGGTTTTTAATTTCGACACGAATTGTTCCCGGCGTGCCTTCCGCTAAAGCGCGGACAGCAAACTGCAAGGCCTTATACTTGCCGACATTCATTTTAGGAATATTCAAACTGAAAGTTTTTACTGAAGGATATGGGTATTCGAGATTGTAATTTAGACGGATAGGGCCGTTATTAAGGGCGTAGATAATTTTATTTTGCAGAACATCACCACGATGAGTTAAAAATGCTGTCAGTCCATAAATCGAACTGGCAAATATAACCACCGTGATAACGATGTTAATCACTAGCCAAGAGCTAAGCTGCTTTTTCTTTTTTTCTTGCAGGCTGCTTCTCTTGCCTAGATAGACTTGAGCCAGATGATCATAAATATCATCGCGTGTCATAGAATGATTCTCGCTCGCTATGGATATTTTTAAAATGGGAATGAGCTTTTACTGTGCCAAACTTTTTTAAACCAGCACAGTTGTATTTCTTTGTTTTTATATTAATGAAATAAAAATAATTTTCAAAGTATTAATTACTTTTTTTCACGAATAAATAATATTATTCCCGTCGAGAGATATTTTTAATTCGAAATATATAAAAACAAAATCAATTACATAAAATAATTCATACAACTCTATTCATATTCTTCACGATAAAAAAATTGAGCCCCGTATTTTTTTACAGGGCTCAATGATAAAACTAAAAGCTGCGTTTTAAATCTTAGAAATTAACGTTTGCGTTAACTAAGATTTGTGACGCAACATTCTGATTCGCAGAGCTGAATGCTTCGCCCGGCGTAAACCAGTTAAGTTTAGCACCTAAGGTCACATCATCGGTATAGGCATAAGCTAAACCTAAACCAAGTTCGCTGCCCAAATAGGCATTGGTTGTCGTAGTTAAAGTCGTAAGAGATGACCCGTCCGGCTGTAGAATATCCAAAACGCCAGCAGCCAACTCTTTATCTAACCAAAGATAGTCCATTTGAATAGATGCCGTTACATCTTCGATAGGCTTCACAGAAGCTTTTGTCGTGATGATATGGGCATTGGTTAAATTAAATAACGAATTATAAATCGTCCCACCAGATTGATTTTCAAACATCGGATCCCAACCACGATAACGGGCCTTATCACTGGTCCCAACCTTGGTCGGATTCTTTTCCCCAGAAACATACGTATAAGCACCCATGATTGTCGGCTTATATTTTTCAATCTTGGCAAGCGGCAATTCATAGTTCATGATTAATTGCGCTGCGGTGGCTTCACGCTTAACGTTGACACCAGCAGATTGCCATTTGTTCCCTCTTTGCATAGCGATTTCAGCAGAAAGATTCAATCCCTTAATCGGATTGGTGCTGGCATGAATACCAGGCATATAAACGGTATCTGCCTTAGAACCTACTCCGCTTGCTGTATTGTTATCAATCTTGGCCCAGTAATAGGCTTCGACTAACGATTGCCATTTATCCCCTAATTGATAAGCGGCGTTGGTACCGATAAGGTCAACATCGTCTTTGTGAGCGCCTTCACCAGCAACATTTCCAGAATTGACTTTAGAGGCAATCACGTTGATCGTCAACGGATTGTAGTCCAAAATAGCACGGACAGCATCTAAAGCTGTTCTCTTGGAAAGGTCTTCGGCAGCACCTTTAATACCGCCCGTTGAGACACTATTATTTGTCCCGGCAGAATCCATGACGAAAGAATTTCCGAATGCGAAATTCTGACGGCCGATGATCACTGTTAAAGGAGAGTAAAGCATTTCCTTTAAAGTCACATAAGCCAAGTTCAAATCAATATCGTTGCTTCCGTTTGTCGTATCAACATCATTGCCCCAAACGCGTTCATTGATTAAACCGACTGTTGTTTGCACATTGTCGGTCAAATCCGCATCAACGCGCAAACGGGTCTGCGTTAACAAGAAGTTTTGACGATATTGATTTGCTAGATCTGTACTGCCTAGATCAAACTGATTGCGCACGACGTAGGTGCTTTCGATGTCGCCGCTAACCTTTACATTCTGAACACTAGCGAATGCCGGCATGGCCACAAGGGCGACCAAGAGCATAGCTAAAAGAACTTTTTTCATTATTGTCTCCTCCCAAATTGTCAGTTGCCTGACGTAAAAGAATATATAAAACTAGATACAAGTGTATTGGTCTAGCTTATGTCGCTTTAGACCAGTGTTTGATGACCCGGACTTTATTTTGTTCATCTCCTCCTTTCTTCGTCAGATTGGAGTCATCACTGGATTAGGAATTTCTCGACGGAGAAAAAATATTTTGTCTCCTCGAGCTGAAAACAATGTCATTCTCACACAATGACTTAGGAGTGTCAATACTATTTCAGGATTTTTTTGTGGCGTTCCCGAAAATTTTTTGGATTTCCCGTAGTCGGAGACTACGGGACTCCCGCTAACATTCCGTCAGCGGTCGGCATCAGCCAGGAGGCTTCAGCACTCCCTCGCACATTTCGTGCTCGGTCGAGAACTGTCGTAAACGACAGTTCTCGAATACAACCGGCAAATTAAAATCCTTAATCCCAAATGGGCTTAAGGATTTTAATGCGCCCGGTTGGATTCGAACCAACCACGCCGGCCTTAGGAGAGCCGCGCTCTATCCATACTGAGCTACGGGCGCAAATTACCACAAAAATCTTTTCTCCAGGAAAATTTGCGCCCAGTCCCGCGAATTTCCACCCAAAAATAAAACATTGCTTCTGATAAATTTGCGGGGCGGGCGCTGTAATGCATCTTCTCTATATATAGACATTAAAAAAAGGCAAGAATTAAAACTTGATTATGGCGAAGATTGGCAAATCTTTAAGACGATTACGGCCTTTAAGAAAAGATAATTCAATTAAAAAAGCACTCCCAACAACGCGGGCTTTAAAATCCGAAACAAGTTTCATAACCGCTTCAATCGTGCCACCGGTAGCCAGAAGATCATCCACGATTAGAACCCGATCTT
Organism: uncultured Planctomycetales bacterium; assembly: GCA_964635405.1. Taxonomy (GTDB): domain Bacteria; phylum Omnitrophota; class Gorgyraeia; order Zapsychrales; family JANLHA01; genus JADLGJ01. Next base: position 4,451 of record CAZWOH010000020.1, on the reverse strand, counting down.
TGGCATCCAAAGCATCTTCATGAATCTCAAGTGTATCCGAACCGTATTCAAGCTGATAATTCACAGACCTGGTCTTATAAGGAAGCTTCCCTTTTTTGCGAACAAGAATAAAGCCAGCCCCGAGTTTATAGGCCAAAACCGAACCTAAAATAAACCCGCGCGATTCGACAGCGACAACTTTTGTGATTTTTTGCTTTTTAAACTTTTCAGCCAAAATATCAACAACACTGCGCAATGCCAGAGGATCTTTAAGAATCGTCGAAATGTCCTTAAAAATAATTCCCGGTTTTGGGAAATCAGGAACGTCCCGAATAATTTTTTTTAGTTCTGCCGCCTTTAAAATTTTCTTGGCCATGTTGTTGTCCTTACGCCTTTCTTTCCACGCACGGCCCTGTCGAAGCACGCGCAATCAATTTTGCTGACAGCATCATCTTTAAAGGAAGCGGCACTTGTGCATTACTAATCTGGACCAAATGTTCAACTCCAAGTCTCCCCATTTCCATCAGCGGCTGAGCTACGGTCGTCAAACGAATTGAACTATTAGCGTTAAGCGGATTATCGTCAAACCCAATAACCGAAAGATCTTCAGGAATGTTTAAATTATTTGCCCGCGCGACATCAATCAATTCAAAGGCCATGACGTCCGATGCGGCAAAAACGGCCGTCGGGCATTCCTTTAATTTCAGAAGTTTAATCGCGGCAGCACGTGCGGGGGTGCGCAAAAAGTCCCCCTGAACAACGTTCCCCGCCGCAACAGAAATATTCGCTGCTTTAAGCGCGGTGTGAAATCCCTCTAAACGCATTTTGCCAGCTTGAGTGGACAAATCTCCTGCAATAGTAGCAATATTACGATGCCCCAGTTTAATAAAATGGTCAACGACTTCCTCTGCCGCTTTACGATTATCGATTCCGATACAGTTAATTGGTTCTTCTAAATAATTATTAAGTACCATCGTCGGAATGCCGCGCGTAATCGCTTTTTCAACGACGCTGACATCATTGTCGATATCACCAAAAATAATCCCATCGATATAACGGCGATCCAAAAGTGTCGCGTCCAACCAGCCTCGATGGTCATAACGATTTGTAATATGAATCAGAATATCGATCTTAAGGCGGGAGGCAGCCATACTGGCGCCTTTGATAATTTCACCAGCATAAAAAGCATTAAAAATATCCTCAAAACTGGGGATAACAAGAACAAACGTTTTTTTTCGTTTCTTGATTCGAATCAGCGGCATTTAATGAGTCTGTTTTTGATCTTTAATAACTTGGCGAATTTTTTTGATTGTCGCGGCCTCAAGTTGACGAACCCGCTCCCGGGAAACACCAAGCACTTTTGCAATCTCGTTTAACGTATGAGTTTCGCCATCGGTCAAACCAAAACGCATATCCAAAATCTTTCTTTCGCGCTCACTTAAAAGATCCAGATAGCTGGTGGTTCTTTCTTTATTAAAAAAGACCTCCATGGTCGCATCCGGAGAAGCGGTATTTTCATCTTCGATGATATCTTTGACCTGGCTTTCGCCGTCATCACCAATCGGCGCTTCCAAACTTGACATTTTGGAAATCGACTTTTCTAATTCTTTAACTTTAACAACAGTAATCTGCAAAGCCTTGGCTAGTTCGCCGGTGCGGGGCTTGCGTTTTAACTTATGTGTCAGTTTTTCATACGCTTTTTTGTAGCGAAGAATTTCCTCATTCATGTACACCGGAACGCGGATCATTTTGCCTTGATCAATGATCGCCCGAGATATCCCTTGTTTGATCCACCAAGCCGCATACGTCGAAAAACGAAACCCTCGTTCTGGGTCAAATTTTTCAACGCTTTTCATCAGGCCGATATTTCCCTCTTCAATCAAATCACTTAAAGGCACACCGAGATTGACATAACGCTTGGCAATCGAAATGACCAGCCGCAAATTGGCACGGATCATTTTGTTGCGCGCTTCTTTATCACCTTTGAGCAATCGACGAGAAAGCGTAATTTCCTCCTCTGCAGAGAGAAGCGGAATATTGCGAATATCCTTGAGATATGCTTTGATAGGGTCGGCCATGATCACCTTCTGGCTTTTGGTTTATACCCAAGCGCAACGATTTTACGAAATAGAAACTATCCTAGTCATTGCACTTGGGTATTATACTCGCTTGGTTAACATTTGTAAATTCAAGAAATAGCTTACTTTCGTTTAGAAACTTTTTTTACTTTACTTTTGCTTGCCGTTTTACTGGCTAACGCCGCTTGCGCTGCAGCTAAACGAGCAATCGGAACGCGGTACGGCGAACAGCTGACATAATCCATTCCAATACGATGGCAGAATTTAACACTTTCCGCCTCTCCGCCATGCTCCCCGCAAATACCGATTTTGATATTTTGACGTGTCGAACGCCCACGTTCAATACCAATTTTGACAAGCATCCCAACACCTTCTTGATCCAAACTTTGGAAAGGATCATCCTTAAAAATCCCCTTACCGCCGTCTTTTTCGGTCGCCACATACGTTGGCAAGAAACGTCCGGCATCATCACGCGACAAGCCAAGCGTCATCTGTGTTAAGTCATTGGTCCCGAAACTAAAAAATTCCGCTGTTTCAGCCAGCTCATTGGCAAGTAAAGCCGCGCGCGGAATTTCGATCATCGTTCCGACGAGATATGACAATTTCACCTTCGCCTGCTTGATTAAATCGTCAGCAACGCTACGCGTTTGTTTATCAAGGACCTGGAATTCTTTTTTGTCCATCGTCAAAGGATGCATAATTTCCGGAAAAACCTTGATGCCTTCTTTGACGCATTTGATCGCAGCAGAAATGATCGCTGTAATTTGCATATCCAAAATCTCAGGATACGTGATACACAAACGACAACCGCGATGCCCTAACATCGGATTAGATTCATGCAACTGTTCACAACGATGTTTAATTTTTTCTGGTGCGATTCCTGTAATTTTACTGAGTTTTCCGACTCCAATATCATCTTTTGGCGTAAATTCATGAAGCGGCGGATCAATCAAACGGATCGTGACCGGCTTGCCGTTCATAGCTTTAAAGATACCATAAAAATCGTTAGTTTGGAAGGGTAACAATTTGGCCAAAGCAACCTTACGAGACTCGAGGGTTTCGGCCACAATCATCTCCTGAATGGCCAAACGACGCTCTTCAGTGTCAAAAAACATGTGCTCAGTGCGGCAAAGTCCAATGCCTTCAGCACCCATCTTGATCGCATTTTGAGCATCATAGGGCGTATCGGCATTCGTGCGTACTTTAAGCGTACGCATTTGGTCTGCCCACTTGAGAATTTCATAATAACTATGGGGCAGTTCCGGTTCCTTTAATTGCAAATCACCCGAATAAATTTCACCCGATGATCCGTCGAGCGTAATGTAATCGCCCTGATGAATTGTCACACCGTTAACCGTCATGGACTTGGCTTCATAATTGATGTTTAAAGCTTCGCATCCAACGATACAGCATTTGCCCCAACCACGGGCAACGACCGCCGCGTGAGACGTTTTCCCGCCGGTGGCGGTCAAAATCCCTTTGGCCGCATGCATACCGCCGACGTCTTCTGGGCTTGTTTCCTTGCGGACCAAAATGACTTTTTCGCCCTTAAGGCCCTTTTCTTCCGCTTCGGCGGCCGTAAAATAAACTTTTCCAGCGGCAGCGCCGGGGACAGCGTTAATCCCGCTGCCTAAACGGATTTTCTTTAATTGATCAATCGTGATTTTGCTCACATCAATAATCGGATAAAACAATCTTTCGATATCATCCGACGAAATACGGGCTACGGCCTGCTCTTTGGTAATAACCGGCTTGACAGCAAGCGCGGCATAAGACTTTGGCAAATACCCTTTTTTGACCAAATCATTGGCTTGCGCTTTTGACAACAACGGTTTTGTCGCATGGTCAAGCGCAATTTGAAACGCAGCAGCAGGAGAACGTTTTCCTGTACGGCATTGCAACATGTACAATTTTTCATCTTCGACGGTAAACTCAAGATCCTGCATTTCCTTATAATAGCATTCCAAAATCGCGCGCACAGCACAAAGCTGGTCATAAGCTTTGGGCATATCGTCCTGCAAACGGGACAACTTCAAAGGCGTCCGGATCCCTGCCACAACGTCCTCACCCTGCGCATTGATCAAATAATCGCCATAAAAAGTATTTTCGCCGGTATTCGGATCCCGCGTAAAACAAACACCGGTCCCGCTGTTTTCACCCTTGTTCCCAAAAACCATTTGAACGACATTGACGGCCGTTCCTTTGAGATCGGTGATCTTTTCGACACGCCGATATGTTTGGGCTTTTTCGGCTTCCCAGCTGTTAAAGACAGCCATAATCGCGCCCCATAACTGTTTCCAGGGATCCTGGGGAAAATCCTCTTTTTTGTTCATCTTGTAAAACGCTTTAAATTGATCGCACAATTCCTTAAGCTTTTCGGCAGGGATTTCCGGG
>CAZWOH010000019.1:0-21225 GCA_964635405.1 uncultured Planctomycetales bacterium | reverse complement strand
CGTGGCGATGAATTGCCCAAGTTAATGCAATATTTGTTATTTGAATATTCCCGATGGTATCGGAAACACAACAAATATGTTGGACATCTCTGGCAGGGGAGATATAAAAGTGAAATAATTCTGAAAGAAAGTTATTTTTTAGAGTGTGGGCGTTACATCGAAAGAAACCCTCTGAGGGCAAAGATCGTTAAACAACTTGAAGATTATTCGTGGTCTAGTTATCGACACTACGCCGTAGGAGAAAAGAATCCTTTGATTGATGATAATCCTTATTATGACTGTTTAGGGTCAGACAAAATTAATTGTTGTAAAAATTATCAGGATTATGTGAGGTTGCAGGGGCCATATGATCAAATTGTTGATAGAACGTTGACTGAAAGTTACTTTTAGCCTGGCACCTACAGTAACGCCTCCGTTTTGAAAATTTTCAAATAAAAGATGGTTTTGGTGCTCGATTTTATGACACAAGTGAATTCATTGGCTTTATTAACCCTTAGGAGCCTTATGGAAATAATAAAAAATTACAGGATTAGAAAATGCTCTGATATCAATCGTGACTCGCCATTATATGAAATTCTAAGTGAGGAAAATAAGATTTTAATGATTATCTTAAGATTAGAACAACAAACCCATGTCCTTTTTGATAACGCCATTATAGACAAAGCTTTGCCTGGGGATTTGATTACAGAAATTCTTCAAGAAGTAGAAAAATTATTTACTAACGAAGAAAACTAAAAAATAAAAGAGAAGAAAGTAGAAAATAGGGACGGAGCCCACTAGTGTCCGGTTCTTTTCAATTGCGTCCGCGCGGACGCAATTGCCGAATGAGCACACTTTTTAGTTTTAGTTTGCTATTGTGTTTAGTGCGACTTTGGGTTAAACTTGGTTAGGCACTAGAGAGTATATATAAAGAGGTGGGTCAAATGGTCTTTAGCCGTTACAAAAAATTTTTAGGCGCATTGTTGGTGATCCCTATCACCACACTTTTTTTAGCCTGTTGCTGTCTTAAAGCCGATGCCGCGGCGCTTAAAAAATCCAGTTGCGCTTCTTGCCCCCAGCAAAAAGATTCTAAACACCAAACGGATTGCCCTCATGCAAAAATGAAGGCTGTTGTCGACGCTGATTTGTCCGATCTAAAAGTTGTCAAGGTCAGCTTTGTCTTGGCTGTTTTGATTGACGTAAAATATTTAGTCCTGCCGCAGTTGACGCAACATTTAGCTTTTGTCCCATGTGACACATCCCAGCAGCATTCTTCGCTTTTTCCTCAAAATCCTATTCTTCGACTTTAATCCGTTTTTCCATTTCGTTTTAAGAAAACTCTTGATATCTTAAGAGTGTGCATTTAACCCGGATTTTGTATTAGCCACGCTCCTGCGTGGCCAAACAAAATCCGCCCGAAGGGCCGCATGTCTCGACCTTGTCAAGACATGCGGGGTTAATCCTTGCGGTAAACCGCAACCGAAGGCAAATTTTGCCTGACACTCTATTGCGCGACGGATCGTCGCGCATAAAAAAAGAAATGCAAAATTTGGGATTAAAAATGGAGGAACGTATGTCTAAATTTTGGATTATTTTCGGATTAATTTTTCTAACATCTTTTGCTATTCTTGTGCCGGCGCAAGCGTCGTCCAACGATCTTTATTATTGCCCGATGCATCCATCTTACACAAGCGACCGGCCCGGCACGTGCCCGATTTGTAATATGACCTTGGTCAAAAGACAAACAGAGCTTCCGCAGAAAGCAAGCTCTGTGGACGCTCATGCGGCTTTTAAGCTCGACGAGCAAAAACGCCAGATGATTGGGATCAAAACCGCGCCGGTTGAAAAGAAAGAAATCTTTCGGACCATCCGTGCGTTTGGAAAAGTCGCCCGTGACCCGCGTTGGGTTTACGCGCAGATTTTTGAGTATGAACGCCCTTCTCTATATAAAGGCGAACAGCCGTTGGTTGGAATTAACCACAATGCAACTGTCGAAATCCCTGCTTTGCCCGGCAAAACGTTTCGCGGAAAAGTCCGTTTGCTCGAGAGAGAAATGGATCCGCTTACCCGCACGACACTCGCACGGATTGCGCTTGAGGACTGGAACAAAACGTTTAAATCCGGCATGTCCGCAAATGTGAATATCCAAATTAATCTTGGGACATCTCTGGTCGTTGGACAAAGTGCGGTCTTAGACAGCGGCGTGCGGCAGATCGTTTTTGTCGACAAAGGCGATGGCGTCATCGAGCCGCGCGCGGTCGTTGTCGGTGAAAAAGGTGATGAAGATGTTCAGATTATTAGTGGTTTGAAAGAAGGCGAAATGGTCGTTGTCAGCGGCAACTTTTTGATTGACTCCGAAAGTCGGCTTAAAGCGGTTTTGCAAGAGGCTTTGCCAACAGCTACAGCGACGGAGGAAAACGCCCATGGACACTAATCCGCGCGAAGGGATCATTGAGCGGATTATCGATTTTTCCGCCAAAAATAAATTCATTGTCATTGTCCTTGTGCTCTGCGCGATGGTTGCGGCGGTCTGGTCGATTAAAAATATTCCGCTGGATGCGATTCCAGACCTTTCGGACACGCAGGTCATTATTTATTCGCGCTGGGACCGAAGTCCCGACGTCATCGAGGACCAGGTCACGTATCCGATTATCAGCTCGCTTCTGGGTGCGCCGAATGTTAAGGCGATCCGCGGGTTTTCGGATTTTGGGTTTTCGTATGTGTATGTGATTTTTAACGACGGGACCGACATCTATTGGGCGCGCAGCCGTGTGCTGGAATATTTGAACAAAGTCAGTGCGTCTTTGCCCTTAGGCGTTAAAACGCAGATCGGTCCTGATGCCACTGGGGTCGGCTGGGTTTTTCAGTACGCGCTTGTCGATCAATCAGGAAAACATGATTTGCAAGAGTTGCGCAGTTTTCAGGATTGGAACTTGCGCTTTCATTTGCAAAGTGTTCCCGGGGTTGCTGAAGTCGCCTCAATCGGCGGCTTTGTCAAACAATATCAAATCACCGTCGATCCAAACCGTCTTGCGACTTTTGGGGTAAGTTTACCGACGGTTGTCGAATCGGTGCGAAAAGGTAATCAGGAAGCGGGCGGCCGGCTGTTAGAATTTTCTGGGGCCGAATATATGGTACGCGGACGCGGTTATGCCAAGTCGGTCGACGATTTTAAAAAAATCGTCCTTGCGCTCGACGAAAACGGCACGCCGGTTTTGCTTGAAAATGTGGCGAATATCGTCATCGGTCCGGATATCCGTCGCGGGGTTGCGGATTTGGATGGCGTCGGCGACATCGTCGGTGGTACGGTCATCATGCGTTTTGGCGAAAACGCCCTTAACGTGATCGACAGAGTTAAAGCCAAACTTCAAGAATTAAAATCATCTTTGCCGCCCGGCGTTGAAATTAAGATCGTTTACGATCGCTCCGAGCTTATCAAACGGGCGATTGACACGCTTAAACATCAGCTCATCGAAGAAATGATTATTGTCAGCTTGGTGATTTTGATTTTTCTCTGGCATTTCCCGTCGGCGGTTATTCCTATCGTGACTATTCCGATTGCGGTCTTGCTATCGTTTATCCCGCTTTACGGCATGCGATTGACTTCCAACATTATGTCGTTGGCAGGCATTGCGATTTCGATCGGGGTGCTGGTTGATGGTGCGATTGTGGAGGTCGAAAACGCATACAAGCGTTTGGAACAATGGATTGCGGGGGGGCGAAAAGGGGATTTTCATGCGATACGCTTGTCAGCCTTAAAGGAAGTCGGCCCGTCGGTGTTTTTTTCTTTGCTGGTCATTGCGGTGGCGTTTTTACCGATTTTTACTCTGCTCGATCAGGAAGGGCGATTGTTTAAGCCGTTGGCATGGTCCAAAACGTTTGTCATGGCTATCGCCGCGATTTTGGCGATCACGCTTGATCCGGCTTTGCGTATGCTTTTTACCCGTATGGAACCGTTTAAATTTCGCCGCTGGCCGTTTCTTTCAAAAGCTGCAACGTCACTTGCCGTCGGGACATATTATCCCGAAGAAAAGCATCCTGTCAGCCGCGTGCTTTTTAAGATTTACGAGCCGGTTTGCCGTTGGACGCTCACGCATTTGAAAACAACGCTTGCTATTGCGCTGATTCTTATGGCGATCACGGTGCCGGTGTTTTTAAAACTGGGCTCTGAATTTATGCCGCCTTTGTGGGAAGGCAGTATTTTGTATATGCCCACGACGATGCCGGGGATATCGGTAGGTGAAGCGCAAAAGTTACTGCAGACGCAGGACCGAATCTTGAAAAGTTTTCCTGAGGTTGAGAGTGTTTTTGGCAAGGCTGGACGCATCGAAAGCTCGACGGACCCGGCCCCGTTTTCGATGATGGAAACGGTGGTCACCCTTAAACCTGTCGATCAGTGGCGCAAGGTCCCTCGATGGTATTCTTCGTATCCGGAAATTTTACAAAAACCACTTCGCTCTTTTTGGCCGGACCGCATTTCGCATGAAGCGCTCATTAGCGAAATGGACCATGCTTTACAAATTCCCGGACAGACCAATGCCTGGACGATGCCGATCAAAAATCGTATTGATATGCTCTCGACGGGGGTCCGTACGCCGATTGGCATAAAAGTTTTGGGCGATGACGTTAAGACGATTGAAAAGCTCGGGACGCAGGTGGAGGGAATCCTTAAAAATGTTGAGGGCACGCGCAGTGTTTTTGCCGAACGCGCTGCCGGCGGGTATTTCCTTGACTTTGATATCAAGCGCACGGAGTTGGCGCGCTATGGTTTATCGGTTGCTGATGTGCAGGAAGTTATTTCTTCGGCTGTCGGCGGGCAAGAGCTGACAACGACGGTTGAAGGGCGAGAACGTTATTCGGTCAATGTCCGATATCCACGCGAACTGCGGGATGATGCCCATGCCCTTGGGCGCGTTCTTCTGACAACCCCGACGGGGCAAAACGTGCCTTTAGCGCAGGTTGCCGACATAGTAGTCCGCAGCGGCCCTTCGATGTTGCGCAATGAAAACGGGATGTTGGCTGGTTACGTTTACGTGGACGTTGCAGGGCGAGATATCGGCACGTATGTTAAAGAAGCCAAAGCGCTCGTCGCTCAAAAGTTAAAAACTCCGCAAGGTTATACTTTGGTTTGGAGCGGACAATATGAAAACATGATTCGCGTTAAAGAGCGGTTAAAGGTTGTTTTGCCTTTGACGTTTTTTATTATTATCATGCTTCTGTTTTTTAATACCCGCTCGTGGGTCAAAACGGGCATTGTCCTTTTGGCGGTCCCGTTTTCGGCCATTGGGGCGATATGGCTTTTGTGGCTCTTAGGGTATAATATGTCCATTGCCGTTTGGGTGGGCATGATTGCCTTGATGGGTCTCGACGCAGAAACAGGAATTTTTATGCTTCTGTTTTTGGATATTGCGTATACGGATGCGGTTAAATCTGGTAAAATGTCCAACCGTCAGGATCTTGAAAATGCGATTATTCACGGCGCGGTCAAGCGGATTCGCCCTAAGATGATGACGGTCATGGCCGCGTTTATGGGGCTTTTGCCGATTATGTGGGCGACAGGCAGCGGAGCGGACATGATGAAACGCATTGCCGCACCTATGGTCGGCGGTTTGTTTACCTCATTTAGTCTTGAGCTTTTGGTTTATCCGGTTCTTTATTTTATTTGGAAATGGCATTTTGAAGTTAAACAACAACCACAAAGGAGTAGGTCATGAAAAAGTACGTCGTAATGCTTGCCGTAGCACTTGGAATTGTTGGTTTCGTCGCTGCCAAATCGTTTGCAGAAGAAGCTGTGAATGTTGGCAATAAGTATTGCCCGATAAGCGGGGAAGAAATCGGTAAAGGTGAGATGGAAGGCCAAGGCGCCACCGTCGAATACAAAGGGAAAATTTATAATCTTTGCTGTCCGATGTGCAAAGAAAAGTTTTTAAAAGATCCTGAAGCGGCGATCAAAAAGATGGAAGAACAGGAAGCCAAGGGGAAGTAAGCCAATTTAGTTTGGCCGTTTGTTGTAGGGGCACGATGCTTCGTGCCCCTCTTTTTTCTAGGGATACTCATTGAATTTCATTCGAGATAGACTATACTTTTAGTAAAGTTCCCGATGTGCAAGTTAAGCCGATTTGGGAAGTCCTTTTAAGGCGAATGGCGCCATAGAGGCGCAAAACAATTGAGCCTAAAAGGGCTTCCCAAGTCGGTAAAAAATTTGCACACGGCGGTAAAGTGTTCATTTTAACTTCAATATAAGAAATTATTTTCATGGATCATTGGAAAGATATTGCGCAGCTCTCAAAAGACGATTTGCAGGCTCTGCAAAACCGTAAACTGCATCATTTTATTACACGCCATCTTTATCCGTTTAGCCCGCATTATCAGCAGTTATTTAAAACGCACAAGATTGATCCACAGACAATCAGGACGGTCGACGATCTTAAGAGGATCCCGTTTACTTCCAAAAAAGATTTTATTGATCCAAATAATTCGCGTAAATTTGCGGATTTTATCCTCGCGCCTGATGCGCAAAAAATCCGCCAGCATTGGCCTTTGCCCGAACTTTTAAAACTCAAAGCGTTCGCCCTTTTTAAAGGTCCATCGGCCCTCCAGCAAAAGCTCTCGGAGGAATACCGCCCGATTTTTATTACGTTTACGACGGGCACAACCGAAAAGCCGCTTTCCTATCTTTATTCCAAATATGACATCAATAATCTTTATCTTTCGGGTTCACGGATGCTCGATTTGTTTGCCGTCCAAAATACAGAATATCTCGTCAACCTTTTTCCTTTTGCTCCGCACTTGGCGTTTTGGCAGGTTGTTTATGGGGGCCTCTCCTCGTGCGCTCTTGTGCTTAGCACCGGCGGGGGAAAGTCGACGGGAACTCAAGGCAATATTGCGGCGATCTTAAAGATGAAGCCTTCGGTTCTTTTAGGCGTGCCCAGTTATGTTTATCATGTCCTTCGTCAGGCGCATGAACAAGGCTGTGCTATGCCATCGGTAAAAAAAGTTGTTCTTGGCGCCGCTCGCGTCAGTAATGCGTTTAAATTAAAGCTGGAAGAACTTTTGACCTCAATGGGAGCCAAGGATGTATCAGTTTTTGGTACGTACGGCTTTACCGAAGCGCGGTGTGCCTGGGCCGAATGTCCGTCGAATAATACGACTTCAAGCGGTTATCATCTTTATCCGGACAAGGAAATTTTTGAAATCATTGATCCTAAGACCGGAGAAGTAAAAAAACCTGGGGAAGACGGGGAAATCGTTTATACCTCGATTGATTCGCGCGGTAGCAGTGTCATTCGTTTTCGCACCGGAGATTTTGTCAAAGGGGGGATCACGTGCGAGCCTTGCCCGTATTGCCGTCGAACTGTGCCGCGTTTATCGAGTGATATTACACGGATTTCGGATGTGCAGGATTTGCATATCTCTAAAGTCAAAGGATCACTGGTTAATTTCAGCAATTTTTCTGCTTGCCTTTCGGAATTTAACGAAATTGATGAATGGCAAATTGAACTTTGTAAAAAAGACAATGACCCTTTTGAGGTCGATGAACTGATTGTTTATTTGTCGTGCCGTGACAATGTCAATCACGCCGCGTTGACGGACGCTGTTAAACAAAAACTTTTGAATATGACCGAAGTGTCGCCGAATCAGGTTGTTTTTATTCCGATGGATGATATGCTCAAGCGACTCGAGCTTGAGACGGCTAATAAAGAAAAACGGATTGTGGACAAACGACCGAAAGTTTAGTCGCCGTCAATGACACAACAAAAGGAAAATTATGGAACGCATTGCGATAGTCGCGGGGTTGCGGACACCATTTTGTAAAATGGGTTCGGTTTTAAAGGATATGAGCGCCCAAGAACTTGCGGCAGTGACTGTCCGCGAGCTTTTTGAACGTAGCGGGGTTGATCCTAAAAATGTTGATGAGGTGATTTTTGGCAACGTCGGTCAGCCGGCAGATGCGGCTAATATTGCCCGGGTCATTGCCCTGTTGGGCGGGGTCCCGTTTACGACACCGGCTCTTACGGTCAACCGCAATTGCGCCTCTGGAATTGAATCAGTCACGACGGCGGCGCTTAAAATTTCGAGCGGTCAGGCGCGGTTTATTTTAGCCGGTGGCACCGAGTCGATGAGCAATTATCCGTTTTTGTTTACGAAGCAGTTGCAGGAGATTTTGACGGAATTAAGTCATGCCAAAGATTTTGGCGGTAAACTCAAGGCGATAATTAAATTGCGTCCGCAATATTATGCGCCGCGCATTGGGCTGCAGTTGGGCTTAACCGATCCGTCGTGCGGACTGAACATGGGGCAAACCGCGGAGGTCTTGGCTAAAGAATTCGGGATTACCCGTCGAGAGCAAGATGAATTTGCCCTGATGAGTCACTCGCGGGCTTTGGCCAGCCGTGAAATTCTCACGGAAGAAATCTTTGCGCTTATCCCATCGCCTAAGTACAAGGCCGCTGTTGAATTTGATAATGGTGTGCGTGAGCATCAGACACTCGAAGCTTTAGCAAAATTAAAACCGATTTTTGACAAGCATAGCGGCACGGTGACGGCCGGCAATTCCAGCCAGGTTACCGATGGAGCTGTTGCGCTTTTTGTGATGTCAGAAACCCGGGCCAGGGAACTGAATTTAAAACCGATGGGGTATTTAAAGGCTTTTGCTTGCGCTGGCGTTGAACCCTCAAGAATGGGAATCGGTCCGGCCCATGCGATTCCGCAAGTTTTGAAAAAAGCAAAAATGACTTTAAAGGACATTCAAGCCATTGAAATCAACGAAGCATTTGCCGTGCAGGTTTTGGCGTGTTTGACCGCGCTTGAGTCCCAAAAGTTTGCGTTGGACTTTGGCTATAACGGCCTTTTAGGCCCTGTCGATCGCAATATTCTTAATGTCAACGGGGGGGCTATCGCGCTTGGTCATCCGGTGGGCGCAACAGGCAGCCGCTTGATTTTAACGATGCTAAAACATTTAAACCGCCAGGACCTTTCGACCGGCCTTGTTTCTTTGTGCGTCGGTGGAGGACAGGGTGTCGCGGTCATTTTGGAGCGCTAATGGAAACGGCCGTTTTTTATTCGATCGACAATGATATCGCCACCATCGAGTTTAATCACCCGCAGGCTAAGGTCAATGTTTTGTCAGCCGACGTTTTGCGGCAGTTTAATGGGTTTGTGTCGCAGACTGAAAAAAATCCGCAGATCAAAGCCCTTATTATTTGTAGCGGCAAAAGGGATGTTTTTATTGCCGGTGCCGACATCAAGGAAATTGAAAGTATTGACAAATCTGATGACGGGGCGCGCAAAGCCCAGTTTGGTCAAAATATTTTTAATCATCTCGAAGATTTGGAAATTCCGACGGTAGCTGTTATTGACGGGGTTGCTTTAGGGGGTGGGTGCGAATTGGCCTTGGCGTGTAAGTACCGGATGGCAACGTTTAATGAAAAGATCCGGATTGGTTTGCCGGAAGTTAACCTGGGGATTTTGCCGGGCTTTGGCGGGACGTATCGCTTGCCGAAACTCATTGGCATCTCGCAGGCGCTGACTATGATCTTGAGCGCTAAAACCGTTTCGTCGACGGATGCGCTTAAAATCGGGCTTGTTGACCGTTTGGTCCCACAGATGAATCTTAAGAGCGCGATCAAAGAATTTGTCGATACGATTAAAGATTCGCCGCAGCGCAAAAAGGAATTTGCCCGAAAGCCGGTTGGAATGCAGGCTTTTTTGGACAATAATTTTGCCGGGCACGTTTTGGTTTTTGAACAGGCGACACGCAATGTCCGTCAGCAAACCAAAGGGTTTTATCCTTCGCCTTTTAAAGTGTTGGAGCTGATGAAAGAAAGTTTTGATGCGCCGCGTGAAAAAGCCCTCGATTTGGAATCCAAAGCATTCGGCCAGCTTGTCGTCGGCGATGTTTGTAAAAATTTGATCAAAGTCTTTTATTTGATGGAAAAATACAAAAAGCTGATGCCAAGTGAATGCGCGAATTTGACGCCGCGTTCTATAAAGAAGTCTGCTGTGCTGGGCGCAGGTGTGATGGGCGGGGGGATTGCACAGATTTTAAGCGCCAACGATATTGATGTGCGGGTTAAAGATATTAATTTTGACGCGCTGGCTAAGGGTTTGCAGGCGGCGGCGAAAGTTTTTCATCAGCTTGTCCAAAAGAAAAGATTAAAGCCGGTCATTGCTACCGCTAAAGCGCTTAAAATCACGACGACATTGGACTTTAGCGGATTTAAGAGTTGCGATTGCGTGATTGAAGCGGTTGTTGAAAAAATGGAGGTCAAGAAAAAAGTTTTTAGCGAAGTCAGCCAAAACGTTGCGTCGGATGCCTTGCTTTTTAGCAACACGTCTGCTTTGTCGGTGACAGAGATGGCAAAGTCTGTCAGTCATCCTGGCCGGTTTATGGGATTTCATTTTTTTAATCCGGTATCCCGTATGCCGCTTGTTGAGCTGATCACAACCAAAGAAACCTCTGCGCAAACGCTCTGTGATGCTTTAGCTCTTGTGCGCCGTTTGGGAAAAACGCCGATTATTGTCAAGGATTCGCCGGGATTTTTAATTAACCGTATTCTGTTGGCCTATATTAATGAAGCGGGCTTTATTCTCGAGGAAGGGGCATCAGGTTTGCTGATTGATAAATTGATGACGGATTTTGGGATGCCCGTCGGGCCGTTGGCTTTGTCGGATGAGGTCGGTCTGGATGTGGGAATCAAAGTTTTGCATATTTTGCATGACGGTTTAGGCGACCGGTTTAAGCCCGCGGATATTTTTACGAAAGTTTTTGAGAAAGGTTTGCTCGGCAAAAAATCGGGCAGTGGTTTTTACATCCACAGTGCCAAAGAACGCACGCCCAATAAAGGGATCAATGCCCTGCGTCCTTCAAAGCCAATTTCTTTAGAGAAAGAAAAAGAATTTCGGGAACGCATGCTTCTGGTGATGATTAATGAAGCGTCGCGTTGTTTAGCTGATGGCATTGTCAGTGAGGCCAGCAGTGTTGATATCGGCATGATTTTAGGCACGGGCTTTCCGCCTTTTCGTGGCGGGCTTTTAAATTATGCCGATCACTATGGAATTGGCAATCTGGTTGATGCGTTGATCTATTTTAAGGAGCGATTAAGTGCAGAACGCTTTAGTCCGTCGGAGTATTTACTTAACTTGCGCGACCATCGGCAAGGATTTTACGCGGTTGATAAAGATGAGACCTAAATATGTTTAAAGGAATTACAAACTTTTGGAAAATTGAGCGCAGCCGGCGGCTTTCGATTGTTTTTGGATTTATGATCTTTGTCGGACTGGTTTTGGTTGCCTTGGGGATTATGGCGACGATCAAGGTGACTCCTTATGCGACGTACACAAATAAAAAGTATGGATTTAAGATGAAATTTCCGGCGTATTGGAAACCAATACTTAAGCCTGCCGGCGGGGCAATTGTTGTTTTTGTTTCACCCAAGACCAGCAACCTGGACATGCTCAGCGAAAATTTGAATGTTTCGATCAAAGATATGCCGCAGGCGATGACCATGGAATATCTTTCAAAAATGATTGTCAGTCAGGTGACCGGGACTTTTGGCGAGCAGTTGGATGTTTTGCAGTCAATGCCGATTGTGCTCGGCGGAAAACCAGGGTATCGTTTGACTTTTGCCGGATATGATCCTAAAATTCCCAACCCGATTCAATATGTAACCGTTTGGACGATGGTTGATAAACGTATTTTTGTTCTAACCTTTACGGGCTTGAAAAATGATTATCCACTTTTTGAGAAGAAAGTAGAGACCATGTTTAAATCTTTCCAGTTGTTCCCGCCGCAGAGCAAGTGACAATTTTATGGACGAAAAAGTTTTAGAAACAGAATTTATTGTTCCGCGTTGCCGCTTTTTTGGCCAGTGCGGCGGTTGCCAGTATCAGAATATTTCGTACCAAAGCGAATTAGCGCTCAAAGAAAAATATTTGAAAAATCTTTTTTGGGATGCGGGAATTTTGACTGTTGGTGGATGGGAGCCGATTGTGCCATCGCCGGCGGAGTTTCATTACCGCTCAAGGCTTGATATGAAATTTTTGAAAACCCGCGACGGGCGGACGTTTATGGGATTTTCACCGTTAAATGGCAAATGGATGATTGAGGTGGACAACTGCCCGATTGCGATGCGCGCGATTTCGGACTTCTTGCCGCAACTCAAAAAAGAAGCTGTTGCGAAGTTGCCGCCGAAATACCGCAATGCGAATCTTGTTGTCAAAACTTCCGACGATGGGCGTGTGGTTTGGGGAGGGATTGGCCGCCGTTCGCTTAAACTTCAAGAAGACGATTTTTTGTGCGCCCAGATAGCGGGTAAAAAGATTTTTTATTCGCTCGACACATTTTTTCAGGCGAATCTCTCGATCTTGCCGCTTCTGGTGCAAAAGATCAAAGATTTGAATATTCTCGATGAAAAAACGGTATTTTATGATCTTTACGGCGGGGTGGGGTTGTTTGGGATCTGTTTGAGCGATCTGGTCGGCAAAGTTATTTTAGTCGAAGACAATATCCACTCAACGAGGATGGCTGAATATAACAAAAATTTTCATGGCTTAAAAAATTTTGAAATCATTTCCGGCAAGGTCGAAGACGTTTATCCGCAATTTTTAGAAAAGCCTCAAGAGCATCGTCAGGTTGCGTTCATTGATCCGCCGCGTCAGGGTTTGGCGCTTTCGGTGGCAGAAGCGATGGCCAAAGCAAAAAATGTCGACGATCTTTTGTACCTGTCTTGCCACCCGCAATCTTTGCTGCGGGATTTGAAAATTTTTTTGCAAGAAGATTGGGAAATTTGTAAGGTGATGCCGTTTGATTTTTTTGCGCGCACACAGCACATTGAAACTTTGGTGCTTTTAAAACCAAAGGCAAGTGGTATGATGAATATCTGATTTTTTATTAAAATTATTTTTACAAAATTTAAAAGATTTCTTGAGAGGTTTTCTATGAAAAACATTAATGCTATTTTCAAACCCAAACGTATCGCCGTGGTCGGCGCGTCTAACGATTCTAAAAAAATCGGGCATCAGATTCTCAAAAATATCATCGAAGGCGGTTTTTCGGGAGAGATTATTCCGGTTAATCCGTCGGCAAATGAAGTTTTGGGACGCAAAGCTTATAAATCGCTGAGTGAAGTCCCGCCGGGCATTGATTTGGTTTTGATCGCAATTCCGGCACCCTTAGTTTTAGCAACGATGGAAGAATGCGCAAAGTCCGGCGTGCAGGCAGTGGCGGTCATCACATCCGGTTTTGCCGAAGTTGGAAAAATTGCCGAAGAACTGAAACTTAAAAAGATTGCCGACGATGCGAACATCGCCTTACTGGGGCCTAACATTTTTGGCATCGCTTATGCGCCGAGCCGTCTAAATGCCAGCTTTGGGCCGAAAGATATTTTTCCGGGCAAAATTGCTTTTATCACACAAAGCGGTGCGCTTGGGATCGGTTTGATGGGCTGGACGGTCATGAAAAAGATCGGTTTAGCCGCTTTGGTCAATGTCGGAAACAAAGCAGATATCGACGAGCAGGACTTGATTGCGTACTTTAATAAAGACGAAAACGTGAATGTGCTTTTGATGTATATGGAGGGGATTAAGGACGGCAAAAAGTTTTTGACAACAATAATCGAAAAGCCGACGGTTATTTTAAAAGTCGGGCGCTCGACACGCGGGGCGCAAGCGGCTGCGTCGCATACCGGTTCTCTTTCAGGATCGGACAAAATTTACGATGCCGTTTTTAGCCAGTTAGGCATTTTGCGGGCCAGCACCTTTACCGAAGCCTTTAGCTGGGCGCGCGCTTTGTCGTTGCCGCTTCCTCAAGGGGATGACACGGTCATTATCACCAACGGCGGGGGGATTGGCGTTGCCACGACGGACGAGTGTGAAAAATGCGGTATCAAAATTTTGGATGATCCCAAATGGCTTGAAGAAAAGTTTCGTTCGACAATGCCGGATTTTGGCAGCACCAAAAATCCTATTGATGTTACAGGGGGAGCCGGGATCGAAGGTTACCGCCAAGCGTTAAAAATTGCTTTTGCCGAAGACCGCATTAAGGCGGTTATCGTCCTGTATTGTGAAACGGCTGTGACGGACCCGATGGACATTGCCAAAGTCGTTAAACAATGTTTTGAAGAAGCCGGGCGCAATAAGCCTGTTGTCGTTTCGATGGTCGGTGGGGAATTAACGCGCGATGCGCTGGTTTACTTAAATGAAAATTTTATTCCGGCTTCCAGCTTAGTCGATGTGTCGGTTTCTGCGCTTAATATAGTTTACAAATGGCGGGATATCAAAGCACGTCCTGCCTCCAGGGCGACTCTCGATGAAGCGCCGCAGGAAGTCCATGCGATTTTTGATGCAGTCCGACGAGAAGGCCGCGATATTTTGATGGAACATGAAGCGCGAAAAGTCCTGGAGCTTTGCGGCGTTCCCACCCCCAAATGGGCTTTTGTCGCGAATGTCGAAGAAGCGATTATGGCTGCTGAAACGAAGAATTTGTATCCTTTGGCCATGAAAATTGCTTCGCCTGAAATTGTGCACAAGAGTGATGTCGGCGGGGTAGTTCTTAATATTCGAGACAAGCAAGAGCTACGAGAAAAATTTAATGCGATGATGGCCAATATCGCCCGTCTTCAGCCGACGGCAAAATTGTTGGGTGTCAACCTTATTCAGATGGTCAGCGGGATTGAATGTATCGTCGGGATGACGACTGACCCGCAATTTGGTCCGGCGGTTATGTTCGGGCTAGGCGGCGTTTTTGTGGAAGCGCTCAAGGATGTTGCGTTTCGGATTGTGCCTTTTGATGCGTTGGAGGCAGAGCGTTTGATCGGGGACATCAAGGCCAAAAGGATTTTAGACGGCTTTAGAGGTATGAAAGCGGATCAGCCGTCGATTATTCGGACTTTGCTGGCGATTCAAAAATTGGCGCCACTGGTTAAGGAAATTGATATTAACCCATTGCTCAGCAATGCCAGCGGCTCTTACGCCGTCGATGCACGGATTGTTTTAGCCGCAAAAAACGCATAAGTTCGTCGTAAAAAAACTTTCGGCAGGATTGCATTTGTGCTTTGCAACCCGTATACTTGAAGTAGAATTTTTATAAGTTATTTGATATCAGCAAAATAGAGGAGTTTGCGATGAGCATGTTTTCTAAGGATATCAGCGATGAAAAACGTAAGTCCTTGGAGTTTGCAGAAGATGCTCGGGAGAGCCAGTGGAAGTACCCGAGTTTTGTCCTCAAATTGTTTCATGGTTCGCTCGACTGGAAGTTGATTTTTCCGTTTCCCCGGCAGAGTGAAGATGATAAAAAAATCGGGGATGCTTATTTAGCAAAACTTAAAAATGTCCTTACTGAGCATATCAATCCCAACGAAGTTGACCGTACCACAATTATTCCCCCAAAAGCTTATCAAGCCTTAGCCCAAATCGGCGCGTTTGCAATGAAAGTTCCGCAAGAATACGGCGGCGTAGGTTTAAGTCAAATCAATTACAGCCGTGCGATCCATTTAGTCGCCAGTTACTGTGCTTCTACAGCTGTTTTACTCTCAGCCCACCAGTCGATCGGCGTGCCGCAACCGTTGAAACTTTTTGGAACAGACGAACAAAAGAAAAAATATCTTCCGCTTTTTGGTCAGGGGGTTGTTTCGGCATTTGCTTTAACGGAGGCTGAGGCCGGCTCAGACCCGCGCAATATGAAAACGACGGCAACGCCAACCGACGATGGAAAGCATTTTTTGATTAACGGCGAAAAACTTTGGTGCACCAACGGGCCGATTGCCGGGGTTTTGGTCGTTATGGCCGTGACCCCGCCTAAGATGGAAAACGGCAAAGAAAAAAAACAGATCACGGCATTTATCGTCGAGACCAAAACGCCTGGATTTGAAGTTGTCCATCGTTGTCAGTTTATGGGTTTGCATGGGATTCAAAACGGTTTATTGCGTTTTACCAATGTCAAAGTCCCGCGTGAAAATATCATTGCAGGCGAGGGCGAAGGTTTAAAGATCGCTTTGATGACCCTTAATACCGGACGGTTGACCTTGCCGGCGGCTTCTGCGGGAACGATGAAGTGGTGTCTAAAAGTTGCGCGAGAGTGGGCGGTCAAACGCAAGCAATGGGGCAATGTCATCGGCGAACATGAAAGCATTGCTTTAAAGCTAGGCTACATTGCCTCCCATACTTTTGCTGTTGAAGCGATCAGTTGTTTAACTTCGGCCATGGCCGATGACAAAAAAAAGGATATTCGCCTCGAAGCGGCAATTGCAAAATATTTTTCGACGCAGCAAGCCTGGAATGTCGCTGACCAGACTCTGCAGATCCGCGGCGGTCAAGGTTATGAAACAGCGGATTCTCTTAAAGCGCGCGGCATGGAGCCGTGGCCGGTTGAGCGGGTTTTACGGGATTTGCGGATCAACCGCATTATTGAGGGAACCTCCGAAATCATGCATCTTTTTATTGCAAGGGAAGCCCTTGACCCGCATTTGGGACGTGTTAAAGATTTGTTAAGCGGCCGAACAAGCTTAAGCCAAAAATTAAAAGCTCTTCTGGGCGCTACCCGATATTATCCGTTGTGGTTGCTAAAATTATATTTACCGTCGACAAGTCATGACCTTCAAGGTTTGCCGCCGGTGTTGCGTTCGCATGTGCTCTATGCCCGTCGGGCCAGTAAACGTTTGGCACGAAGTGTATTTTTTTCGATGATAAAATATCAGCAAAAACTTGAAGCCAAACAAGGCATCCTCGGGCGGCTCGTCGATATCGGAACAGATCTTTTTGCGATGGCCGCTGTTTGTGCGTATGCCGCCTCTTTAAAAAATGATGCAAGCGTTTCGGCAAACTCTGCTGATCTGGCCGATCTTTTTTGTCAGGACGCCCGCGTGCGAATTGAAAAAAATTTCAAAGCAAATCGCAAAAATCACGACCGCAAACACATTCAGGTCAGTCGCAGCTTGATGAAAGCTGATTATGCATGGCTTGAAACCGACATCCTATAATTATGGTTAATGTTCTATCCACCATTGTTTCGCGTTACAAACTTCTCAAGGAAATCCCTCTTTTTAAAAATGTCGGCTGGTATCCGCTGCAGCGTATTGCGCGTCGTGTGCAAGTTGTAGAATTTAAAAAAGGTGAGATTATCCGCAAAGAGGGTGATCCGCCTGATGCGTTGTACTGTTTAGTTTCAGGGCGGGTGCAGGCGTATTCGCAGACGACAGGCACGAGGCGAAAGACAGACGTGGAGTTTTTTCGGCGGGGGATGCCGTTTGGGATCATTTCATTTTTTACAAATGAAAACCATACTTCAACCTATGAGGCGCTTAATGATTCGACGATCATCAAGATCGAAAAGGCGGATTTTGAAGATATTTTAAAATTTATGCCGCAATTAGGCGTTGAGTTAAGCCATACACTTTCAAGCCAGTTGCGTAACAAAATGTTGCCGACCAAAAAAAACATTGAGCATAGAATCATTTCAGTCTACAGCCCTGTTCAGCACACCGGAAGCTCGACATATGCGGCTAATCTGGCTTTGGAGCTCCAAAAGCAAACACACCGTAAAGTCATTTTGATTAGTATCCATCAGTCGGAAAATCTTGAGCGCGCAGTCCATGGAGATGATGCCGCTCCTCTGTGGCTAAAGCCGCCGGTGCGTTTAAAAGATATTGCCGATGATTATGAAAAGCTTCAGACAAGTATTGAGCGCGATCAGTTAAATATTGATATGCTCAATGTTGTTTTTGATCCAGGGGATCAGGTCTTGGTCGATTCAATCAGTCATTTTGTGACGACGTTGGTTTCGGACTATCACTTTGCGGTTGTGGATTTACCGACGGAAAAAGATGCGCTTGTCGTCAAGACATTAACCCAGTCCGATGTGGTGCATTTGTTGACAAAAGATCAGCCGGAAGATTTAAAGGCGATCAGCTTGATGATTAACGAACTGACCGAACGGATGAAAGAAAATTTTAACCCGGATTTTTTAAAGGTTATTGTCACGAGCAATGAAAAAATTGCCCCAACAAATTTGTCCGAAATCAGCCACGAAATCGATTTCCCGGTTTATGCGAAGTTTCCGTATATAAATCCGCAAGGGCTTAATACGGTTCTCAATTGTCCGATGATGACGATCCGTCTGCCGTGGCCCAATAGTCCGTATGCGATGGAAGTCCGTCGGATCGCGCGTCAGATTAGCGGGGTTTTAGTCGGCTTGGCTTTAGGCGGCGGCGCGGCTTTGGGGGTGGCGCACATTGGGGTTTTGCGTGTTTTAGAAGAAGAAAAAATCCCGATTGATATGGTTTCCGGAAGCAGCATGGGGGCGTTAATTGCGGCCTTCTGGACGTCGGGCAAGAGTTCACAAGGCATCGAAGTCATTGCTCACGATTTTGAAAAATTTATGGATATTTTTAAACTGCTTTGTGATCCAGTCATGTCCCCGGCGGCCTTTATCGGAGGGAAGAAAATTGTTAACTGGCTTAAAACCCGCGGACTCGAGGGCAAAACTTTTTATGACACGCGCATTCCTCTTAAAATCATTGCGTATGACGTCCTTAGGCGAGAAGAGCTTGTCCTGGAATCCGGTTCATTAGCGGATGCCGTTCGGCAAAGCGTTTCTATTCCGGGGGTCATTGAACCGATCCGGATGAAAGACCGCTGGATTATCGACGGGGGAGTTCTCAATCCTTTGCCGACGAATGTGCTTTTGCAAAGCGGGGCAAAAAAGATTATTGCGGTCAATGTTTTGCAGTCGCCCGAGCAAGTCATGAAAGGGTATTTAGAAGAACAGCGTCAAATTGCGGAAGACGATAAAGTTACTTTCCTGTCTTCTCCGAAGAAATATGTTCTTATTAAGTTGGGCCGGTTTTTTTCGCGGCTTTTTAACCCAAACGTTTCAGATATCATTGTCCGGACCCTGCAGGCTAGTGAGTATGTCCTTGCGATGCAAAGTGCCCGCGCTGCGGATGTCGTGATTCAGCCGGATTTAAGTTACATTAACTGGTATGAACTATATAAAGTCGATGATTTAATCAAACGTGGGGAAGATGCCGCCCGAGCCGCTCTGCCGCAGATTCGAAAGATGCTTGAAGAATAGTCCTTTTTTTGCCCAAGACTCATAAATAATTTTTAAGAGTTTTAGCCGCTTGTGATAAGATATCCCCCTGATGAAAACTGTTGCTAAAAACATTTTAAGAGTCGGTTCGCGCTCAAGTCCTCTGGCGCTTGTCCAGGTCAAGGAGGTCTTTTCTCTTTTGGCTAAGGCTGGCAAAAAAATTAAATATGATCTTTTGACTTTTGAAACCAAAGGGGACATTGATAAAACATCGTCGCTGTTAACGAATCCTGCCGACAATTTCTTTAGTGACGCGTTGGATCAAGCGCTGCTTTCCGGCAAAATCGACATTGCGATTCACAGCGCCAAAGACTTGCCAAAGAACTTGCCGGTTGGTTTAAAAATTTTTGCTTTAACCAAATCGTTAGATGCGACAGACGCTTGGGTCAGTCGAGTATCACCGCGGGAACTTCCCGCTGGTAGCAGGGTTGGAACCAGCAGTCTTTTGCGCAAAGAGCAGATTCTGGCGTTAAATCCACGGGTTGAAATTGTCGATATTCGCGGGACAATTGGTCAGCGATTAAAGTTGCTTGATGAGGGAAACGTTGATGCGTTGATTGTCGCCACGTGCGCCTTAAAGCGTTTGGGGTTAGGGAATCGGATCAAGGAAATTTTGCCGTGGGAAGGCACGCCTTTGCAGGGCCAACTGGCTGTTGTGGGACGAGAACACGATGAAAATAATGAAAAACTTTTTTCTAAAATTGATGAACGTCGTAAATATGGAAAGGTTTTTTTAGTCGGTGCCGGTCCCGGCGATCCGCAGCTTTTGACGCTCAAAGGTGTCGAGGTTTTAAAAAGTGCCGACGTCGTGTTTTATGACTATCTTGTGCACAAAAATATTTTGGACCATGCGCTGTTTGCGCAAAAGGTGAGTGTCGGCAAACGAAAAGGCCAGGCGACATTGCCTCAAAGCGAGCTTTGCATTCTTTTAAGAAAAACCGCCATGCAAGGCAAAACCGTTGTACGGCTTAAGGGCGGCGATCCGTTTATTTTTGGACGCGGTGCCGAGGAATTTACGTATTTGCGGTCCTTTCACATTGATGTTTGTGTGGTCCCGGGAGTAACTTCTGCGACGGGGATTGCTGCAAGCCTGGGGATTGCGTTAACGGCGCGCGGGATTTCTTCATCGATTGCTTTTTTAAGTGCGCATTGTCAGGGGGAAAATCAACCTAGTCTGACAACTGTGGATATCCCCGCGGCAGAAACGTTGGTGTTTTTTATGGGCTTTACGAAGCTTGGTGAAATCATCGCATCGTTGCGCCAAAAGAATTGGCCGCCGACAACCGCGGTTGCGGTTATTTCTAAGGGCACGTGTGTTGATGAGCAGGTGGTGATCGGCAATCTTGAAGATATTCAGCAAAAAGTCAAAGCCAGTTCGCTGACCCCGCCGGCGCTTATTATCGTCGGAAAAACTGTTGAATTATATTTGAAAAAGGACCGTTTCAATAAAACGATTCTATATTTAGGCACTTATCCTGAAAAATATGTTTCGTTAGGGCGGATCATTCATTTTCCGATGATCACCATCAGCGCCGCCAAGGTCAAGACCCCGCGGCTGTTTATTGAACAGGTGAAAGCAGCCGACATTATTCTTCTAACGAGCCGTTGCGGGGTTAAATATTTTTTTGAGTTTTTGGCCGGCAAAAAATTTCTGCTCGATAATTTGCGCGGTAAGGATTTTGTGGTTATTGGAGCAGACACAGAGAAACAACTTAATCTTTATGGCTTTTGTGCGCGTTTAGTGGCCCAGGATGAAACGAGTGTCGGATTGTTCGCACAAATGAAATCGGCGCTTAAGCTTAAGGGCAAAAGGATTGTTTTTCCACGCTCGTCTTTGTCCAACCCGTATTTGCAGGAATCGCTCACAAAAGCGGGCGCCAAAATCAGGGAAGTGGTGGTTTACGAAAACACTAAGCCGCCCCGCCGCGAATTGCCAACCGAAAAAATCGATCAGGTCTTTTTTACAAGTCCGTCGACAGTACAAAATTTCCTTAAAGATTATGGCGGGATTCCGCAAGAGTGGACCATTCTTGCCAAAGGTCGCCGGACCCAGCAAGCGTTGCAGCAGGCAGGATATGCAGGCGCTAAAATTATATTTGACATTTAACGGCCACCAACTTATTATCCAATCATCCCCAGCTATTACCCCAATGGCTATT
>CAZWOH010000018.1:6564-21266 GCA_964635405.1 uncultured Planctomycetales bacterium | reverse complement strand
CATCAATCCTAAACCACGGACTTTAAGAATGCAATTAAATTTTTCTTTTAATTGTGTCAGTTTCTCGAGGAGATAAGCGCCCATCAGTTTGGTGTTTTTGAGCATCCCCTCGCTTTGGATGGCTTTAAAAACACCTAAGCTCGCTTTGCAAATAACTGCCCCACCCCCAAAAGTCGAGGCGTGCATTCCGGGTTTTAAAATAGTTGTCAGTTTGTCTTTAACAACCAAAGCTCCGATTGGAAACCCGCCGCCTAAAGCTTTGGCTAACGTCATTAAGTCCGGCACAACACCGTAATGTTTAAACGCAAACATCTCCCCTGTGCGACCCATGCCGGTTTGCACTTCATCGAAAACAAGAAGGATATCGCGCTCGTCGCAGATTTTGCGGATTTCCGTAATATATTCTTTGTCAGCGACATGAATACCGCCTTCGCCCTGTATCGGTTCAAGCATGATCGCAATTGTTTTGTCAGAAAGTGCATTTTTAAGTGCACTCAAATCATTAAAAGGCACATGTTTAAACCCGGGCAAAAGCGGCGCAAAACCTTCCTGATATTTTGCTTGTCCCGTCGCGCTAACAGCGCCCATGGTCCGGCCGTGAAAAGAGTTGATCATCGTGATAATTTCAAAACGCTCCCCCTTGCCATAGGCATGCGCAAATTTAATGGCCCCTTCGGTTGCTTCAGCGCCGCTGTTGCAAAAAAAGACTTTGCCGGCAAAAGAGTTTGAAATAATTTCTTTGGCCAGTTTTGCCTGATGCAAATGGTAAAGATTGTTGGGAACAAAAATAAGTTTTCCAATTTGATCGCGCACGGCAGACATCACCCTCGGATGACAATGCCCGACATTATTAACTCCCCAGCCGGGGAAAAAGTCGAGATATTTTTTATTGTCAATATCAGTTAAGACCATGCCTTTGCCTTTAATAAAAATAAGAGGCACACGAGTATAAGTCCCTAAGATATATTTTTCGTAAGTATCGAAGACTTCTTGCTTTTTCATAAATTGTCTTTCAGGGACGATATTGTGTCCCACGCTCAAACAATGTCTCGCGTTGTCCCGCTGATTGGGCGGGACTATGCTCGCCAAACTCGCTTAGGGACACAATATCATCCCTGCAAGTTATGAAGTGTTGTTATTCGTCCGCTAAAATCTGTGTTCCAATACCTGTGTCCGTAAAAATTTCGAGCAATAAAGCATGGCGCAGCCGCGCGTCGACAATATGCGCTTTTTTTACCCCCCCGGATAAGACCTCAGTGCAAGAGCGGACTTTGGGAATCATCCCGCCGTTTATAGTCCCGTCGGCGATTAAACTTTCAACTTCCTTGATCGTTAAGGTTGAAATCAACGACTCGCGGTTTTTGCCGTCAGCTAAAACGCCCGGGACATCGGTTAAAAGAACGATTTTTTCGGCCTTCAAGGAAGCGGCAATGGCCCCTGCGACTTCATCGGCATTAACATTATGGGGTTGCTGATCCAAGCTAATTCCCATCGGTGAAATAACCGTGATATGCCCCTCGCGCAAGTGTTTTTCGATGGCTTCTTTTTCGACGTCCGTAATCGTACCAACAAAACCCAGATCCCGAGACGATTTCTTTTTTTCAACATAAATAATATTTTCATGGCCCTTTAGGCCGGTGACATCACCTTTTAAAGCTTTGATTTCATCGACGATTTGTTGGTTGAGTTTTCCTAATTCTTCGCTGACAACTTGTAATGTTTTAGAATCTGTGACGCGTATTCCTTCGTGAAAAATCGCCTCTCCACCTAACTCTTTAACCCGTTTGCTGATGTGTGGTCCGCCGCCGTGAACGATAATAGCGCGAATCCCCACATAACTTAAAAAAACAATATCTTCCAAAACGTTTTTACGGATTATCGGATCATCAAGGATACTGCCTCCGTATTTGATCACAAAGACTTTTCGCCGAAAGGCATGGATATAAGGAATGGCCTCGACTAAAATATTCGCTTTTTCGATAATGGATTCCATAGAATTTAAGTATACTTGCCGTTGATATGCACATATTCCGGGGAGAGATCCGATGTGTAAACAACCGCGCTGTGTTTTCCGAGTTTTAAATAAACGTTGATATGAATATGTTTATTAACAAACGGGCTAAAAGTAATTTTAATATTGTCTTCGGTGATCCCAAGTCCCAAGGCCCCTGCCGCGGCGGCCACCCGTCCCCAGTTGGGATTGCTGCCATAAGCGGCTGTTTTAACAAGATTGGAATTGGCGATTGCTAAAGCAATTTTTTTTGCCTGCGCGTAATCTTTAGCGCCAAAGACTTTGACTTCGATAAATTTGGTGGCTCCTTCTCCGTCGAGAACAATTTTTTTTGCCAGATCCGTGCAGATAAATGTCAATGCCTCGGTAAATTTTTTAAAATCAGCATTCTCAGTCTTTATCGTGGCATTCGCGGCAAACCCATTGGCCATGACAGTGACCATGTCGTTGGTGCTCATACACCCGTCGACAGTTATGCAATTAAAGGAGCGGTCTGTTGCATAGGCCAAAGCTTTTTTTAACATTTTTTTGTCGATTGCGGCGTCCGTCGTGATAAAACACAACATCGTTGCCATATCCGGCTGTATCATTCCCGAACCTTTAGCGCAGCCGCCTAAGGTAACTTTTTTTCCGCTCAAGGAGATTTCGACAGCGATTTCTTTTTCGATAAGGTCCGTTGTCAAAATGCCCAATGCGGCCAAATGCCCGTTTTTATCGCTTAAATTTTTGACAAGCTCTGACGCGCTGTTTTGGATTTTTTCGAAAGGCAGTTGTTTGCCGATAATCCCCGTCGAGGCGACAATGACGTCTTGAGGTTTAATCTCTAATAATTTTGCAATCAGGTCGGCTGTTTTTACAGCGACGCTGTAACCTTGTTTACCGGTAAAGCAGTTTGCGTTGCCGCTATTGCAAATCACCGCTTGGGCTGTGTTATTTTTTAAATATTCCTGCGCTAAAACAAGAGGTGCGGCTTTAACAGAATTTTTTGTGTAAACGCCGGCGGTTGGACAAGGGATCTCGGAAACGATTAAAGACAAATCGGTTTTTCCGGATTTTTTTATGCCAGAGGCAATCCCGTTAGCCGTAAAACCTTTCGCGGATGTTACACAACCGTTTGGAATAATTTTCATAGCAAGCCTGCCGTTTCTTCAAAGCCATGCATGATGTTAAAGTTTTGGACCGCTTGACCTGCCGCGCCCTTAATCAGATTATCGATAATGCTTGTGATAACAACGAGGTCCCCTGTTTCGTTAACCGCAATACCGATATCACAAAAATTAGTGTCGACGACGTCTGTTAATTGCGGTTGCACACCAAGTTTGCGTATACGGACAAAGGGTTCACTTTTATAAAATTTTGTGTAAAGCGAATAGATTTTTTCCGAAGTGGTTTTATTGTTTAACTGTATGTAAATTGTTTCCAAGATTCCTTTATTGATTGGCAAAAGATGCGGAATAAATGTCAGATTGAAATTTTTTCCAGCGGCATTCGCAAGATAAGTGTCAATTTCAGGACTGTGTTGATGGTTAAAAACTTTATAAGCCTTAAAATTTTCATTGACTTCACAAAACATAAGAGAAGAAACGACTTTTTTCCCCGCCCCGCTGACACCGGATTTTGCGTCGATAATAATGGATGTGATATTTTCGGTCATGTTTGTCGCGACGGGCAAAACCCCTAAAAGCGCTGCCGTCGGATAACAGCCCGGATTAGAAAGTAGCTTAGCCTTTTTGATCTTTTCCCGATACAGTTCCGGTAACCCATAAATAGCTGTTTTTAGATTTTTGGCGTCCGTATGTTTGTGGGCGTACCATTTTTCGTAATCACCGGATTTTTTTAGACGATAATCACCGCTTAAATCAATGACCCGTTTGCCTGCGGCAAGGAGTTTTGGCGTAATTTCCAAAGAGGATGTGTGCGGAACAGCGAGAAAAATGACATCGCACTGGCTGATCGCTTTTTGTGCGTCAAATTTTTCGCAGTTTAATTTAGTCCGGCCGGCTAATTGCGGCCAAATTTCTTCGATGTCGCCGGAAGTTGTGTGAGCACTCGCATAGGTCAATCGCGAGTAGGGGTGTTTAAGCAAAATTTCTAAAAGAGCAAGGCCTGAATAGCCGCTGATTCCGACGATACCAGTTCGTATCAAATTTGTTTTCATAGTTTTAAATTCTTTCAAAATTAAAAAAATGTTGGTTAATCTTAAAGTAAAAAACCTATCTCGTCAACTCTTTTATCGAGGAGCAAGATAGGTTTTTTTATGAAACTTAAAAATTTTGTGATGTTAACGTTTAACCCATTGGAATTTCTTCCGAGCTCCTTTTTGGCCGGGTTTTTTTCTTTCCTTCATTCTTGGATCACGGCGCAAACAATCCCCTTTGCGCAAAGCGGGTTTTGACGCGTCATCAAAATAGACTAAAGCGCGGGAAAGTCCAAGGCGCATGGCTCCGGCTTGTCCAGATATGCCGCCCCCGGTACAGCTGGCGGTGATATCAAATTTATTTTCGATATTAGTCATTTTGAACGGATCCAAAATGCTGATGCGGTCCGTTTCACGGACAAAATATTGTTCGAATGGGCGATTGTTCACAGTGATTTTTCCTGTCCCCGGAGTCAGATTAACGCGGGCGATGGAACATTTGCGACGACCTGTAGCTTCATATTTAACAATTTCAACCATTTTATCTTTTCCTTTAACTTATAGTGTTACAACAATCGGGTTTTGAGCCTGATGGGGATGCTTATCCCCTGCATAAATGCGAAGGCGGCGTTTGGTGGAATTACCTAAAGGCCCCTTAGAAATCATGCTATCAACCGCTAGCCGCATGGCTTGTGTGGGAGCTTTTTTTAATAAATCACCTAACACAACTCGGCGCTGACCCGACGGATAACCGGAATAGCGCTGATAAACTTTGTCAGTCAATTTTTTTCCGGTGACTTTGATTTTTTCGGCGTTGATAATAACTACCAAATCCCCGCTGTCAAAGTGTGGCGTAAAATCGGCACGGTGTTTACCGCGTAGATAATGAGCCGCTTTAGCTGCAACACGACCAAGAATTTTGTCTGCTGCGTCTATAAGGTAGCATTTTTTCTCTGCTTTAGTGACGTTTGGAAGAAATGTTTTTGTGATTTTCATAAGTTTAGTCCATTCAATTAGTGTTCAAAAGTCCAAAAAATATAGCATTCACTGTGTAGATTGTCAACAAATATTTCCCTAGAAAGGAAAAATTTAATATTTTACAGATAACAAAATCAATCCCTTGGCGGGGGCTGTTTCGCGTGCGGCTCGACGGGACTTGGCCTTAAGAATATTTCTGGCGCTTCCCTGGGGGATCAGACCTGTCCCTATGTCCAAGAGTGTGCCGACAATATTACGCACCATTTTATAAAGAAAACCGTTAGCGGCAATATCAATAGTAATCAGATCCTCTTTTTTGTGAATCTCAAGCTTGGAAACGGTCCGTGTTGTGTCTTTTGCTGTTAACTTTCCCCTCTTAGCTGTATCGGTTGCCATAAAAGAAACGAAGTTATGTTTTCCAACCAGTAATTTTGCTTCTTTTCGCATCGCTGAAAGATTGATTTTGTAAGGAATATGCAAAACAAAATTTTTGTCAATCGCTGGACGTGTAGGACGGTTGAGAATGCTATAACGATACGTTTTCTGCTTGGCGCTATGCTGTGCGTGAAAACCTGTTGAAACTTTTTCGGCGCTCAGGACTGAAATATCATCCGGCAGATTTCCGTTTAAGGCTCGGACAATTTTCTCAAGGGGCATCGGCGAATCGATTTTGAAATTAGCCGCTTGTCCAAGCGCGTGCACGCCGGTATCGGTACGACCGGAACCAATGATACGGATTTCTTTTTTAAAGATTTTTAAAAGAGCTTTTTCGATCTCCCCTTGGACGGTGCGTTTGTCGGGGGTTTGGAGTTGCCAGCCCGAAAAATTAGTTCCGTCGTATTCGAGGGTGAGTTTAATATTGCGCATCATATTCTTGAGCCAATAGCCATTTGCTTAAGGGGATCACTTTTACCTTGTTTCCATCAATATCCTCTTCCCCTTCTGCTTCTGCGGTAATAATCGTCGCCGTTGAAATCTTCAATTCTTTCATCCCCTTGGACAGACTGCGAAATTCTCTGTTTTTTGTTTTATCATCGTGCATATCCCAGCAAACTTGAATGAGGCTCATTGCTTTGAGATTCTCTTTAATGACAAAATCGACCTCCCGATGCTGATCATCTTTCCAATAAAAAAGTTCGGTCTGCCGCTCTAAAATTTGTCTGCGCTTAAGTTCAAGAAAAACAATATTCTCCGCAAGTTTTCCAATATTATCAGAGAATCTAAAGCCCAGTGAATTGCACAAGCCGGTATCAATTGAATAAATTTTGCGCGGGCTTTTTTCTTGTTCTTTTACTTTATAAGAAAAGCGTTTAAGTGAAAAAAAGAGGTATACATCTTCAAAATATCCGCAGAATCTCTCAATCGTATCAGGATTTGCTTTAAGCGCTTTTCCTGCCGCCGAAAATGTCATAAGATTAGAAGCATTGCTTAGGTAATACTTAATCAGAGACTTCATCAGTGCGGCCTTGCGGATACGAAATCTCCTAAAAAGGTCCTTGGTCAGAAGATCTTCGAAATATTCCAAAAGGATCTCGGTCTTTCTCGCTGATAGAACCACCTCTGGGAAGGATCCTGACTCGATGTATCTGCGCAGAGCTCCGTCGATCTGGGCCTCTTGTCCAATAATATCGATCGGCTTACTGACTTTAATTTTATTAAACATCAAATACTCAGGAAACGAAAGCGGAAAGACTGTAAGGTCAAGATGCCGGCCGGTCAAAAGCGTTCCTAATTCACGGCTCAATAAATGGGCATTAGATCCAGAAACAATGAGCTTAGCTTTTTTAAGTTCATGCATCGTGCGAACCCATTTTTCCCATCCCTCCACATCCTGAACCTCGTCAAGAAAAATGTAAGGCGTATCTGTTGGAGAGAGGAACCCTTTATATACATCATAAATTTGGCCAAGCAATTTCGTGTCAAGGGAAGTAAACCGAGGGTCTTCAAAATTGACAAAAAGGACATTTTCTCTCTTGATTCCTTTGTCAAAAAGTCTTCTGGCCATTTGGCGCATCAAATACGACTTGCCTGCCCGTCTTGGGCCTGTGATCGTGATGATCTGATTGGATCCTTCAATAAGACTTTCGAGCCTATTAAGATACGATGTCCGAATAGTGCCTATGTCCGCTAAGGGGATATTCCATTCATTCCAATCTTTTAATATGGCAAAAATCTCATTTTTATCCATTTAAAACACTCCTATAAGGCATAATTCGTTAATCTTGCTTGATACAGTAGAATTTATACTTCAAAATTATTGCTTTGTCAAGCTTTCAGAAATGGGAACAGTGCGGATTTTATGGCTTTGTAAGTACAAAATTAAGTCTTATGTTGCCAGAATTAGTTTTGTTATTGTGAGCACCGATGTCGCGATCGATAAGAGATTGCTTCGGCCTACGGACAACAGCAGGTTTCGGTAAGAATTTTGTTGAAAAATTAGTAATCATTTTGAATTAGGTGGCGTTTTTTTTGAGTTTTCGTATTTTTCTGGCGGTAGATAAGTTCTACAGTAAACTAAGACTCAAGGCCAAGCTAAGAGTAATTTTGTTATAAATAATTGTTATAAATCTCATAAAAAAATTATTTTGTGAATTCCTACTATTTTTGCCACTAATGGCTGGACTGTTATCCCCTGTTGTTTTGGAATAATTCGATCTATCTCCCATTTTGACTATATCGCCGTTGAATGTCCCGTTCCCTCCAGCGCCAATATTTTGAGTGTTAATCTGTTGTTTTGGGACCTCTATTCTCATGCCGTCCCAGAAGTAGTTGTACCCGTTAATGTCTAATTTATGCGTCCCACAAGTCAAAACTTCTTTTCCTTTTCTATTTGCAGATCCTGCTGTAACCCCACCCGCAGATATATTATAAGGCTCAGCATTTGAAAATGCTCCTAACACACTTTTGATACTTTGTAAGTCGGAATTAATAGAGTCAAGGTGTTTTCCTTCAAAAGTAAAAGAAGTTGTATCCAAGGCTATTGCATTATCTTTGCAATCTTCATAAATTTTATTTGCTAAGTTATCAATAAATTCTTGTGTTTCTTTTGAATGTGCTTGGCTTGAGATATTTAATTGAATAATAATTAATATTAATAAAAAAAATCTTCTCATGCTTTCTCCTCGTATCTTCCCCGATTCTATCAAAAGTTTTTACTCTTAATTTTTGTATCTTTAATACTATCGAGAGTTTTAATTTTTGAACTTGCCTCATTTCAATGCGACCATGGTCGTAATCATCGAGGACATCTAAGCCGTAGCTATAATCACGGATGACTTCAAATAAACCCGTTGCTTCATCGCTCGTTAAGGCTTTGCGTTGGCTAATCTCGGCCAACATTTGCACTGTGCGTTGAAGTGTCTTTAAATTCTCGGTTTGTTCTTTGAGACGTTTTTCATTGATTGTGTAGCCTTTAATCAGATGTTGCTTTAAGATACTTGTTGCCCATATACGAAATTGAATACCTCGTTTAGAATTTACACGGTATCCCAGTGAGATAATCACGTCCAAATTAAAACATTCAATTTTTCGTTCTATTAAACGTCCACCCTCTGTTTGAACTGTTGCAAAAAATGCAACAGTTGAATTTTTATCTAGTTCTTTTGAAATAAATATGTTGCGTAAGTGTCGAGAAATAACTGATTTATCCCGACCAAATAACAAGGCTATTTGATTCAAATTTAACCAGACGGTTTCGTCCGTTAATTTCACCTCAACAGCGACTTTTGACCCTTGTGGGCGGAAAATGATTGTGTTTTGCGTTTCAGGTAAAGTCGATTTTTTCATGCGATTAACCCTTTTCTAGTTTTTTCCAAGGGGTAGTCGTTTTTGGTGACCATATTTTTGTAGGGAACAGGCATGCCTGTTCCCTACTGGGGAATAATACAGAATTGTATATCGCGTTAAATCAAGTGCTGCTTGACTAACTCTTCAGCGATTTGGACGGCGTTGGAGGCTGCCCCTTTGCGCAAGTTGTCCGCAACGACCCACAGCCAAATGCCTTTAGGATTAAAGGGATCTTTGCGGATACGCCCGACAAAAACTTCGTCTTTGCCTTCGGCATCGATGGGCATTGGATAAGCTGAAGTCTTAAGATCATCCACGATGATGATCCCCGGAGCTTTCTTAAGTGCGGCTTTGACTTTTTTAAGGTCGAGCGGTTTTTCGGTTTCGAGATAAACCGACTCGCTATGGCCGTTTTTGACAGCAACTCGGACAGTTGTCGCCGAGACTTTGATCTTGTCATCATGCATGATTTTTTGGGTTTCCAAAATCATCTTCCATTCTTCCGATGTGAAATCATTTTCGGCAAAGGAACCGATGTGTGGAAAAATATTAAAAGCAATGCGCTTGGACAAAGCTTGCGGCACGGCAGGTTTTCCGTCTAAGACATCTTTTGTCTGGGCAAAAAGCTCATCGACCGCTTTGCTTCCCGCGCCGGATGCGGCTTGATATGTCGAGACAATAACACGCTTGATCTTTGACATTTTGTGAATAGGGGCGAGGGCCACGACCATTTGTATCGTCGAGCAATTGGGATTGGCAATAATGCCACGTCCTTTTTTGGCCATTTTCACATCTTTGCCGTTGACCTCCGGAACGACGAGCGGAACATCTTTTTCCATGCGAAAATCTGCGCCATTGTCAATGACGATACAACCGCGTTTGACCGCTTCGTCGGCAAAAGTGACAGCCGCGCCTTTTTCGCCTTCGGTCCCCGCAAAAAGAGCAATTTGCATTCCGTCAAAACTTTGGGCCGTGATTGGTTCGACATGATATGTTTGTCCGTCAACGGTGATGTCACGGTCGCTTCTGGCTAAAACTTTTAATTGTGCAACAGGAAAATTTCTTTGACGCAAGACGCGTAACATTTCAATTCCAACTGCTCCAGCACCGACAACTACGACGTTATATTTACTCATGTTTCTTACTCCTGTGTTTAAAGTTCTTTGACGACGAGATCTCCAACCTCTGTTGTAGAATAACCCATTTTGCCTGCGGCAAGATCTTTGAGTTTGGTACGCAAAACTGTTTTAACGGAAGCCTCGACGGCATTACCGGCCTTGTCTTCCCCAACTTGTCGCAATAACATCGCTAAAGCGGCGATTGCGGCCAGTGGATTGATGATATTTTTACCTGTATATTTTGGCGCAGATCCGCCAATCGGTTCGAACATTGAAACCCCTTGCGGGTTAATGTTTCCACCGGCGGCAATCCCCATACCACCTTGTATCATCGCTCCCAAATCGGTAATGATATCACCAAACATATTGTCGGTCACGATAACATCAAACCATTCCGGATTTTTGACAAACCACATCGTCGTCGCATCAACATGGGCGTAATCTGTCGTAATGTCGGTATATTCTTTGGCTACTTCATTAAAGGTTCTTTCCCAAAGATCAAAAGCAAAAGTCAAAACATTGGTTTTGCCGCAAAGCGTGAGTTTCTTTTTTTTGCCGTGTTTGCGCGTGTATTCAAAAGCATAACGGATACAGCGTTCTACCCCTTTTCGGGTGTTGTGAGAAACCTGAATGGCAACCTCGTCGGGCGTCCCTTTATTTTGGAATTCGCCTAAACCTTTGTAAAGCCCTTCGGAATTTTCACGGACAACTGTAAAGTTGATATCTTCGGGTTTTTTGTTTTTGAGCGGACAAAAACGTTCGTCGTAAAGCTCGACGGGACGAAGATTGATATATTGATCGAGGTCAAAGCGAAGACGAAGCAAAATCCCTTTTTCAAGGATCCCAGGTTTAACGTCAGGATGACCAATTGCGCCAAGATAAATTGCGTCAAAAGTTTTAAGCTCCCCGATGGCTGAGTCCGGCAAGACTTCTTTTGTGCGAAGGTAACGTGCTCCGCCAAAATCGTAGGCATGGGTTTGATATTTAAAACCAAATTTTTGTGCGGCTGCCCCCAGGACTTTTAACCCTTCATTAATAACTTCCGGCCCTGTCCCGTCACCTGCGATCACTGCAATTTTATAGTTTTTCATCGATTTTCCTTGTTGAAAAATTTTATGGCGAGGATTTTATTCTTTGAAACGCTTAATCAGAATCGAGGCATTGTGACCGCCAAATCCCAGAGAATTGGACATGACAGAATTCACGGTTGCTTTACGGGCGTGGTTTGGGACATAGTCCAAATCACAGTCGGGATCAGCCGTTTCGAGATTGATCGTTGGGGCAATCATATTGTCGCGAATCGTAAAAACGCTTGCAGCAAATTCAATTCCACCTGCAGCTCCGAGTAAATGACCTGTCATGGATTTTGTTGAACTTATCGGTATAAGCTTGGCGTGTTCTTTAAAAAGATTTTTGATGGCTAAGGTTTCGACTTTGTCGTTTAAGTGTGTTGAGGTTCCGTGCGCGTTAATGTATCCTAGTTCTTGAAGCGGCATATTCGCTTCGTCGAAAGCAAGTTTCATGGCACGTGTAGCCCCTGCTCCGGTTGATTCGGGTGCTGTGATATGGTAGGCATCCGACGTGCGGCCATAGCCTACAACTTCTGCAAGAATATTGGCCCCGCGCATTTTGGCATGCTCGAGAGTTTCGAGCAATGTAACACCGGCGCCATCGGCCATAACAAAACCGTCGCGGTTAAGGTCAAATGGACGACTGGCTTTTTCGGGAGCGTCATTGCGCTGCGACAAAGCTTTCAGAGCGCAAAATCCGCCTATCCCTAATGGAGTCGAAGCACATTCAGTTCCACCGGCGAGCATAACATCCGCATCGCCGTATTGGATAAAACGGTAAGCATCGCCAATCGCATTTGTTGCACTCGCACAGGCTGTCACAACGCAAGTCGCCGGCCCTTTTGCGCCAGTTTCGATTGAAACGTGTCCAGCCGCTTCATTAATAATCATTTTTGGAATAAAAAATGGAGAAATTTTTGAAGGCCCACGCGTGAGCAATTTGCTGTGCTCTTCCTCTAATGTATGAAGGCAGCCGATTCCTGAACCGATCAAAACGCCCATGCGTTCCAAATTAATATTTTTCAAGTCGAGTTTTGCCATGGACACCGCTTCACGTGAACTGACAACCGCGTATTGGACAAACGGGGCAAGGTGGCGTGCTTCTTTAGTCGAAAAATGATCAAGGGGATTAAAATTTATGACAGTTCCGGCAATTTTGCAGTCAAATTGGCTGGCATCAAAATGAGTGATCGGCCGGATACCGCTTTTGCCTTCGAGCAAAGATTTCCAAAAGACCTCTGTCCCTGTCCCAAACGGGGAAACAACACCAATCCCTGTTACAACAACGCGTCTTTTTTGCATTTTGATATCTTTTCGAAGTTATTAAAGGTTTAGTATTATAAAGTAGCCCCGACAAAAGTCTTCGGGGCACACTTTACGTTTAATCTTTAATATGTTGATCTTATATATAGAGGAAAGAAGCTTACTTGCTCGGCGCTTTTTCTTCGATATATTTGATTGCATCACCAACGGTTGCCATTTTTTCGGCATCTTCGTCTGGGATTTCAACACCAAATTCTTCTTCAAGAGCCATGATAAGCTCCACGGTGTCTAGCGAGTCAGCGCCAAGATCATCAATAAAGGATGCTTGTGGGTTGACTTCTTCAGGCTTAACGCCTAATTGTTCGGAAATGATTGATCTGATTTTGTCTTCAACGGACATACAAAAGCCTCCTTTTTGCCCTCTGTGAGTTAGATCGCCATTCCACCATCTACAACAATGGTCTGACCGGTAATATAATCCGCTTCTTTTGAAGCGAGAAATAAACTTATGTTTGCAACGTCTTCGACGGTCCCAAGCCGACCTAAGGGAATGCTTTTTAAAATCTCGGCTTTAAGTTCGTCTTTGAGCTGGCCAGTCATTTCGGTTTCAATATATCCTGGGGCAATGGCATTAGCGGTAATTCCGCGTGATGCTAATTCGCGCGCGATGGATTTTGTGAAACCGATAATGCCCGCTTTACTTGCGGCATAATTGGCCTGTCCTGCGTTGCCTGTTATTCCAATGATCGAAGCGATACTGATGATTTTGCCTTTTTTGGCTTTAAGCATCGATCGCGAAACAGCTTTTGTAAAATTAAAAACGCCTTTGAGGTTGGTGCTTATGACTTCATCCCAATCGGTTTCACTCATTCGAAGCAACAAATTATCTCGAGTGATCCCTGCATTGTTAACCAATATATCAATGGTCTTATATTTGTCAAGAATTTTATTGACGGTTTCTTGCACATTTTGCGAGTTGGCAACATCACACGCAAAAAAATCGCATGATTGGCCGGCGTTCTTTATCTCGTCGGAAAGAGCCTTTAAAGCTTGCTCGTTTCGGCCGACTAAGATCACATCCGCTTCGTGTTTTGCGAAAGCTAAAGCAATAGCCTTGCCAATGCCGCGTGTGGCACCTGTTACGACAACGATTTCGTTTTTAAATTTCATAGGAATAATTTTTTATTGGTTTAAATACAGCGATATGATAACAATGATAACTTTATTTGCAAGCTAAAAATGAAAAATAAACGCGGATTTATTCGAAGGATAGTTAATTTCAAAACGATGAGTTAGAGAAATTCGACTTGGACGCGGATAAGGCCTTTATGGGTCCCGGCAATCCGGCGAAAAGCGGTTTTGGTAAGATCGATAACACGGCCTTTGCGGACAAAACGTTTATGCGGCCCTCTGTCATTGACACGAACAATAATAGATTTGCCGTTTTCGGTGTTTGTCACGCGCAGTTTTTGGTTAAATGGAACATTCCACATCGCGCATGTTAAGTCATGATCATCAAAAATCTCATTGTTCGCTGTGTGGCGGTTGATTCCGGCATCCGCACGTGAGTACCAAGACGCATGGCCAGCCATAATGCCTTTGTCCAATGGAATCAAAGAGGCTTCGTCGCTTTTCGTGTGAACAAAAATCGTACACAGAAAAGTAACCGCCGAAATGGTGATGATCAGAAGCTTTTTAAGGACCATTTTGCTTTTCATATAGACCCAAACCTTACCATAATGTGTACTTTGATTGCAAAAATATTTTTGGCGCGCTTAATTGTAAACAGGGCAAAAATAAAGGTTTACGAATGGCAGGTGTTGGGGCAAGAAAATTTAGGTTAATTCGATACAAAAAAAGGTAAATGGGGACGTTTTAGATCAAATTTCAAGGTGACGGACAAATCACTTTTTGCGTGATTTGCGGCGGCTGGATTCGATTGAAACAGATTTAGCGAAGCGTAAAGCCTTTGGTTTATCAATCCGGACAGTTGCTTTGCGGATTTTGGAGTCTTGCATAATAAGAGTAAGCACTTTTTCAACTAATTTTTCTAAAAGAAAAAATTTTGAGCCTTCAACAAGTTCAATAATACGCTTTTTGAGGGCCTTGTAATCAACAGTGTCCTTAATATTGTCACTTTGGGCCGGTTTGGAAGCGTCAAAATCCAGTTCAAGGTTAATAATGACATCCTGCCGGGTTGTTCGTTCCCACGTATTGATGCCGATGATGGCTTTGAGTTTTAAGTCTGTTATACGGATGATGGCCATGGTAAATAGTGCTCATTGGTTTGTTCTGTTTAAAGTAAGTGTTCTCCCCCATCCACAAAGATGGTTTGCCCG
>CAZWOH010000018.1:0-6464 GCA_964635405.1 uncultured Planctomycetales bacterium | reverse complement strand
GGTTTGTTCTGTTTAAAGTAAGTGTTCTCCCCCATCCACAAAGATGGTTTGCCCGGTAATAAAGGTATTTTCAAACAAAAAGTGTACAGCTTTTGCAATATCTTCTGGATCGCCTTTACGCTTAAGCGGGATATTTTTTGCCAGACGGTTAAGATAATCAGGGTTTTTATGCGCTGGCGCAAGAATAAGTCCCGGAGCGACAGCATTGACACGAATATAAGGAGAAAGCTCAACAGCAGCCAAGCGTGTCAAATCCTCTAAAGATTTTTTTGTTAAAAGATAAGAAAAGTGAGCTGTTTGGTTTTTGCACACATTCGTATCCACAATATTGACGATGCTTCCCTTTTGAATGATTTTCGCAAATTGGCTGGTGAGAATAAACGGCGCACGCAAATTGATGGCAAATTCATCCTCAAAATCCTTTAGATTGGCGGATTTGATCTTGGAAGGTACAAAAATTGAGGCATTATTGACCAAAACGCACAGATCCGGAAATTTTTGATGGACGTCAGGCAATAATTTCGCAAGCGCTTTGGGATCTTTCAAGTCAGCGGCAAAGATTTCACAGCGACCTTTCGATTGATAAATTTCATTGGCGAGGTTTTCGGCTTCGGTGCGTGAATGATTGTAATGAATGGCGATGGGGTAACCTAAGTTGGCCAAATAAATGGCGATTGCGCGACCGAGCCGTTTTGCGCCACCGGTGATCAGGACACTGCCTTTCGAATAAGCGGTTTTGACTTTTCGCATTGTTAGCGGATCAAGCTTAAAAATTCGGCGCGTGTTGAATTTTCACTTCTAAAAAGACCGAGCATACAAGAGGTTTTCATCAGCGAATTTTGCTTTTCAACGCCCCGCATCATCATGCACAGATGCCGCGCTTCGATGACAACGGCGACCCCTAGAGCATTTGTCACATCCATAATGCTTTCAGCGATTTCTTTGGTCAAGTTTTCCTGGACTTGCAATCGGCGAGCGAAGACATCCACAATTCGGGCGACTTTAGAAAGACCGATGATTTTTCCATTGGGAAGATAACCGACATGGCATTTACCAAAAAAAGGCAAGAGATGATGTTCGCATAGAGAGTAGAGTTCGATATCTTTGACAATGATCATTTCGTCATTGTCAGATTCAAAAACGGCATTATTGACGATTTTTTTGATGTCTTCCTTATATCCTTTGGTCAGATATTGGAAAGCTTTTGCGGCACGAAGCGGAGTGGAGCGTAAACCTTCACGGTTGGTGTCTTCGCCGATTTCCTCAAGTAACTTTTTAAAAAATTGGTCCATGGCATCCTCGATGTTGTTATTTTATGTGTGCAATCTTAACACAGCCTCAAGTCAAAGTCAAAGTCATTTCCCGACGGTCAAAGGAGCATTTTAAAGCCTTGTGAAAAAATATATTGCAAACAAAATCGGCACTCGTGCTATAATTCCGGCACGTTGATACAAAATTGTTTTTTGAATTTTAATAAAATTAGTTTTTAAGAAAATGTCTACCCCCGTTGTTGATTATCATATGCACACCCCTCTCTGCGGCCATGCCGTCGGAGAGCCGCGCGAATATGTCCTGCGCGCTATTGAATCCGGCCTTACTGAAATCGGTTTTTCTGATCATGCTCCCCTTGTTGCTTTTGAGGACCCGCGAATTGCCATGCGTTTGGACCAATTGCCGATTTATCATAAAATGATTGAGGATGTCCGCTCCCAATTCCAAAAAAAGATTTCGATTAAAGTTGCGCTTGAAGCAGACTTTATTGTCGGCTGCGAAGAGAAAACGAAAAAAATTCTTTCGGGCTATCCGTATGACTATGTCATCGGTTCTGTCCATTTTATAGGGGACTGGGGTTTTGATAATCCGAATGATTTAAGCCGATGGAATAGCGCGAACATTGATCAGGTTTACCGGCAATATTACAAGCTTTTGCGTTTGTCGGCGCAATCAAAACTTTTTGATATTATGGGCCATGTTGATCTGGTCAAAAAATTCGGTCATAGGCCGTCAGCGGATATGACATCCGAAATTTTGGCGATAGCCGAGGTTTTTAAGTCTTGCGGCGTTGCCGTCGAGATTAATACCGCGGGTTTGCGAAAACCGGTTAAAGAAATGTATCCGTCTTTCGATGCACTTCGAATTTATTGTCAGCAAGGCATTCCTTTGACGTTTGGCTCTGACGCGCATGCCCCTGGTGAAGTTGGATCGGATTTTGAAAAAGCTTTTGATCTGGCGCGTGCTGCCGGGTATCAGCAATATGTGACTTTTAAAAATCGACAAATCGATCGGGTGATTAAATTATGAGTTTGATTCTCGGGATTGATCATGTCGCTGTCAATGTGAAGGATTTGGATCAATCTCTTAAGTTTTATACCGAAGTTTTAGGATTGCAAATTACACAGCGTGAACCTTCCAAGCCGGGCATTGAATATTTTCTCGATTGCGGTCCGGCGCTTATCGGATTGATCCAGGCGAAAAGTTTTGATGAAAAACATCCATTCCAGGAAGAAGGCTTGGGCGCGAATCATTTTTCGTTTCGGGTTAAAGCTCAGGAATTTGACGCGATGATCAAGCGTCTGGAAGATAATGCTGTCAAAATTGCTTTCGCAAAGAAACGTGATAAATCATGGTCTTTGTATTTTTATGATCTGGATGGCAATAAACTTGAGATGACATCCTGGCCGCGCGAGGATAATATGCCGTCGGAAAGCTTGATCAAAGCGATTTATGATCCACATAAAAAAATATGGAATCCGTTTTAGTCCTAAGGAGAAAAGACATGAAGAAACTCGACGTTGGTTCACAAGCCCCAAGCTTTGCATTGATTGCCAGCAACGGGCGGATGGTTTCATTGTCCAATTATTTGGGCCGCAAGAATGTTGTTTTGTATTTTTATCCGAAGGATGATACCCCAGGCTGTATCAAAGAAGCGTGTGGATTTCGCGATGTCATGGATGAACTTTTTGAATGTGACACGGTTGTCCTGGGAATTAGCGCGGACAATCTTTATTCGCATCAGCGTTTTGTGGCGAAATATTACCTTCCCTTTCTTTTGCTCTGCGATAAGGAGAAACAGGTGATTTCATCTTACGGCGTTTGGGGCGAAAAGTTGATGTATGGCAAAAAGATCTCCGGCATTTTGCGCACGACTTTTATTGTTGATAAAGATGGAAAAATTGCGAAGATTTTTGAAAAAGTAAAACCTGCGGAACACGCCAAAGAAGTTTTAAATTATATCAAGAGCTTAAATCGTCTGACCGTTGCGGCATCAGTTTAAATTAGCTATTTATC
Source organism: uncultured Planctomycetales bacterium (assembly GCA_964635405.1). Classification (GTDB taxonomy): domain Bacteria; phylum Omnitrophota; class Gorgyraeia; order Zapsychrales; family JANLHA01; genus JADLGJ01. Next base: position 3,176 of record CAZWOH010000018.1, on the reverse strand, counting down.
GCTTAAAACGGTTTTTTATATAATCTTCCAGGATGGCAATAAACTCTTCCTTGATTTTTTCTCCCTTTAAGGTGGTGGATTCTTTCCCGTCGATATAAACCGGAGCCATCGGTTTTTCGCTAGCCCCCGGCAAACTGATCCCGATATCGGCATGACGGCTTTCCCCGGGACCGTTGACAACGCAACCCATGACAGCAATTTTTAATTTTTCAACGCCTGGAAATTCTTTTTGCCATTGCGGCATTTGGCGGACAATGTGTTCATTGATGTCTTTGGCAAGATATTGAAAAAAATTGCTGCTGGTTCTTCCGCAACCCGGACAGCTGGTGACGCTAGGAGCAAAATAGCGCAATCCCAGTGCCTGCAAAATCGCTTTGCAGACGTCGACTTCTTTTGTCCGGCTGACATTCGGTTGCGGTGTTAAGGAAACGCGTATCGTGTCGCCAATTCCCTGTTGCAAAAGAATCGCCAAAGCCGCCGCGCTCGACGCAATGCCTTGCACATCCGCTCCGGCTTCCGTTAATCCTAAGTGCAGAGCATATTCGCATTCTTTAGCGAGTTTTGAATAAACATTGACCATATCTTGCAAAATTGACATTTTGACACTCAAAACGATTTTTTCTTTTTTAATGCCAAGTTTGCGTGCGTATGCGGCACTTTGTAAAGCACTCTGTATCATGGCCTGATAAGTGACTTCTTTAGCGTCTTTGGGGTTTGCGAGTCGTGCGTTTTTGTCCATCATGGCGGTCAAAAGCTCTTGGTCAAGCGAGCCCCAATTAACGCCGATGCGTATCGCTTTATTATGTTCGATGGCGATTTTGACGATTGTGGCAAAGTTATCATCATGCAAATTGCCTTTGCCGACATTGCCGGGATTAATCCGATATTTATCCAAAGCCTTCGCCGCCGACGGGAATTTGGCCAGCAAGCGATGGCCGTTGAAATGAAAATCTCCAACAATCGGTGTTTGGTAACCCTTGTCGCGCAGCATTTTTATAATTTCGGCAACAGCTTGCGCGGCTTTTTCGTCATTGACGGTCCAGCGCACCAGCTGTGAACCGGCCTCAATAAGGCTAACAGTTTGTTGAAATGTCGCGTGAACATCAGCGGTTGATGTATCTGTCATGGATTGAATGACAATCGGAAAAGAGCTCCCTAACGGAACATGGCCAATGTTTACCGTCGGTGTTTTTCGTCGTTTCATCAGTTGCATAAGGTAACTTCCCTTTCGGAAAAATCGTTTTCATTTAAAGACTCAAATGCTATACTGGCTTTCAAATTCGGATTATAGCAATAAGGATATAAAAAAGTGGAAATATTTTTGGCAAGAACACAAGGTTTTTGTGCTGGGGTTGCCAGTGCCGTTGAAATCGTTGAAAAAGCGCTGGCCAAATACGGGGCGCCGCTTTATGTGTATCATGAGATTGTGCATAATACGTATGTCGTCTCAGATTTTAAAAAGCGCGGCGTTGTTTTTGTCGAGTCGATTGATGAAGTCCCTTCTGGCTCGCGTATAATTTTTAGTGCTCACGGGATCCCGCCTGCCGTTATTTCAAACGCTAAACAAAGAGGACTGCAATTTATTGATGCAACGTGTCCTTTGGTGACAAAAGTCCATAAGGAAGCTGTAAAATTTTCTGCAAAGAAATATGAAATCGTCTTAATTGGGCATAAAGGGCATCAGGAATTAACGGGGACTGCCGGTCATGTCGACCCGCAATTGTTACATATTATTGAAACGGAAAAAGATGTCGATAGTTTGGATATTTCAGCAAAAAAGGAAGTTTCCTATTTGACACAAACGACCCTTTCCGTCGATGAAACAGCCGGAATTATTAAAAAGTTAAAAGCCAAATTCCCGCATCTTGTCAGCCCCCCTCGTGCGGATATTTGTTATGCAACCCAAAATCGGCAGGATGCCGTTAAAGAATTGGCCAAGACTTGCGATATTATTATCATTTGCGGGTCGCCCAACAGTTCTAACAGCAACCGCTTGCGGGAAACGGGCGCTAATTATGGTGTCGAAAGTTATATCATTGATCGCGCCCACGAATTTGATATGAAGAAGTTAAACGGAAAGAAAAAAGTCGGGATCAGTTCCGGCGCATCGGTTCCCCGATGGATTGTCGATGAATTGGTTAACACGATTAAGGCAAATTTTTCGGGGGTTGTCGTGCACTCTTTTGATAATCCCGAAAAAAATATCGTCTTTCCCTTACCCAAAATTTAATATCTTTTAAGATTATGGCCAAGCTTATCATTGATCAGATAGAATACGAGGTCCCCGACGGTACCCAGATTTCTGAAGCGTGTGAGAAAGCCGGTATCCCGTTTAGTTGCAATTCGGGTGTTTGCGCAACATGCCAGATTGAAGTTTTAGAAGGAGCCGAGAATTTAGGGCCTCTTAATCAAGAGGAAAAAGATTTAGGCATGGATGAAAACAAACGTTTAGGATGCCAATGTACTATCAAAAACGGTATTGTTAAAGTTACTTATTAGGTGTCAGCCAGAATGATCTATTTTTCAAAGAACGCTCGTCCAACCCCTGCCGGTTGGACTTCGCTCGATGTTCGACTCGCGCTTTATCCATGCGCGCTTCGTCTCACAACGTCTTGAAAAACAGATCATTCTGGCTGACATATAATTTAAGCTATGTTTCAACTCTCAAACAAACCTTTAGATTTTCAATCGTATCTTAGTCAATTGCGTCATTCATCTAACGGCGCTTTTGTCAGTTTTGAAGGTTGGGTGCGTGATACGCATAACGGAAAGTGCGTAACGCAGTTGGAATACGAAGCGTTAGCGCCTCTTTGTGAGGGTGAAGCGCAAAAGATTTTTCATGAAGTCCAGGCGCAATTTTCTATTTCACACTGTGTTTGTTTGCATCGGGTCGGTCGACTTGCCGTCGGAGAAATGAGCGTTTGGGTGGGGGTTAGCTCTGTCCATCGCGATGAAGCATTCAAAGGCTGCCGGTATATCATCGATGAACTTAAAAAACGTTTGCCGATTTGGAAAAAGGAAGTTTTTATAGACGGCACCTCAAACTGGGTCAATTGTCAAAACGAAAGTTAAACTGTGAAACCTGACTTTTCAGCGCTGGAGCTTTGCGGCGTTATTGTTAAAGAAAAATCTGCGCTTAGCCAATGGACGACTTTTCAGTTAGGCGGCGTTTGCCC
>CAZWOH010000017.1:13748-21712 GCA_964635405.1 uncultured Planctomycetales bacterium | reverse complement strand
CGCGACGATCCGTCGCGCACAAAAAGGGAAATGCAAAATTTGCCTTCGGTTGTCCTGTAGGGACAAGGTTAACCCCGCACGTCTCGACGGTGTCGAGACATGCGGCCCTTTGGGCGGATTTTGTTTGGCCAAGCAGGAGCTTGGCTAATGCAAAATCCGGGATAAAAGGCTTTAGTTTAATCGAGCTTCTTGCGACGGTTGTCATTATTGGCGTGATGGCCGTATCGGTCATGAATTTATATTCTTTCGGCTCAGGAATGAATTTTCTGGTTGAGGAAGATTTGTCAGTTGCGAATCTGCTGCAATATAAGATCGAAGAAATCCGATGCCAGCCTTTTGCAAAAGACATTACAGTGACAGACCAGGTGATTACAGGTTTTGGAAAATATAAATTAAGCACAACTCAAACAGTGCCGTATTTGGGCAACCCGTATTTAAAAAAAGTGCACGTCAGCTGTTTTTATCCGTCGGGTGTTGGGGTCAACAAGACAGAGCAAATCGATTTTTTGGTCGCGAACAAACTTTAAGAGAGACTAAAAAAAGTGGGTCGCACGCGTAAGATAAAAGGGTTTACTCTTCTGGAAGCCACTCTGGGGATTGCGATCAGTGCGCTACTTTTAGGTTCACTTGTTTTAGTTTTTAAAGTTGGAAAATCGAGCTGGAATGTCAGTAATCAGCAAAGTGAACTTTTGCAGCATGCGCGGATTGCCATGACGCGTTTAAGTTCCGAATTGCGCTATGCAACAGGCTTAACGCAGGCAGATATGTTTGTGGTTGAGTTTACGACCAAGGTTTTGGTCGATTCGAATAATACAACGACGGAAACTATCCGTTATGAAGTTGTGGGCAACACGATTCAGCGCAGTGTCAACGCAGGGACAAAGCAAATTGTAGCCGGAGATTCTTTTGCAGGCAGAGTTATTGCAAGGTTTTATAGTGTTGTTCCGGTCAAACTCGACGGCGGGTCTAATGTTGTTCCCTTGGATATTCTTGATCCACTATCTGTGGCCGTCGGAATCAGAGTCGCGATGAGCATGCAGGATCCGTATTCAAAAACGGTGGTTGTTTCCACGATGGCAAATTTTAGAGACAAGTGACGCGACAAATGAAAAAAATGAATAACAGTGGAATTGCTTTTGTTACGGCAATTGTTTTGATGCTTTTGTTTTTAAACTTGGGGTTAGGGTATTTGATGATGGCCAGAACGCAACTTATGATCGCCCGCAATCAAATTAATACGTTGAAGGCTTTTTATCATTCAGAAAGTGCACTGCAGCATTCGATCGCTGAACTTGTCAATAATGTGGACCAGGATGGGGATGGCTTGGGCAATATCCCTTTGAGAGATTTAAATGGCGATGCAATCATGGATTATTCGGCATCCTATAATTCTGCAACCGGGATTATTTCTGCGACGGGGAATACAGGGACCGACGGGATTGTGCGCACGATTGAAACAAAGATGTCGCCTAAGAAGTGGACAGGGGCTTTCATGGCCGGAATCAGTATCCCGTCGGTTACGAATTGTGATTTTAGTACCGTGACTGGCAACGTGGATGCGCGCAGTGTCATTGTTCCGAACTTTACCACACAGCATACGGTCAACGGGATTGTCACACAGGCTAATACGGGGCTACTTATTCCCACAACGATTACAAGTCCGGGCGGACCGTGGTTTAGTTATGCGCCGGCAACCAACAGGCATGCCAATTGTCTGTGGGTTACGCCAGCATCACCGACGATTACAGGGGTGCATTATGTCAATGGAGCTTGCACGATTAATTTGGGAGGATCAGCGCCTTTGACCATTAATGGGTCATTGATCGTTAACGGGAATTTGTCTATTTCTCAAGTGACCAGCTTAACGATCACGCCTGCCGGCAAAGACCCGGCCTTGGTTGCGTCAGGAACGTTAAGTTTAGGAAATATATCCCCGGGTGTTGTCAATATTCATGGGCTGATTTATGCTGCGGGCAATATTTCTTTGAACGTGTGGAATTTTTTCCCTACGCCAAGACATTCGATTAATGGGGCTATTGTTAGCGGCACCGGGAGTATTAGCATGGCTACGATAGCCAGGACCGACTGGGTTTTTGATTCTTCTTTGAACCCGCCATTTTTTACCGGGGGCAGTCCCGGATATTCTGTTGATTATTGGAAGGGACATCAATAATTTTTGCAGAGGATGCAGTCATGGAAAATACATTAGGGCAATATAAGATCGTCCGCGAGATTGCCAAGGGCGGCATGGGCATTGTTTATAAGGCCTTAAATCCAGCGACACAAAAAACGGTTGCTATCAAAGTCCTTCCGCCGATGATGGTTGACCGCGTGACGGTTGAACGGTTTCATCGTGAAGTGCAGGCGATGACGCAATTAAAACATCCTAACATGATTGAAGTTTATGAATCGGGGATGCAAGAGGGGAAGCACTTTCTCGTCATGGAATTTATTGAAGGAGAAAATCTTAAGAATTTGATTAAAGCCAAAGGGCCTCTGCCAATTGATCGCGTCATTAAAATAAGCGTTTGTGTCGCTGATGCTTTGGCGCATATGCATCAGATGGGAATGATCCATCGCGATATCAAGCCAGCCAATATCATGATTTTACCCGACGGACGAGTCAAGTTAATGGATTATGGTTTGGTCAAAATTTTGGGACGCACAAGTGTCACGGTGGAAGGTTCTTCTTTGGGCACCGCAGAGTATATGTCGCCTGAGCAAATTACCGGTGAAGGGGTAGATAGCCGGACGGACATTTATTCTTTGGGGATTACGATGTATGAAATGGTCACCGGCCGCCTTGCTTTTGAAGCCGAGACTTTGCAGGAGTTGTTGCACAAACACCAGACACAACCTGCCTTGGCGATTTCTGCACTTAGGCCGCAAGTTCCCAGGGAATTGGAATTGATTATCAACAAAGCCATGGCCAAAAATCTTGTGCACCGATATTCTTGCGCGCAAGATTTAAAAAAAGATTTGCAGAAGTTGGCCAAAGAAGACAGTCTTGCTCAAAGCGCAACTCAAATCGATCATACACAAAAAGTATCGGTTTGCGCTGGGCCGAACGCTGTTGGCCGTTTGCCCCCAAAGGTCAAAGGCTTTGGCTGGGGAAAAATATTTTTCCTCGTTGTTTGCGCAGCACTTATTTATTTTTATCGGGACAAGGCGGCCGACATTTTTAAAAAAATGTCGTGGAGTAAATTTGCCGTCATGGTTGGGCAAAAGGATTTGGTCAAGGAAACAAATAGTACCCTAACACTTTTAGAGCAGGCCCAAGCGCATTTTGATCAGGGCCAATCTTTTGCTCGTCAGGGATTGTTCGATGAAGCGATTTCTGAGATTCAAAGGGCCGTGCAATTACGGGCGGATGAGCCGGCGTATTACAAACAATTAGCGTTAATTTATGAAAAGAAAAATGATTACAAAAAGGCTATAAAGGCTTGGAAAGATTTATTAAAATGCGAAAACGATGCGGCTCAAATCAAAATCGCACAGCAGCATATTAATCAATTTTCTGATAAAACACATTAGGTTGGAATTTAACATAAGGTGATTGATGCCAAAGTTACTGATAAAAAATGGGGAACGAAAAGGTTCTGTCGTCCGGTTTGGCGATCAAAAATTAGAACTTGGACGGGATGTGTCGAGCACGGTTGTGATCCCTGACCGGCGTGTTTCCCGACGGCACGCATCGATTTTTTCTCAAGATGGGGAGTGGTGGATTGAAGACTTAGGGTCAGTCAACGGCACGTTTGTCAACGGCCAGACGGTACGCAAAGGGAAGTTGCAATTTTGTGATCAAATTTTGCTGGGTGCAACAGTCATTGAATTTTTGCAATTGAATGCTCCGGAAGAACTCCAGGATGGCGGACTGACTCAAGTGCGGTTGCTTTCATCGCAGGAGAATGTGTCCAAAAGTAATGTTGTGATGTCGCTTTCAACTGGGGCGGGGGGCTTCGAAAAAAAGGATTTTCCAACCGATCCAAAATCTTTGATGGAATTATGCCAGAGGTTATTGACGGTCTATCGGATAAGCCTGGACTTGGGTGTTGTGGTTGATTTAAAAAAACTTTCGTTTCGGATATTGGAAGCTGTTTTAAGTGTGATCAAAGCCGATCGCGGATTTATTATGTTGCAGGATCAGGAAACTCAGCAGCTGACCCTGCAAGCTGTTTGTCGACGGCCGGGAGTCGATGAAAGCGAAGAGATTTCTTTGTCGCAGACAATTGCCCAACAAGTTATGCACAGCGGAGAATCACTCTTGATTTCGGATGCCGGAGTAGATGAGCGTTTTAAACAAGCAGAAAGCATTGTCATCCAGGGGATCCGCTCGACGATGTGTGTCCCCATAAAAATCAAAGACCGGATTCTGGGAATTCTCTACGTCGACACAAAAGGCAAGGTCGCCAGCTTTGTTCGCGAAGATCTTGAAATGCTGACCGCGATTTCTCACCAGGCGGCGGTGGCTATCGAAAATTCGCAGCTGTTTGACAATTTGCATAAAGTCAATCAGGAGCTTAAGCAACAGCAAACCCAATTGATTGAGTCCGAAAAATTATCCGCCTTAGGCCAATTGGCCAGCGGTGTTGCCCATGAGATCAATAATCCGATGACGAGTATTTTGGGATATTCGCAATTGATTATCGGACAGCTGGGTAAAGAGAATCTGGATGCGCCAAAAATAAAAGAATGCGCCGAATTTGCCGGGATTGTTGAGAGTGAAGCCCACCGTTGCCAGGCGATCGTTCAAACTCTTTTGCAATTTGGCCGCCGTAAAAAGGAAGAAATGGCGGCGATGAATGTCAATAAGGCCATTGAAGCAGCTCTTCTGATTGCGAAATTTCACATTAAAAAAACGCACATTGAGATCAAACAGCAATTGTCGTCTAATTTGCCGATGATTATGGCTGATGCCAATCAGTTGCAGCAGGTTTTTTTGAATTTGATTATCAACGCACGCGACGCGATGGAAAAAAATGGGGGAACGTTGCTTATCAGTTCGTGCGACTCAACAGAAGGTCAGGTCATTGTCAAGTTTGCGGATACCGGATGTGGTATCCCGGAGGATAAATTAGATGAGATTTTTAAGCCTTTGTATACGACTAAAGAAGAAGGCAAAGGGACCGGCTTAGGATTATCGATCACTCAAGACATTCTTGAGCTTCATAAAGCAAAGATTGAAGTTGAAAGCAGCGTCGGGAAAGGAACGACTTTTACAATACGTTTCCCGGTGATGGGCGGATAAATTTTTCAACAAACCATTTGAGGCCAAATGACGGAATCTCAGTTTTTTAAAAAAATCGGGCAGGGCTTAATGACTCCGGTTAAGTTTCAGGGCGGGGATTTTTTGGAGAACATGTTAGAAAAAGGTGTGCGCGTCGTTGTCGATATTGGATCAAGTTCGATAAAGATTATCGAAGTTCAGGCGACATCAAAGGGCCTTCTCGTCAGAACTGTGGCTTATCGCGAATTCCCGCGTTCTCTTGACCCTAAGGGAGCTATGTCGCCGCAGGCGCTTATCGAGCAGACTTTGGTTGATTTATGGCGCAGTCATAAGATACGGCCCGGCGATGTGCGTTTGATTATTTCTGACCCGGCGGTGTATTTGCGGTATTTGACGATTCCTCGGATTGAGGAACAGGAATTACAAAAAGCCTTGCGATGGCAAATTGAAAAGTATGTGCCGTTTGCGATTGAAGAGGCCAGCATTGATTATCAGATCGTCGAGCATGAAGGCCTGAAAGACAAAACAGAAATGCGGATCATTGTTGTTGCGCTAGAGCGAAAGGTCATTGATAAATATCTGGCGATTTTAAAGGCGGTCAAGGTCGTTCCAACGGTCATTGATATTGCGGCGTTTTCTGTTGCGAAAGCGGTTATGAAAATAAGCCCTGCCAATTCGCAGCAAACAGTTTTAATCGTCGATATCGGCGCGCATACGATTTCGATGGTCGTTTGTAAAGCTCGTGTGCTTTTGATGGTCCGCAGCATTGAAAATGCCGGCGATCAGATGACGCGCATGATCAGCGAAAGCTGTACAGTCGACATCATGACGGCCGAAGATTTAAAGCGTCAGGCCGTTCTTCTCTCCGATGAGAAATCAGCTTCTTCTGATCATAAAGTGTCAGCTGTTATACAAACGATTTGTCAAGAGTGGGCCCAGGAGATCGATCGTTCATTGACCTACTGTGAACGGGAAGGACTCGCAGAGACAATCGACAAAATCATTCTTTGCGGAGGCTCAGCCAAACTTAAAGGACTAGATCAATTTGTTGCCAGCCAGCTGGGGCTACCTGTTGAAGTTGTTGATGTTGCCAAGCATATCCCTTGTGAACAACTCGCCACTCAAGGGTTGGCGACAGAGTTTTTGGCCGCTTATGGCGGCTTGTTTTAAACATTTCTTTACGAGGAGTTTTTGTGCGACAGATTAATTTATTGCCCGAATCTTTGCAACAGGCGCAAAATAAAAAGAAAATTTTAAACTCTTTTTTCGTCACATTGATTCCGACGGTATTCGTGGTTGTGGCGATTCATATTTTGACGATATTGTTTATTGCGAATTTAGAAGGCCAGGTCAAACATCCTGCCGCGAATATGGACACTATGGAATTTATGGCCTTGCGGGAAGAGATCCAAAAAAAAGCAGACGATCTCCAAAAATACACGGCCGACTACGGTGCACTTATCAACAGTTATATGGACAATTATTTATCTCAGGACATTTTAAGAGCGATCGGGGCTATTAGTCATCATAAAGTTTGGTTTACACGATTTGATTTGAACAATAAAAATCGGGCATGTGAAATCCAGGGCAAGTCGTTTAACACGCGTTTGGTCAGCGAGTTTATGTTAGGGATCAAGAAAGCGCCTTTTTTTGATAATGTGACATTGATTTCAATGGAAAAAGGGCAGGATGAAAAGGTCAATTTTAAGATCGTCTGTGTGCTTAAGTAACCGTTGCTAGGGGTTGTTGGCGGGAGATTGTCGTCGGATGGATATTGATATCAAAAAAATTTATAAAATCGAATTTTGGCTGGTGGCCATTATCCTTTGTGCTTTTTTTGTTTTGGATATTTATCCCCAGGCGATTCGTATCTTTTCACTCCTGCAGACGATGAATATTTCCCGGCAAACGGCCATGGCTTTGCCGCCGCAAGAAAAGGAACGGATCCGTCAGGAACTATTAAGCGATAAAAAAAGACTCGACGAATCTGACGGGGCGATGCGCGCGATTGTCAGCAGTGTCGAGCAAAAGATATCCGGCGAAAAGAGTATTCCTAACATTACTTTGAAATTAGAAGAATTGGCAACCGGTTGCGGGATTGATTTATTGAGCATCAAGCCATCAGCGTTAATTTCAGAAGGCGGCTATGATGCATTTACCATTGATCTGGAGTTTGAAAGTGAATACAGCCAGTTGGTTAATTTTTTGTCGCTCTGGGCGCAGACGCCGTTTTATTTAACGGTGGAACAGGTGACTGTTTCTAAATCCAAAGAGATGTCTTTAAAGTTGGATGTCAATCTTAAACTTAAGGTGCTTTTTAAACAGGATCCCAAAACGTTGTAACACCACAAGGCGTACCGATGATGAGTCAACGTGAAAAATTTATAGGAATTATTTTATTGGCCCTTGCTGGTGTGTGTGTCTTTGTGTTTAGCTCGCGACATCTTCCCGTTTCAGTTCCCGGCGGGAAGACAGTTCAAGAGCTCAAGAATGGCGTTACCACGGCAAAAACGCCGGCGCAGGATTCTAAAGACGATTTTAAGCGAATGGTCGACAAAGTTATGCTTCAAAATCAGCCTAAGCAAGCCAGCGAACCGTCCGACCCTTTTAGAAAATTCGAACTCCGGGATCTTGTGGAGGGCAATATTTTAGAATTTTCCGAACTTAAATTAATTGGGATTGTGATGGATGAAGAAATCACGGCGGCTTTGATCAATGATGAAATTTTGTATGTTGG
>CAZWOH010000017.1:12207-13648 GCA_964635405.1 uncultured Planctomycetales bacterium | reverse complement strand
CCAATGACGGCCACCGGGTTATCGGCGCTCAGAGCGGAGCGCAGGCGGTCGCTAAACTTAAGGATGAATCTTTTGATTTGGTTTGTTTGGATTTAAAACTTCCGGACATGGACGGGATCGATTTATTAAAATTGATCAAAAGAAAAGTCGAATGGATTCCGGTTATTATCGTGACCGCTAATCCTTCTTTGGAATCTTCCCTTGAGGCTTTAAAGGCCGGAATTGTCACCGAATATATCACAAAGCCGTTTGATACCAAGGAGCTTATGATAACCATTCGCCAGTCCGTCGAGAAAGCCAAACTTCTTTTAGATAATAAGAGATTATTAAAACGACTTGAAAATACAAATAAGGCCCTGACGGAACGTGTTGAACAGCTGGAAGAATTTGCGAAAGATTCCATGAAGTTGCAAAAGCAGGTCGCAGAACTCAATGCCTATGTTGAGTCTTTGGGCAAAAAGTTTCCCGGCGCTTAAAGACGGTGTCGGTGTGTTTATAAAAATGTTTTTGGATAATCACAAGGTCGTTTAAGGTGAAAATAGGGTTATTTTCAGATATTCACAGTAATCTTGAAGCTTTCGAAAGCGTTTTAAGCGCTTTAAAACAGGCCAAGGTTGACCGCTATATTTTTTTAGGAGATCTTGTCGGTTATGGCGCTAGTCCACGTGAATGTATTGAAATGTTAAAAAGATTAATCGACGAGAAAGGGTGTTTATGCATCGCCGGAAACCATGATTATGCCGTTTGTGGGTTAACAGTCTATGAGCAGTATGCATTACATGCCAAGGCGTCGATTGAGTGGACAAAAAAACAGCTTGATTCTCAGCAGTTGAAGTTTTTGGCGGATTTGCCTTTGGTGAACGATTCACGTCATGCTTTTGGGGGAGACGAACTTTTGGAACAATTTACGATCGTCCACGCGAATTTGTTATCGCCAAAAGAATGGCGGTATATCTGGGATATTGATGATGCTTTTGAGAGTTTTCAAATACTTCAACATCGGCTGTGTTTCGTCGGGCACTCGCATAAACCGCTTGTTTTTACCTGTGGATCAATTGTCGATTGGTTTATAAGCGATCATATCGCTTTAAGGAAAGATTTAAAATATATAATTAATGTCGGAAGCGTCGGACAACCCAGAGATGGTAATCCAAAAGCTTGCTATGCGATTTATGATACTCAAGCGGATCTTGTGACGATTGAACGTATCGATTATGATATTGCAACCGCCCAAGCTAAAATCATTGCCGCTGGCCTTCCCAAACTTCTTGCGGACCGTTTAGCGACGGGAAAGTGAGTTGTTTACAAAAATCCTCAGATCGTGTTATAGTATCGCTTATATTTTGAATATTTTATTACGCGCAGTAGCCCCGCTTAAGGCTAAAGGCTAGCGGATTAAAATAGTAACAAGTATTGAATTTATTCGGGGAGTAGCGCAGCT
>CAZWOH010000017.1:2448-12107 GCA_964635405.1 uncultured Planctomycetales bacterium | reverse complement strand
AAGTATTGAATTTATTCGGGGAGTAGCGCAGCTGGCTAGCGCACTTGCTTTGGGAGCAAGGGGTCCCGGGTTCGAATCCCGGCTTCCCGACTCTTTTAAAACGGAATCCCAGCCGGATTTTTTTTCTTTCCCATGATTCCACGCGACCACACAAAACTGATCTGCGACATCGGCGAGTTAAGCGGTCTTTTTTCTGACACGCCAAGCCTTGACGGATTTCTTCAAAGAATCGTCGAAATGATCTCTTCTCATATGCGTTCGGAAGTCTGCTCGATTTACATTTATTATGAAAACACCAACGAACTGGTTTTGCGCGCGACCAAGGGCTTAAAGCCTCAGGCTATCGGTAAAGTCAAAATGAAGTTAGGCGAAGGTTTGACGGGGATTGCGCTTAAAGAGTTGCGGCCGGTTTGCGAAAAAAATGCCAGCAAGACCCCCGGCTATCGGTATTTTCCGGATATCGGCGAAGAGCAGTACGAATCTTTTTTGGCTGTTCCGATTCTTCGGGGAACGACGCGTATCGGTGTCGTTGTCATCCAAAATTCGCAAAAAAATTATTTTTCAGAAGACGATATCAAGGTTTTTCGCGCGATCACCTCCCAGTTGGCCAACACCATCGAAACGGCCAAACTGCTCATCAGCTTTAACGAAAAGGCCAATGCTCCCACCGAATTATCGACGGAAAAAGAACTCAAATTCATCAAAGGCCGTGTGGGGTCAGAAGGCTTTGCGTTTGCGCCGGCAGTCGTTTATGAACAGTCTGCGATTTTTGTCCCGCCCAGTGAGATTAATCCCAGACAGTTCTCGCTGGATGATTTTTACAGCGCTGTTCAAAAAACTGAGCAACAGCTTGAACTCTTGCAGGCGCAGATCGAAGAAAAACTTTCCGACGTCGCGTCCTTGATTTTTACCGCCCAAATTTTGATGCTCAAAGACCAGGCTTTTTTGGATGCGATCACCAAGGCGATTGCCCAAGGGGTTAATCCGCCGGATGCCCTGCGGCAGATTGTCACGCAATATGCGCTGATGTTTGAAAAGCTGCCAAATCAATATTTGCGTGATAAAAAACACGATGTCTTGGATATCGGCAATCGTCTTTTAGAAAATCTCGTTGGTGTCGCTGATGACGAGCATGATCTTCATGGCAAAATCGTGATTTCCCGCCAGCTTTATCCGTCGGATATTTTGAAATTTTCTTCGTTAGGCGTTAGCGGCATTATCCTTTTAAGCGGAGGGGTCGCATCTCATCTGACTATTTTGGCGGTCTCGCTCGGTGTCCCGGTCGCTTTTTGCGAAGAGACAGCGCTTTTGAAAATATCGTCCGGAACAAAAGTCATTCTCGACGCAGATTTGGGAAATATTTACGTTAATCCTACCGAAGAAGTCATCGAGACTTTTAAGAATAAAGAAAAGGACCGTCAGCTTGCCTCCGAGCTTAAAGCCCAGATTAAGGAAACAACTTTAACACGTGACGGGACTGCGGTCGAACTGATGGCCAATATCAATCTTTTAGGCGATCTTAAATCGGCGCGGGAATACAAGGCCCAGGGTATTGGGCTGTATCGCACGGAGTTTCCTTTTATTGTCCGCAGTGATTTTCCGTCGGAAGAAGAGCAGTTTTTGGTTTACAAAAAGCTTGTTGACGGGATGCCGGGCAAAGAAATTACGTTTCGCACGCTCGATATTGGCGGGGACAAAGTCCTCTCTTATTATGACAACGGCAGTGAAGAAAACCCTTTTTTAGGGATGCGTTCAATTCGTTTTTCACTCAAGCACAAAGATGTTTTTGCCCAGCAGATTCGCGCGATTTTGCGTGCTGGGGTCGGGGCCAACATTCGGGTGATGTTCCCGATGATTTCTTCTTTGGACGAATTTTTGCAGGCCAAAGATTTTGTTTATCAGTGCGCTGAGCAGCTAAAAAAAGAGGGCATTGAGAGCCTTGCCACGTTGCCGATCGGAATGATGGTCGAGCTTCCGTCGGTCATCGAAATTATCGACGAGCTTGCCTTGGCATCGGATTTTTTTAGTATCGGGACCAATGACTTTATCCAGTATATGCTGGCCGTTGACCGGACCAATGAAAAAGTTGCGGACTTCTTTTTGCCGCATCATCCGGGGGTTTTGCGTGCTTTAGCCCGCGTAGCCCAGGCCGCTGTGCGGCACAAAAAGGACATTTCCGTCTGTGGCCTTATGTCGCAGCATGAAAAATTTGTACCATATCTTTTAGGGATCGGAATACGAAAATTTAGTATCGCCTCAAGATATCGTTACAGGATCCAAAAATCCGTCGAGGCCGTCGATATTGCTACAGCGCAAAAACACGCGCAAAATCTGCTTTCGCAAAAGCTCGTCGCTGATATCGAAACTTTGATCAATAATCTGTGACAATGAACATTTTTGCTTTTATCACACAGCGCCTTGAAAAAATCTTCCGCTTTATTTTCATCGAAAATTTTCATACGATTTTGGGCTTGCTTGTTCTGGCTATCGCCGGCACGCTTGCTTATCGCAATGCGTTTGGCACGCCGTTTGTTTTTGATGATTTGACGCAAATTCTCCAAAATCCCAATATTCAATCGTGGGATTTGCCGTGGCCTTTTATTCAAAACAACCGGCGGCCGTTTTTGTATTTGACGCTTGCATTTAATTTTCGTTTTGACGGTTTTAATCCATTTGGCTATCACGTTTTTAATATCCGTGTGCATATTCTTTCGTCGATGATGCTGTTTTTGCTCCTGCGCCAAACGTTTAGCCTGCCGTCGGTAGGACAATGGCTCAAAAAAGATGCCCTTCTTTTGGCTTTGTCGTCGGCACTGTTTTGGCTCTTGCATCCTATCCATACGCAAGCTGTGACCTACATCATTCAGCGGGCCGAATCGCTTATGGGGTTGTTGTTTTTGACGACGCTGTATTGTGCCAGTCGATATTTGACGTCACGCCGGGTGTTTTGGCTGATGGCCTCTGGGGTGATCGCACTTTTTTGTGGTTTGACTAAAGAAGTAGCGCTTGTGCTGCCTGTGATGGTGCTTTTTTATGACCGGACTTTTTTTTCGGAAAGTTTTTTGTCGGCCATTAAACGCAACCGGTTTCTTTATGCCAGTTTATCTGTGATGTGGGTGGCCATGATTTTTTTGTATTTTACGACAAAGCCCGAAGAGAAACTGACAGCCGGTTTTGGCATGCACGGGATGTCGCCGTTTTTATATGCGGTCAATCAACCGGCGGTCATTTTGCATTATCTGCGTCTTATCCTTTGGCCGCATCCGCTTATTTTTGATTACCAGTGGCCGCCAGAGGTCCAGCCGTATCTTTTGTTACCAAGCATCGCTGTCGTTGGTGCGTGGCTTGCGGTTTTTGGGGCGTTGTATCGGCGGCATCGTTTTTTAAGCTTTTTGTGTTTAAGTTTTTTTATTCTGCTTTTGCCGTCGTCGAGCATCATCCCGCTTAAAGATTTGATTTTTGAATATCGACTCTATCTGTCATTAGCTTGCGTCTGCGTTTTAGGTGTTCTTGGTTTAAAGTTTTTGATAGACACCTTTGCGCATCAGAAAAGCCGTAAAGTTTTTTTTATTTTTTGCGTGGCGCTGATGTCCTTGATTTTGGGTGGGTTAACGTATCAACGCAACAAGGTTTATGTGTCCGAAGAAAGCCTTTGGAAAGATACGATCAAAAAACAGCCGGCCAATGCGCGTGCGTACAATAATCTGGGAGAATACTGGCTGCGGCAAGGGCACGATGCGTGGGCGAAGAGTTGCTTTTTAAAGTCGATTTCTTTGGACCAAAAGTATGCGGATGTTTTTGCGAATATGGCCACAGTGTTGGGCAAAGAGGGAAAAATTGACGACGCCATTGCGTATGCCCGTCAGGCTGTCCTCATCGACCCGGATTTTGCCATCGGATATAATAATTTAGGTTCCGCACTTTCGCAAATCGGCCGTTATGATCAGGCGGTGCCTTATTTTGAAAAAGCGCTCGCTTTGGGTTTTGTCCGCGAAGGGGTTTTGATCAACTTGGCTGTGGCGCTTAATAATTCGGGAGACAGGCAAAGGGCGCTAAAGGTTTTAAAAGACGCTTTGCGATTAAACCCCTCATCGACAGAGATTCCAGCGCTTTTAAATGAAGTGTTAGGCAAAGCCGACAGGTAATCGTTTCAAAAATTTTAAAAAATATTTTTGTTTAATTTTTATAAAAATCACTGGTATTTTAACGAGCCCTGCATATAATTAACGAATGAAAGAGGAAAAATTTCTCATGGCCCAACAACTCAAACGTCTTCTGTTTGTCAACGTCAACAAGTACCAGCAACAAATCCTTTTTCCTGCCCTTATTATTTGTTTAGTCGCTTGTGCCGGTGTTTTTTATACACTCTATTACATCAATTACGTTGACAAAAATCTTACTGTGGTCTGCCACATGGATGTCACGCAATTGTCTAAAGATATTCCGTGGTTTATGCAGATGCACAGTTTTAATAAAGTTGTGCCGTGGATTCTTTTTGGGATGACAACGCTGCTTCTTATTGTTATCTGTTGGATGTTTTTCGTTTCAAATAGAATTCTAGGCCCCAGCAACCGCATTCTTAAAGAGCTTGACGATATTTTAAGCGGCAAGCGTCAAGACCCGATCGGAACCCGTCCGGGCGACGAATTCTTTGAAGAACTCCTCAAGCGCATCAATGCCCTTATCAAAAAAACGCGATAATCTTTTGCCTCGATGACACTGCTGCCTTTAGCCGCGTTTGTCGTCATTTTCTGTCTTTTATTAAAAAAGATCTCTCTTGGAAAACGTTTGGCTTTCTTATGGGCCGCGCTTATTTGGGCGATCGCGGCGGTCGGTATCGTCGAGAGCTTAAGTATTTTTCATGGTTTGACAACACTTGCAGTCGCTGGGGGTTGGGGATTAGTGAATTTTGCGGCAATAGGATGTTTGATATTTTTTCCCACACAATCTCAAAATGAAAAAATAATTTTTGCAACTTCTTTGTCAAAATGGAATTGGGTAGGGATTTGTTTGACGGTTGTGATTATTTTTATCGTCGGGATTAATGCCATTCTTGCGGCGCCTAATAATTGGGACTCGATGACGTATCATATGCCGCGCATTATGCATTGGATCCAGAACCACAGTGTTGAACATTATCCGACGTCGATTCTTCGACAGCTTTATCAGCCGCCGGGAGCTGAATTTTTAATTTTACAGTTTCAAATTCTTTCTCAGAGCGATCGGTTTGCTAACCTGATCCAATGGTTTAGTTTATGTGGTTCGGTCATCACCGTCAGTTTGATTGCACTTGTACTTGGCGCAGGAAAGGGCGGGCAAATTTTGGCGGGACTTCTGGGTGTGACAATCCCGATGGCGATTTTGCAGGGAACAAGCACGCAAAATGATTTGGCCGTCGGGTTTTGGCTGTTGAGTTTTGGCTATTTTTCTTTGCGATTGTTTAAAACACAAGGTCAAACATCGTTTCAATGGCCAGAACTTTTGGGCGCATCTTTGAGTTTGGCGTTAGCTCTGTTGACGAAGGGGTCAGCATATATTTATGCGGCGCCGTGGCTTTTGTGTTTTTTTGTGGTCGGGATTCTTAAAAAAAGGCGAATGATTCTTAGAGATTTCACGGTCCTTGTGTTGATTTGCTTGGCTGTTAATTGGGGATTTTATAGCCGGAATGTTCGGCTTTTTGGCGCGCCTCTGTCAGCCGGCAGCGAAGAGTACGCAAACAGCGGAAATGTGATTTTAAACGGTTTGTCCAATTGTGTTCGAAACGCGGCACTGCATTTGGGAACGCCGTCGGTGGCGGTGAATAATTTCTTAAAAGAAAAAATTCTTTCTGTGTCCGGCAATGCCAAAAATAATAGTTGGGGGGATTTTGAAATCCCATTCTCGGCGACTAATGAAGACATCGTCGGTAATCCGCTGCACTTTGTGCTGACACTTTTTATTTTTACAGCTGTTTTGATATCCCGAAAATCTTCGATGCTTTTAAAGGGATATATACTTCTTATCCTTTTAAGCTTTGGAATATTTTGTGCGTTTTTCAAATGGCAATTGTTTAACAGCCGTTTGCATTTGCCGCTTTTCTTGCTCAGCATGCCGGTTGTGGGGTTGATTTTAGAAAAGATACAGCGGCCTTGGCTTGTCGGTGCGATGACAAGTGTTTTTGTTCTGGCGGCTGTCCCGCCGTTGTTTTGTAATGAGCGCCATCCCCTCGTCGGAAAAACGAATGTTTTTACTATGAACCGAATACAGCAGTATTTTTCGTATCGAAAATTTATGGCACTGCCGTATGTGATTGCGGTGAAATACGCCTCTTTGCGTTGCGACTCGCACGTAGGACTTCTTTTAGGCAACGATGACTGGGAATACCCACTGTGGATTTTGTTAAAAAAAGAAAAGCCGGATTTGAAAATTGTGCATATCGGCGTCAACAATGTCTCCAATGCGCTTGGGCACCAGACAAAGGTTTCGGTTGTGATCACAGAATTTTCCGACCCTTCGGCGGTGTTAAAGCTCAATGAAGAAAATTACTTTAAGCGCCAACAGTTTTCTTTTATGAGCGTTTATGAAAAATCAAAGCTTTGATTTTAATGGATTAGTATTGGAAAATTTGATGTATCACCGTTAGAATGAAACCAAAATTTTTTAGATGCGCGAACTTCCAATTGAGGAGGCTTTAATGAAAGTTACTTTGCTTATTCCGGTTCTCAATGAAATTGTCGGCCTAAAAGCGATTATGCCGCAGATAAAAAAAGAATGGTATGACCAAATCCTTTTTATCGACGGCCAATCAACCGACGGGACTCTGGAATGGCTTAAGGAAAATAATTATCCGGTTGTCGTCCAAAAAAAGAAGGGCATGCGCATGGCTTATATGGAGGCGTTGCCGTTTATCGAGGGGGACGTGATTTTGACCTTTAGTCCTGACGGAAATTCGGTGTCGGAGCTTATTCCCCAATGTATTGAAAAGATGAAAGAAGGCTATGACATGGTCATTGTCTCTCGCTATGCGCCGGGTGCCAAGAGCGAGGATGATGATGCGATTACCGGATTTGGCAATTTTATGTTTACCAAAGTTTTGATCAATCTTCTTCATGGCGCGCACTATACGGATGCCATGGTCATTTATCGGGCGTATAAGAAAAGTTTGATTTCGGAACTTGGCCTGGATAAAGACAGCGCTTATGAATTTGAAGAAAAACTTTTTAAAACCAATGTCAGCTGGGAGCCGCTTTTATCGATCCGTGCCGCCCGGCGCAAAAAGAAAATCACCGAAATCCCCGGCGATGAACCGGCCCGTATCGGCGGAGAACGCAAGTTGCAAATTTGGAAATGGGGTGCGGTTTTTCTTTGGCAGAGTATCCGTGAAGTATTTGTCAGAAATTATTAGTTATCGTCTGCGCGATATCATTTAAGAGTTGTTCATTGCCTGCATCGGTCAAGTGACAAATGTCGTTATAAAATTTTTTCCCTTTGGGCATGCGCCTAAATTCATCTAAAAACATAACCTCTGGGTTTTGCGCGGCAAGTTTGCGCAGGATATTATTGTGCGTGAGGATCCCTGAAATCACATTGATCGGCTTGCCCCAGATTTCGATGTAAAAGGTATGTTTGTCGTAGTCGAGTCTTTTGGTCTTAAATTTCCAATACGTATAATCTTGAGGAACATAAAAAGCAAAGCTCGTCAAAAGCACCGGCTCTTGGCGTTTTTTTGCCAGCGACAGGATTTCGTTTATGTTGCTTTCAAATGAGGCGGCGCTTTTAATCGAGTTGCCGTATTTAACCCATTCTTCGTTGGGGATGTCCGTCGGGACAAAATGGAGCAGTCCCTTTTTTCCCTGAATATCCGTTAAGAGAGAAAAGACCGTGTAGGGCAAAGTGCATATTTTAAAAAACGGGTAATGTTCAAAAAAGTTGAGTTTGTAATACCAGGAGTAATGCGAGTAATCTTTTTGAAACATCTTGGGCGGACAATTGTTGGCCCGCACTTCATTGATTGAATCATAGATGACAACTTGGTCAAAATGTTTGTCTGCCAAAAAACGGTATTTAAACAAGCTGTCGCGTGACGAGTGAGACGGACGCGCGACATTATGAATGCGGACGGGGAGATTTGTTTTGCCTTTTAATTTTTCTTGCAAGAAGTTGTTTGTTTTGGCCCATTCTCCGGCATCATAGAGAACAGACCCACCTAAGAATAAAATGTCGTAATATCCGTCGTCGGCTGTAATTTTTGTGTCATGCACTACTTTTAAAAGCGGATAAAAAATGTACATCGGCTCGGGGGCAAAAAAAGACAACTGGTATTGGGCCACCAAGTAAGCGCGCGACGCGATTTCTAGCGGCAGAAACAGAAGAACAATAAAGACGAATGTAAAAATAAATTTTTTCATAACCAGGTTACGCTAAAAAACTCATTTTTCTCGTGAATCCATAGAGGTAAAAAATATTCTAGCCGCAATTTGAGGAAATCCGCTTTATTTTTTTTGAATAAAAAATGTCTGTGTTAAAATGTTTCAAATTATGAACAAAAATATTTACATCTTGGGCATTTCCGCGTTTTATCACGACAGCGCCGCTTGTCTGGTCAAAGACGGAGAAATCATCGCCGCAGCGCAAGAAGAACGTTTTACCCGCAAAAAACACGATTTTGATTTTCCATCGCAGTCGATTGCCTATTGCCTTAAAGAGGCCGGTATTACGACGAAAGAAATTGATTATGTGGCCTTTTATGAAAAGCCGTTTATCAAATTTGAACGCTTGCTTTTGACGTATTTGCGTTATGCCCCCTTTGGTGTCGCTTCGTTCTTGCATGCGATGCCGGTATGGCTTAAGGAAAAACTCTTTTTAAAAGATTTGATTAATGAAAAGCTTTCGCGCGACGGCGAGATCATTTTTCTTTCGCACCATCAGTCGCATGGGGCTTCCGCGTTTTTCCCATCGCCTTTTAAAGAAGCCGCAATTTTGACGATCGATGGCGTCGGAGAATGGGCGACAGCCAGCTTTGGCAAAGGTGAAGGCAACCAGATTACCCTTGATAAAGAATTGCGGTTTCCCCATTCTTTGGGATTGTTATATTCAGCGTTCACGTATTATTGCGGTTTTCGCGTCAACTCCGGTGAGTATAAGCTCATGGGTTTAGCGCCTTACGGAGAGCCAAAATATGTTTCGCTGATTAAAGATACGCTTGTCGATATTAAGGAAGATGGCTCGATAAAACTTAACATGAAATATTTTAATTATCCCGCTGGCTTGACGATGACCAATCGGCATTTTCACAAGCTTTTTGGAGGAAAGCCGCGAAAGCCGGAGAGTCCTCTGACCCAAAAAGATATGGATATCGCGCGTTCGATTCAAGTCGTTACCGAGGAGATTATGCTCAAGATGGCCAATCACGTCTATGCGATGACAGGCTGCGAAAATTTGTGTTTGGCCGGCGGAGTTGCGCTTAATTGCGTGGGCAACGGCAAGATTTTGCGGGACGGAAAATTTAAAAATGTCTGGATACAGCCGGCGGCAGGGGACGCGGGCGGCGCTTTAGGGGCTGCGCTTTTTGTCTGGTATCAGTATTTGGACCATAAGCGTCAGGTTGACAATACCCATGATTTGCAGAAAGGGTCCCTGCTGGGGCCCAGCTTTGATGATGAGGTGGCCTCGTTTATGAG
>CAZWOH010000017.1:0-2348 GCA_964635405.1 uncultured Planctomycetales bacterium | reverse complement strand
CGACGACAAAACGCAGGGTTTAGCCCAATTAAAACAAAAACGTTCGGTTATTCCGGCGGTGACGCACGTTGACTACTCTGCCCGCGTTCAAACGATCACACCCGAATATAATCCATTTTTTTATGATGTCATTAAAGCTTTTGACCATCTGACGGGTTGTCCGGTTGTTATCAACACGTCATTTAACGTCCGCGGCGAGCCGATTGTTGCAACCCCGCAAGATGCGTATCGCTGCTTTATGGCGACGAATATGGATTATCTGGTTTTGGGAAAATATCTGTTGGCCAAAGTGCGGCAGGCCAACTCTGACAAATACAAGCTGGACTCTATTTCGCGGGTTTTGGATTGAGCTGATTATGATGGATAAAAAAGAACAAAAAAATTTGCGTGTTTTTGGCTACGGCCTAAGCATTATCATTGCTTTTATTGTGATCCGTTTAGGGTTCAAGCATGGTTTTACTAACGGCAAATATATCACGCTGGGGCTTGCGGTTTTTTTAAGTTTGGTGACATCGGTTTGTTTGCCGGCGATCAAACCGCTTTACCGCGTTTGGATGAAAGGCGCGCGATTTATCGGCGAGATTGTTAATTTTGTCCTTTTGTCGGTGATTTTTTATGTTTTTTTTGGTTTGGCTGGAATTGTTTTGCGGCTTATGCGCAAAGATTTGCTCGATGAAAGAATTGATAAGAGCGCCCAAAGTTATTGGAAAACAATACGTTTGGATGCTGCTGATCGGGATCGATACACAAAACAATATTAAAGGAGAGCTATGTCAAAGATTTCTATTATCAAAGAGTTTTGGGAATTTATTAAGGTCCGCAAGCGTTATTGGCTTTTGCCGATTGTCATTATCCTTTTTCTTTTGAGCCTTTTGGTCATTTTTGGCCAGTCTTCGGCGCTGTCACCATTTATTTATACCTTATTTTAATATATGGTATAATTCCTGAAAATTAAAAGGAGGATCCATATGAGTGGTTTAGATGATTTGATGCAACCGGCTTTGATTTGGTTTGTCGTTGGATTGGTTTTTCTTGTGGCGGAATTAGTTGCGCCGGGATTGGTGATTATGTTTTTTGGACTTGCCGCATGGGTTGTCGCGGCGATTTGTCTGATTAAGCCAATTTCGATTAATACGCAACTTGTCATTTTTATTTTGGTGACACCTGTCATTCTTTTTGGTCTGCGCAATCGGTTTAAAGCGCTTTTTAGCGGTCATAGTTCGGCGATTCAAAGTCCGGAGAGGGACATTGATGATTTTGTCGGCAAAACCGCGATTGTTAAGCAAGAAATTGCTGTTGGCAAGACGGGAAAAGTGGAGTTTAACGGTACGCTTTGGAGCGCCGAATCAACAACTGAAATTCCGGTTGGTGAAACAGTCCATATTGTTAGCCGCGACCATTTGATTTTGAAAGTTAAGAAAACCTAAAAAGGAGGGAAGGATGAATTTTATAACATTGATTTTGTTTGGGTTTATTGCTCTGGTAGTTATTGTTTTTTTTAATTCTTTTATCGTTGTTCCGCAAAAAAGTGCTTTTATTATTCAACGCTGGGGAAAATATCACGTTACGCTTGAAGCAGGGTTGCATATTTTGTGGCCTTTTATTGATGTCATCGCTTATCGCCATACCTTAAAGGAACAGGCGTGGGACGTTGAGCCGCAGACGTGTATTACGCGGGACAATATCGCCATTACCGTCGACGGGATTTTGTATTTGCAAGTTATGGATCCGCAAAAAGCCAGTTATGGGATTAACAATTACCAGTTTGCCGCGGCACAAATCGCGCAAACGACGATGCGCAGTATTATCGGTAAAATGGATTTGGACCGCACGTTTGAAGAACGCGAAATGATGAATTCAACGATTGTTCAAGCCGTTGATAAAGCTTCTGACCCGTGGGGCGTTAAAGTCACGCGTTATGAAGTCAAAAATATTATTCCGCCGCAAAGCATCAAGGACGCGATGGAAAAGCAAATGCGCGCTGAGCGCGAAAAGCGAGCGGTGATTGCCGAATCAGAAGGTGTTAAGCAAGCGATGATAAATCGCGCCGAAGGGGACCGCCAGCAGATGATTGCAATTTCCGAAGGTGAAAAGCAAAAACGGATCAATGAAGCGGATGGGAAGGGTTATGAAATTGAACGTGTGGCGCAGGCAACCGCAACGGGTTTGCGTTCGGTAGCTTCGGCTATTGGAGACAAGGGTGGACTTGACGCCGTCAATTTGCGCATTGCCGAAAATTATTTGCTCCAGTTTGGCAAGCTTGCTGAAAAAAACAATACCATGATTATCCCCAGCAATTTGGCGGATATTTCAGGCATGGTCGCGGCAACAACGTCGGTGTTTAAAAA
>CAZWOH010000016.1:17641-21749 GCA_964635405.1 uncultured Planctomycetales bacterium | reverse complement strand
GGGCGGATTTTGCTTGGCCAAGCAGGAGCTTGGCTAATGCAAAATCCGGGTTTAAAGGATTCGGCTCATAAAACACACACACACCCGATGTGGCCTGCCGAATCCTAGACAGGATTTTTGTCGCGCTTTTATTTTGCCACAATTGACCGGCTAAAGGAAGGACTTCTAAAACACTGCTAAAGACATTGGGATTCTCACAACAGCGGCCGCAACCGCTTGGGCATCGCAGATTGCTTGCGGCTTTAAATTCCTCGATTTTTTGATCGAGTTTCTCATAAAGCCTTAAAACGTCGTCGCTGGTCTGAGTTAAGTAGGGTGCCATGACTATCTTTAAAGAAATATTTTTCTACCATTTTTTAAAAACAAAGAACACCGCCACAACCATAAAGAAAAATCCGACCAGATAATTCCACTTCATATCTTCTTTTAAATACAAAACCGAGAACACGCAAAAGACGACGAGCGTAATGACTTCCTGTATCGTTTTAAGCTGCGCGGCGCTAAACTGCCCATGGCCAAAACGATTCGCCGGTACCTGAAAACAATACTCGGCAAACGCAATCAGCCAACTGATAAAAATCACCTTCCATAAAGGCGAACTTTTATATTTTAAATGGCCGTACCAGGCTATCGTCATAAACACATTGGAAACAATAAGCAAAAAAATCGTCGCCATAACAATGCTTTAATCTTTATCGCCAAAATCCATTTCGTTTTCCGCAATGCCGCTTCGCCCGATGGCCTGCGGCCCAATAATTCCGCCGGAGATGACCGCCTTCATCGCCTCATCGATCGTCCAGTTCGGGTCGATGGTGTCTTCTTCCTTGACATGCAGCAAAAACCCCGACGTCGGATTCGGAACTGTCGGCAAAAAAAGCTTGATCCATTTCCCATTTCTGGCGGGGTCCTCGACCTCACCGGTCACAAAACCGATCAGCCATTGCCCATCCCGAAACCCTTCGACCAGCAAAGCCTTGCGAAAAACCTGTTTCTCCGGCAGAGAAAACGCCATCGAAACCTGTTTGCCAACCTGATACGTCGTTTTCAAAATCGGAATCCTCGACGTGATCCCTTCAATAATCCGAAAAAATCGCCGACCGATAACATTGCTGGCCAAAAGGCCCAAAAAATACAAAATGACAAGCACCAGCACAATCCCCAATCCCGGCCCAACGATATGATACCCGGTCCACGCCTCAATGCTGTCTCTGACCCGTCGGTCAACCATCACATAAATGAATTTAATTGCTAAATACGACAAGAACAACGGGATCGAAGCCAGCAGGCCGCGAAATACAAAACTCATAAAATGTTCAAGCAATGTTGGTTTTTTCATAAATTCCCTTTGGCTAAAAAGATTTGTGTTTACCGCGCAAAACCTTGTTAAAACAAAACACGGCTAAAGCAATCAAAAAACCCCACGAGACAATCAAAAATATCCACCCGCCTGTTGTCATAGGATCGCACTCTCTTTTTGTCGATGACGCCAGGCCACACGAATCAGCCCAAGCATCAACAATAGCAACACTATAATCCCGATACGCGCAGAAAGAACATAAATTTTATCTGCCTGCGCAACATTCTTTAACATAAAAATCGGACGCCAATCCTGCCAAAACCACACGCCTAAAATAATGAGCAGATACGTCGGCGTCACGTACTTGATAATAAATTTATAAATCCGCGGGACCTTAATCATTGCCCCCTGATGCAGCAAATCCCAGGACTGATCGATTCCCAAAACCCAGGCAAAAAGAATCGTTTCAATGATCGCAAAAACAATCAAACAAAAAGACCCACCCCAAAAATCCATTTCATCGACGACGCCGTGCTTCAAAAAGAAAATTGCTGGCTGGCAAAGCACAAAGGCAATGCCTGCCAACAGACCGACTGCTTTTTTGCGCGTAAATTTAAACTCATCTTCCAAAAAAGCGACAAATGGCTGGGCCAGCGAGACCGAAGAAGTTAGTCCGGCGAGAAATAAAAGAAAAAACCAACAAAAACTAAAAATTTCCGGCCAAGGCAGATGGTTGATGACAAGCGGCATTGTGACAAACCCCAAATTAAAAATCCCCGACTGCGCAATCTGCTGCATATCCACCGGCCCATAAAAAATAAATGCCGCAGGGATAATGATGCTTGCCCCTAAAATGACTTCCGCAATTTCATTGGTTGCCGCCGATGTCAATCCGGACAAAGCCACATCGTCTTTTTTGTTGAGATAACTGGCATAGGTCAAAATAACGCCAATCCCCACGCTTAAGGTAAAGAAAATCTGGCCGGCCGCTTCAATCCAGACTTTCGCTTTTAACAATTGGGAAAAATCCGGGTTCCATAAAAACCCAAAACCCGACGAGACATTCCATTCTGGATGTGCCATGTTCGCCGACCCTAAGCTCACAACCCGAATAAAAAGCAAAATCCCACAAATAAACAAAATCGGTAAAGCAATTTTGTTGAGATTTTCGATTCCTTTGCTGATCCCAAAATAGATGACACTGATATTCGCCAAAAATGTAACGAGAAAAAAAACATAGGCTGTTGCAATGCCAGAAAAATATTGATTGTGCTCAATGCCCTGATAACCGCTTAAGAAACTTTTCAAAGTCGATTGATCATTGAGAGCGCTTAACTTTCCGATTAACGAAAAGAAACTATACCCTAACGTCCACGACTCGATATACGTGTAATAAATAAAAATAAGAAGCGGCCCTAAAATGCCTAAAACACCTAAATATTTCATGGCGCGGTTATTCGGACGAATATTATGAAAAATCCCCGGCGCTGTTCCGTTGCCCCAGCCGCCGCCGTGACGGCCCAAAGTCCACTCGATCCACATCAGCGGGATGCCGATAACCAAAAAGGAAATGAAATACGGGATCATAAACGCCCCGCCGCCGTTGGCCACGGCCTTGGCAGGAAAACGCAAAAAATTTCCCAACCCAATCGCAGAACCGGCGACGGCCAAAATAATGCCTAAACGAGAAGACCAGCGGTCACGCGTTTTAGTATGGGAGGCTTTGGATTTAACCTCAGACATTGTCTTTTATTTTAAACGCCGTGTGCACGTTTTTTTACCGATTTAGGAAGTCCTTTTAGGCTCAATTGTTTTGCGCCTCTATGGCGCCATTTGCCTTAAAAGAACTTCCCAAATCGGCATAACTTGCACATCGCGTTTTTAAGTAATTATTAAAAAGGCTGTCGCCCCTTTAAGAACAAAAATCTCAGAAGCGACAGCCAAACCAACAGAATTAAGGCAGGAAAACTTTTAAAAATGAAATCCGCGTCGGCTTAATGACATCCGCAGGACGAAGACCCGCAAGATGATTTTGCCGCAACTTTTTTCACTGCTTTTTTAACCGGTTTTTTTGCTTTTTTAGTCGCCATGTTTTTTCTCCTTTTAAAAAATACAAATCTTGGTAACGCAAATTAATATTGTTCCCTGATTTAATTTGAAATCGGCGCAGAATCAAGCACTTCAGCCGCAGCGCCTTGAAGATGCGACGAAAGCTTTTTCCAGGTGCGCGCTCCGACTTTTCCGTCGGCCGTTAAACCATTTTGTGTCTGAAACTCACGAATCGCTTTTTTACTCTTGGGCCCAATATTGCCGTCGATCGGACCGTTGTAAAGACCAGCATTTTTAAGCGCTTGCTGAATATTTTTGTTGGTCGGCTTGTCACTTGATTCTGCAGGTGTCAGTTCAAGGCCTGAGGTTGGTTCTGCGACTTGTGCAGGGATTGCATTAACAGGTACCGCAACATTGTGCGCTTCAAGAGTGACGGACTGCGGAGCTAAAATCGCATTGCCCGTTAAAACCTGCTCGGGCGGTAAAGACATCGCTTCTTCTTTTTTTGACCCGCAACCGACGACAAAAACGAGTGACGCAAGAACAAAAACGGATAGTTTGAGGCTGTTCATCTTAAATCTCGACTTTCTTTTGCAAAAGAGAAATGCAAAGCGCTACTTACGGTTAAAATTTACTTATCCTAAATACTAAAAATTTTTATGTCCCTCATAACGGGCTAATTCTATCGAAAATATTTCAATTGTCAACTCCTCACAGCCCTATTTGTTACATTTTTGTACTTTATCGTAGTAAAAAAATTTC
>CAZWOH010000016.1:10192-17541 GCA_964635405.1 uncultured Planctomycetales bacterium | reverse complement strand
CTCCTCACAGCCCTATTTGTTACATTTTTGTACTTTATCGTAGTAAAAAAATTTCGTGATGCTATCATATTGAAAATTAATTTCAACAGAACGAATAAAAATCCCATGGAAATATTCTTACAATTTATCAGTTTCTTTTTGCACTTAGACAAGCATATGTTCGAATTTGTCGCCAATTACGGGACATGGACATATCTGCTTCTTTTTATGATTATCTTTTGCGAAACCGGCTTGGTTGTAACACCTTTTCTGCCGGGAGACTCGCTTATTTTTGTCGCCGGAACCTTGGCCGCCAGCGGATCGCTAAAACTCAACTTGGTCTTAGGACTGCTCATTGCCGCCGCGATACTCGGCAATATGCTCAATTACAGCGTCGGACGTTTATTGGCCCAAAAGGTGCTTCGCAAAGATCATCTTCATTTTGTCAAACCCCAGCATATCCAACGCACTCATGAATTCTTTGAAAAATACGGCGGCAAAGCCATTATCATCACACGATTTGTCCCGATTGTCCGCAGCTTTGCACCATTTTTAGCTGGAGCAGGCGCAATGAGTTACCGTAAATTTTTCTTTTATAATATCGCCGGAGCGCTGCTGTGGGTTTTGCCGTTTGGCCTGGCAGGATATTTCTTCGGGAATATTCCAGCGGTAAAAAAACAATTTACCCTCGTTATTTTTGCAATTATCATTATCTCGATTCTGCCTGTCGTGTGGGAATATTTTCAACAAAAGAAATCCACAGCTAATAAAAAACCTTAGTCGGTAATCTTTAACGCAGATTTTGGGTGAGTGTTTCAATATCAAGCTTAGCGATCGCCAGCTCATTGAGCGCGTCTAAAACCTCAACAACATCCTTAAACCGCGCCGCTTTATCCGCACGCAAAACAACCCCAAACTCAGGGCTTTTCTTTTTGATGACGCTAAGCTTTTCTTTAAGTTCCTTGCGCGTGATAATTTTGTCGTCTAAAAAAAGGAGTCCCTCATTGTTAATCGTCACATACGCTCTGGTTTGATTTCCATTCTCTGAAGGCTGGGCGCTCTTAGCTTCGGGCAGTTTGACCTTGAGGGTCGATTGAGACAAAAGCGGCGTTGTCACCATAAAAATGACGAGCAAAACCAAAATGACGTCCGTAAAAGGCGTGATATTGATTTCAGAAACCAGACGCGGCTTACGGGATTTTCTAATCGTTTTTATAGACATTTAACAAATCCAAAGTCTGCGACGCACAAAGTTCCATGTCGGTAATAAAATTGTCGATCGTCCGTGAAAAATAGTTATACGCAATGACCGCCGGAACAGCGACAGCCAAACCTGCCGCCGTACAAATGAGCGCCTCGGCAATGCCGTTTATGACCACGTTGATACCGCCAAAACCGCTGGACGCAATATCTTGAAAAGCGCGCATAATCCCCAAGACCGTTCCAAACAGCCCGATATAAACCGCGGTGCTGCCGATTGTTCCGACGACACCCGTATAACGCTCAAGTTTGCCGGTTTGAATAATGACTTCCCGTTCCATAGCGTTTGAAATCACAACTTCATTATGCCCGTGCAGATTAAGGCCCGTTAAAACAACGCTGGCAAACGCGGCCTGTGTTTTTTGGCAAAGCTCAATGGCACTTTTGATATTTTGCTTTTCAATGGCCCCTGCAATTTGCGTCATAAATTCCAAACGGTCCGTCTTAAGCCTTAACCGATAATACCAAATCCGCTCGACGATAATCGCCAATGAAATGATCGAGCAAAGAATCAAAAAATACATCGTAAACCCACCAGCGCGCAACATTTGCCAAAATGTCATCTTGCCTCTCCTGTTTTATATAAACCTTGTATTTTGCATACGTGTCGTTTTAACATCTTTTGCCTGCGATGGAAACAAAACTTTAAAGAAATTCCGCCAACATCGCGCCAAAACGAAACACAATAAACCCCGCACAAATCGTCAGGGCAATATTGCCCAAAGCATAAACATAATGCTCTTGCTTAAAAAGATCCGACGTTTCAAGCATCACGCTCGAAAGAGTCGTAAAAGCCCCGCAAAATCCGGTCATCAAAAGAATACGATAATTATGGATAACCAGAAGTTTTTTCTCAAAAATAACGTCGAGAAAGCCGATGATAAAACATCCCGCGAGATTGACGGCAAGCGTCCCCCACGGAAAATCAGTCCCTGTTTTATGATAAACAGCGCCCGACAAAATATAGCGGCACACCGTCCCCAAAATCCCGCCTATGACTAAATAAATCCACTTTTCCATTTAATTTTTTCAAACGCTTTATTGAACAATTTTCATGATTATACTCAGGCTTTAAAAAGACACAAAAGATATCTTCAACTTAATAGAACCATTCAAATTTCTATTGATTATCATTATTGTTGTAAGCTCAGCAAGGCAATCCTTTTTCGGCTCAATTGTTTGGCGCCTCTATGGCGCAATTCGCCTTAAAAGGATTACCTTCCTGAGCTTAATAAATAATCTTATTCATATCTTAACGCTTCGATAGGATTTAACTGCGCAGCTTTTTGCGCGGGCCAGAGTCCAAAAACAATACCAACCGTTATCGAAAATGTCGTCGCTAAAATAATCGACCCCAGCGAAACCTGGATCGTCCATCCGGCCAGCAAGGTCAAAAGATATGAAGCGCCGGCCCCCAAAAGAATACCGGCACTGCCGCCGATACACGCCATCAACGCAGACTCGACTAAAAACTGGACTAATATATCAGACCCGGTGGCGCCGAGTGCTTTTCGCAACCCGATTTCTTTTGTCCGTTCGGTCACCGAAACAAGCATGATATTCATAATTCCAATTCCACCGACGACAAGTGAAATTGCCGCAATGACACCCAAAAGGACTGTCATTGTTTTTGTCGTCGCAGCGATGGCATTTTTCAAGTCTGCCATATTGCGGATCTGAAAAGCTTCGTCATCAGAAAACTTTTTAATAATCCGATGCCGCTGTTTCAAAAGATCCCCGATCTTTCCAGTCAAATCATCTAGAATCTCCGGCGAATCACCTTCGGCGTAAATGGTATCCAGATAGTCTTTCCCCAAAACCCGCGCCATTGCCGTCGTAATTGGGACAATAATCGTATCATCCTGATCACGAAACCCTCCCGCACCTTTGGGCGGCAAAATACCAACGACGACAAAATTGATGGCATTGATCTTGATCGTTTCCCCAATCGGATTGTTGTCGCCGAATAATGCTCTCACAACTGTTGTCCCCAACAGCGCGACTTTGGCCCTGGCACGCGTTTCTTCTTCTGTAAAAAATCTTCCTACCTTAGGTTGTGCAGAGCGCATCGCAGCATAACTGACCGACGTTCCTTCTAATTGCGTGTTGGTATTTTTGCCGGCATAAACGGCCTGAACGCGACCAGTGACCGATGGGCTCACGCGCCGTACCGACGGCATTTCACCAATAGCGTTTAAATCGCCAAACGTCAAACGGGTGGCGTCCCCCGCCTGCATCGCAACGGCCTGCATATTAATTTGTCCGGGGCGAATCATCAAAAGATTAGACCCCAACGAAGCTAATTGCGTTTCAATCGACGCCCGGGCACCGCTTCCTAAAGCGAGCATTGCAATGACTGCAGCAACCCCAATCAAAATTCCTAAAATTGACAAAAATGACCTTAGTTTATTAGCGATCATCGCATAAACGGCCTGATTGACTGAATCAAAAAATTTAGCCAGGTCATATCTTTTTTTAGTCGACTGTAAAACTTCATCGAGAATCATTTTAAACGAATCGCCCCCAACAGCACACTGGTTTTGGCCGCGTTTCTCGTCGGAAATAATATTTCCGTCGCGCATCACAATCACACGACTGGCATGTCTAGCCATTTCCGCCTCGTGGGTCACCATAATAATCGTTTTGCCCTTTTTATGAAGCTCTTTTAAAATCGTGACAATTTCGTCCTTGCTTTTGCTGTCTAAATTTCCTGTCGGTTCATCGGCCATGATAATAAGCGGATCATTAACAAGCGCGCGGGCAATCGCGACACGCTGCTGCTGCCCGCCGGAAAGTTGATTAGGCCGATGTGCCGCACGATCTGTTAAACCAACAGCGGATAATTCCTGGCGGACTTTTTCCAGAGAATGCCTTTGGTTGGCATACACTAAAGGAAGGCCGGCGTTTTCAATCGCTGTCCGACGAGCCAAAAGATGAAATTGTTGAAAAACAAACCCGATCAAACGATTGCGCAAAGCAGCTTGCTTGTCATCGCTTAAGTCGGTAATATCTTCTCCTGCCAAAATATACTGACCCACCTGGGGCCGATCCAACAAACCCATGATATGCATGAGGGTCGATTTTCCCGAACCAGACGCGCCCATGATAGCGACAAATTCTCCGGCGGCAATCGTCAACGAAACGCCATTGACCGCCTGGACAATCTGATCGCCCATCGTATAGCTTTTAACAATATTTTTAAACTGAATCATCATGCCCTTATCTGCGACGGGTTGGCATAAAAGGATTTGTCGTGCCGCCGGTTTTGGGAGGCGAGTATTTGGCTGTTGTCAAAACAACTTCGTCAGATTCTGTTAACCCTGAAAGAATTTCGACATTTTTTTCATCACTTAAACCTAGGACAACATTTCGCTCAAGCCATTTTTGCCCATTGCCGTTTTGAACCATAACAAACGCCCCTTTTTCTTTTTTTTCAACCGCCTTTAAAGGCAACAAAAGAACATTTGTTTTACTTTCCACGATAAAATCAATGTTCGCGCTCATCCCCGAACGAAAAAACGCAGGAATATTTTCCGGGATCAAGTCCACCTGATAAATCGTCACATTGTTTACGGTTTTGCTTTCATAATAAATATGGTCCACCGTAGCTTTGATTCTGGTATCGGGATATGCATCGAGGCTGACATTGGCCATTTGGCCGTTTTGAATCTTTCCAATATCCGTTTCATCAACTTGCGCGCGTAAAATCAAGCGGTCTGAAATAACAAGGACATCATCCGATGTCGTCACGGTTTGGCCCGGCTGTATGGTCCCGACAATCACCTCCCCGTCGATAGGAGACATCAAAGGGATCGGTTTATAAACGTCCTGCCACTCTTTGAGCGTCTCCGGGCCCCTGCCGCGGGCAGCATCCAAAAGTGCGGCCCGGTCAGCCGAGCTCATCCAGACAAGGGTGTCGCCTGCTTTGACTTTCTGTCCTTCGGCAACCAAAACTTGTTCAATGCGTCCGTTGACTGGAGGCTTGACCTGCAACCGATTCTTAGGCAGCACTGTTGCTGTCGCAGAAACCGTGATCTGGATATCCCCGCGATACGGCGAAATCATTTTGACAATTTGCTCTTGGCTTGACTTTGTTTTTGTTTTTTTCCAAATCGCCCACGAGGCGCCGACAAGAATCATCACAATAATAATCTGTCCCTTTTTAATTTTCATACTCGAGAGTCTCTCCTTTAGCTTCAATCCACCTAGCCTGCGCTAAAAGCGCGGCCGCCTGAATATCCAAAAATGTTTTTTTGGCCCCAACCAAATCATCTTCGATGATTGTCCAATTATCAAAAGTCACAAGTCCGACGGTATATTGGGCCTGCGCGATTTTGGCCCGCTCTTCTGAGGCCAGCAAAAAATCTTTTTGAACATTGACCTTTTCAGAAGCGTCCACAAAATCATTCCAGCTTTTTTCCAGTTGATACATAATCGCGTCTTTTTTGCTGCGCTGCTCTTGCTGTAATTGTAAATAAACACTTTGGGCTTTATACAAACGGGCGACATTTGCCCCGCCGCTAAACAGCGGCAGCGAAACTTTGACCGAAGCGGATGTCGCGTTTTCTTGCGGTGTCCACTGATCGTCAGATTTCTGCGCAGTGCCGCTTAAGACAACTGAAGGCAAAAAATCGCCTCGGCTTTCTGAAACGGCAAAAGCGGCCGCATTTTTTTGCGCGGCAATCTGTAACAGCGAGGGGTTGTTCTCTACAATCTTTTCAAAATCAGGATTTGCACTCAAATCATCGCTGATGACTAATGTGCCCTCTACGATCAGTGTCGAAAATTGCTCACGCCCTAATTGCGTGCTTAATTTTTTTTGTGCGTTGATAAGCCCGCGTTTCGCGGCATTGATCTCAAAAACAGCCTGGGATAAATTGGCTTTTGCCGTCAACAAAGCGCCTTTGTGTTCTGTCCCAGACTCATAGCGCAAAGTGATCAGTTCCAGGTTGCTTTTGCGCAACTTGTAAATCTCCTGTGTCAAATCGATCAATTCTTGCGCTTTAAGCAAATTGACAAAAGCTTCCCGCAAACTCAGGCGAACAGAAGCGGAAACATAACGAAAGTTTTGTTGAGAGACTTTAATATTTTCAGAGGAAGCGCCCATCGCGTTAAGCGTCTTAAAGCCATCAAATAAAAGCAGATCGCCCGATAAGCCATAACTAAACGCACGGCCCGATCCGCTGGCGCTTGCATTGCTCGTCGAAGCAGAGACATCCGCCGAAAATTGCGGCAAAGCCGCACTTAACGTTATTTTTTTATCCAATTGGGCTTGGGAAACGCCTTCTTTGGCAGCAATCAAATCGGGATGGTTTCGGCTGGCTTCTTTTAAGCAATCCTCCCACGTCAGCGAATCTGCGGCTTCTGCCAAAGAAGAGCATCCGACAAAAATGACAAGAATCAGGACCCATTTTCCCTTCATTCTTTCTCTTCTTTCCCTCTGCGCTCCTGACGTGATTTTTCCATTTGCGTAATAAAGCTGGCAAACTGTTGGGCTGACAAAATTTTGCGCACAGCCAAAATAGACTCCAAGCGCTCGTCGGCGATTTGTGATTGCAAAGCCTTGATATTATTCTGAATTTCGGTAATTTTAGCCATATCCAAGTCCGCCTTCATAAGTTCTTGATTCAAAGCTTCTTTTTGAGAGCGCATTTTTTCAAACAGCGCTTTTCTTTTTTCACGATTCGCCAACTTATTGTTTTCCAGATCTTTCTTTTGCTCTGGCGTCAAATTCAATTGGCTATAAATCTCTTGGATCTTTTTTTCCATTCTTTCATGCTTTTTAGAAAATTCATCTGCCGCCTGCCCCGCATGCGCAGACGGAATCGAACAAACCCCGAAAATCAATATGGCTAACAATAAATTTTTTCTAAAATCCATTTTGTCCTCCTGTTTTTATAAAAAATATTTTTCTATCGACGTTTGATCGGCATTGCTTTGAATATCGGTAAAAACATCCGACGATCGCCAAAGAGAAACTAAATACTCACTCTGTTCTTTGTCCTGGCGTTTTTCAGCTATTTGATGATAAAAGCCAACGCCGCCAAGCAAAATAACTATGACCAAACCTGCCAGTGCCGGCGCTAAATAAGGAAAAGAAAAAACATTAA
>CAZWOH010000016.1:0-10092 GCA_964635405.1 uncultured Planctomycetales bacterium | reverse complement strand
ACTATGACCAAACCTGCCAGTGCCGGCGCTAAATAAGGAAAAGAAAAAACATTAAAGAATGTCTGAATAAACGTCTTGAAATTCGATCGTGGACTTGGGTCGTTTTGGATTTTTTCTTTAATATTTAACCATAAATGTTGTGGAACTTCTTGCCGAACCGCGGATTCAAAAGGCAAAACCAATCTTTCTTTTACATCCTTGGCAAATGCACGGCAATCTGAACAAGAAAGCAAATGCGCATCAACCGCTACCTTAACGGACACGCTGGTTTCATCGTCGAGATAATCCGTCAGGATTAAGTCTTTCATATGTTTACAAGTATTCATAATCCGCCCGCTTTCGTGTCGCCAAAATCTTTTCCCTCGCTCTTTTTAACCGGGAGCGAACCGTGTTGATATTGACTTCCAACGTTTCGGCGATCTGTTCATAACTTAAGCCCTCGATATTTCGCAAAACAACGCAAGCACGCTGCTCTTCGTTTAGAGAGCCTAAAATTTTATCGACCGCTGTATCACAATGTTCTTTTTCAATCTCTTTGTGAACATCCGCATCGACACGAGGAGCTAAATGGTCCTCGTATTCGACAGAACTATTTTCCTGACTCTTTGTTTTTCGGGAAAAATTAAGCGCACAATTAACCGTAATGCGATACGCCCATGTCTTAAGCGACGACTCAAAGCGGAACTCTTTTAACTTCTGGTGCATAATCAGAAAAACCTCCTGGGTCACTTCCTCTGCATCTTCTCTATTTGCAATAATCCGCAAAGCGACATTGTAAACAAAGCTTGATGTGGCCTTGTATATCATTTCGAATGCCGCAATATCGCCTTCCGCCGCCTGCGCAATAATCTCGTCGGGAATTTGTTGCATAAATGCTTTCTTCGTTGTTTTGAAAAAACGGTTTCATTATACCACCTCGAAGACTATCAATGGCCATACATTGCCTTTAATTGCGAAACCTTTGGAAATTCCGTATAAAGTTCCTCTTGAGGACCGACAAACCCTTTCTCTGTTCTTTTAAGTAAAACGGCCGTATAACCGCCCTGAGCATTTGGGATATTAACTGTAAACGACTCGTTAGAGTCCGTATCGTTTGGCAAAGCATTAATTTGTACCGGCGTTGTTTTTCCTGTTGAAGAACTTATCACAGTAGGTTGAACAAATTCCACGGGCGGCAAAACAACCTCAAACCCTTTTCGCGTGTAAACATAATACGTCCCATTATCTTCATAATACGTCACTCCGCGAATCACAACAGGCCGATAATCGCGAGGGATACTATGAACAACCGCCCCTACCGGTGGAGCTACAACGACATATTCGCCGTCAAAACGACTATAAAATAATCCGTCATAATAATAGTACCGCGCACCCGATAACCGGATCGTCGAAAACTGACTCGGCAGCCAGGATATCCGCAGTCCCCAGCGAGGATGATCATGATAGCGATAATAATGATGATCTTCGTGACGGTTTTCATGATGCCTTCTGGCGTCTGCGTATGCCCCCTTCGGAGCAACTAATAAAAATATCCCTGCCAGAAGACCTCCCCAAAGACTTATCCTGTTTTTCATCGTTTTTCTCCTGTTGTAAAAGTTGATTTTCGAGCCTATTCGTCAGATTAGACACAAAAAAACAAAAAAAAGTTCCTTTGATTTTAAAATTTTTTTCACAACAAAAAACTTTAACCAAGAGGAAATTATTTCGTTTTCGAAGAAGGAAATTTCTTCGTCTTACTGCCGCAATCACACCCGCTGCAGCCGGACTTTTTTTTGAGGAAAGAAAAATAAAAGACAATACCTGTCGTGATTAAAACAATGGCGATCGCTAAAACCGATTGTACGTCCGTCGTCATCATCTGCTTTCAATGAAACCCTAATAAAAGCCCGCCCTGATAAACCAGCAAAGCCAGCACATACGCCAGACCCGTCATATAAACGATCTGAAAAATCGGCCAAACCCAGCTATTTGTTTCACGGCGGACAACCGCCACGGTGCTGATGCACTGCATCGCAAAAACGTAAAAAATCATAAGACTCATACACGACAACGGCGTAAATAGCGGTTTCCCGTCGGGCCAAGCGGCCTTCGTAAAAGCTTCACGCAAATGTTCATCAGAGTCGCCTTCAATGTTAAAAACAATACTCATCGTACTGACAAACACTTCGCGGGCCGCAAAAGAACCGATCAGGCCAATGCCAATGCGCCAATCGTAACCTAAAGGCTTAAGCGCCGGTTCGAGCAAAATTCCCGCCTGACCGGCAAAACTGTGTTTAAGCGCTTCTGACCCAACGAGATGATCGTGCTTGGGATAACTCATCAGTCCCCAGAGAATGATCGACAGACCAAAAATCACCGTACCTGCGCGTTTAAGAAAAATAAGCGCCCGCTCCCACATATGCATCATCACATCTTTAAAAAGCGGCAGACGATACGGCGGCAATTCCATAATAAAAACCGGCGTTTCGCTGCGAAGCAATGTCTTTTTAAAAAGCCACGCCATGGCAAAAGCCCCGACGATGCCCAGCAAATACAGCCCGAGCATAAGCCCTGCTTTTTGCCAAGCCAAAGCGCCCGGGATAAGAACCGCAATAATGATTGTATAGACTGGTAAACGCGCCGAACAGCTCATCAGCGGAGCAACCAAAATCGTCGTCAAACGATCTTTAGGACTTTCAATGGCGCGCGCGGCCATAACTCCGGGAATCGCGCACGCAAACGAAGAGAGCATCGGGATAAAAGATTTTCCATGCAAACCCGCTTTACTCATCAGCCGATCCATGATAAACGCGGCGCGTGCCATGTACCCGGTGTCCTGCAAAAGGCCGATAAAGAAAAACAGGATCAAAATTTGCGGCAAAAAAATGACAACGGCGCCAACACCGGAGATGATGCCATCGGTCAATAAATCCCGCAAATCACCCGGCGGCAAAACATTTTTTACTCCCTGCGAAAAATTGCCAAAAATCCCGTCGATCCAATCCATAGGATATGTCGAAATCGTAAAAATCGAGTAAAACATCGCCCCCATCAACCCTAAAAAGATAACCCAGCCCCAAAGCTTATGCGTCACAATCGCATCAATCCGGTCAGTAACCGTAATTTCTTTTTTGCCCGACTTCTCCTGCAAGAGGCCTTTTAAACTTTTGGAAAGCCATTGATATCGCGACTCGATGGCGACGCAGCGCCAATTGATTCCCCATTCGGTCAAATCGTCCTGAATCCGGCGGACACAATCGATTGTTTTTGTTCGCCCCTTTAAAATTTCCTTGAGCGTTTTTTCATCTTTTGATAATAAAATAATCGCCTCGGAAAAAGCGTCGGACTTGGCGACATTTTCCTCGCGCCAAAGCAAAATCATAAGCTCCTCAATGCGCGACTCCACCTGCTGGGGCATACGCCACAAACGCCGGTCAACCGGAGCAACCCCGACGCTAATAAGTTCTTTTAATTGCTCAATGCCTTTGCCGTGATTGGCAATCCCTGCGACAACCGGAGCGTGCAAAACCTCCGACAAACGTTTAACATCAATTTTTTTGCCTTGCTGCTCAAGCTCATCCATCATGTTTAAAAAAATAATGACCGGCAGGCCCAAATCCTGAATTTGGCTAAACAGATAAAGATTGCGCTCAAGGTTGGTTGCATCGACAACGCAAACCACAATGTCCGGGCGCGTTGTGTCCTTCATGTTTCCCAAAAGAACATCGCGGGCAACTTTTTCGTCGGGAGAACGCACATCCAAACTATACGTCCCGGGAAGGTCCAAAACATCAATCTCGCGCTTGTCCTCATAAATGATGCGGCCGACTTTTTTTTCGACGGTCACCCCCGAATAATTTCCCACCTTTTGCCGTAATTTCGTTAAAGCATTAAAAACCGTTGTCTTGCCAGAATTGGGATTTCCGGCCAAAGCAACCGTTATCGCTTTTTCTTCAATCGGGGGGTTAACCAACGCTTGCGGCATTTTTAAACGTTCCTCTCATCGATTACAACAAGGATCCCTCGCGCCTCTTCGCCTCGCAGGGACAGATGATATCCGCGGATTTTGATATCGATCGGATCGCCCATCGGAGCAAAACGAATCACCTCAATGGTCGTCCCGCGGATAATTCCCATTTCCAAAAGCCGCTGCGACAAAAAGCCCTGATCAAGAACCTCTTCAACGGTTGCGACTTGTCCGACTTTTAACTGGTTTAATGGTATCTTTTTCATATCATTTTAGGTGTACGTATTTCTTTCAAGTTAAGGCCGCTGGCGTATTTGTCAAGATTTTAACGCACTCTTTTTTAAAAATGATGTTCATATTCGATGATCCACTTTAATTGGCCTTCTGCCGCCGGATCAGTCAAACCAAACAAATACCCAACGTCATATTTGATATGCTCGCCTAATTTTCCATAAAAAACAGGGCCAAGCTGATGACTTTGCCTGCTGTAACCTAACCCTTCGCGCAGCTCTCCAAAATCGCTGTGAAGTTCCATTCCCGGATCAAAAAACTTTTGCCAACGATAACGACTGCTCCACGCAAACCCGCCCGTTGTTTGTTCGCTTGACCCGCCGCCGACTTCTTTTTCAAAAATGATATTCGCCGTATGAAGAAAAGGCCCTAAAGATTTTTCCAATAAAATTTTGCCTTCTATTTTGTCCGCCGTTTTTTCCTGGACCGTCGTCTCATAAGCAAAATACAAACCTGCATCCAGCCAATACTTTACCTGCTCAAAAAGCTGCAAACGGTTTTCCCACTCTACGGCGGTAAACTCATAACTGTGTTCGTCCGCTTCTTTTTCTGTTTCACCGTAAATTTCCGTAAACCATCGATCGGTAATCCCGTAGCCTAAAGCGTATTTATAAACCTGTTTGTTGTTTTTGGAATCGCGCCGATCAAAGTCAATGCCGCCGCGGGTCTCCACTTCCAGTTCATGGCCCTCTACAATGGGAGAATAAACTTTCTTGGTCGCAAACGCCTGCGCTGGATTTAACAACACAACCGCTGTCCCGACAAAAATCAAAGCAGCGCCTTTGCGAACCAAGCTGTACGCTTTCTTGACCGGAAAATTATCATAAACTTTTAACAACACTCCCATACCGATCAGCGTCAAAACAAAACTCAAGAACTCAATCCCCGAAGGACGGTCCGTATAACCTATCAAAACATGCATCGTTTTTCCTATAAAACTTTCGACGGAAATCACTCTGGATGTGTCCCAAACCATAGGAATAATCTCTGTTATTTTTCCGGCAGCGGCAAGATAACCAAACGCCTGGGACACCATTCCCGCAACCAAAAGAATCAGTAGCCAGCTGGTCACCTGAAAAATTTTTTTCGTCGGGACTTTCATCAGGCCATAATAAAGAGTAATGCCAAGGACAATCCCTCCGCAAAGCCCCAGAATCCCGCCAAAAACAAGCCTCGAAACTTTCTCGCCCGTCACAAAAGCGCTGTACGTAAACATGACGATTTCTGCGCCCTCGCGCAAAACAGACAGCGCAACGACTGCGGCCAATGTATAGATCGGCTTGTTTCCCTTAATGACTTCCTGGCCGACATGTTTAAAACTTTCGGATAATTGCCGGCCATGACGGTTCATCCACACAGTTGTCCACCCGATGAGCATAGCTCCAATAAAAAGAATTGAAGCATTAAGCATTTCCTGGCCCATCCCTTCTGCTGCTTGCGCGATCGCATCCGCAAAAAAAGCGATTAACACCGCGCCGGCAATACCCAGCAAAATCCCGATGACGACCCATTGCGTACGTTTCGCCAAACTTTTGGTTGCGGCCAGCAAAATACTCACAATAAGCGCGATTTCAAAAACTTCACGAAAAATAACCAATGCAACAGAAAACATGCTTCCCCCTTTTTCTATTTTTTAAATGCGTTTATTCCGCAACAAGGACTCCCTGGGCGCTTTTCGGATGAAACTCCCCAAAAAACTTATACGTGCCAGCTTTCAGCGGGCCGACATAGAGTGTGATTTTTCCGTGCCCAGAGACGACCTTCTCGCGGCGCAAGTCATAACTCTCAAATTCCTCAGCCGTTGCGTCATGATTTTCAATGACAATTTTGATTTTCTGATTCGCCGCAACCACAAGCTCTGCAGGAAAAAACTGATGTTCGCGGATTACAATAAGATGCTCTTGTTGCTCTGCTGTGGCTAAACCATCTTTTCCCAGCAAAAATCCCATGATTGCAATCCATATAAAAAATTCTTTCTTCGCGCATTGCATAGAAACCCCTTTTAAATAAGTCATCAAACGGCGCATATTGTTTTTCTACAATACCAAACCGAATCTTTCTGTCAAGAAAAAAGTTTACAGAGCATCCTCTTTCAAGAATATTTATGACGAAAAAAAATGGACTCCACGGTTAATATTCCATGGAGTCCATTCTTCCATTGCGTTCTTATGCGCCTTGCAATAACTTATTTCGCTAATCCATAACCTTTTACGATCAGCTGCGAAATTCGGCAAATAGGTCCGTCGATAAATATCGCTCGCCTGTGCTGGGGATAATAACGACAATCATCTTGCCCTTATTTTCCGGACGCTTGGCAACTTCCAGGGCCGCATAAACAGCCGCGCCGGATGAAATCCCGCAAAGAATCCCCTCTTCACGGATCAAGCGCCGTGCATACGCAAAAGCCTGATCATTGTCGACCTGAATAATTTCATCGATCAATTTGGTGTCCAAAATGCTTGGCACAAAACCTGCGCCAATGCCCTGAATCTTGTGCGGCCCCGGCGCTCCGCCCGATAAAACAGGCGAACCTTTAGGTTCAATGGCAATCGCTTTAAAAGACGGTTTTCGTTCTTTGATCACACTGGCCACTCCGGTCAAGGTCCCTCCGGTACCGATACCGGAAATCAAAATATCCGCTTTCCCGTCGGTGTCACGCCAAATTTCTTCGGCTGTGGTCTTGCGGTGAATTTCGGGATTGGCCGGATTGTCAAACTGCTGAGGCATAAAATAATTCGGGTCCGAAGCGACCAATTCTTTTGCTTTCGCAATCGCTCCGCGCATTCCTTCTGGTCCGGGCGTTAAAACCAAACTGGCGCCCAAAGCGCGCAACAGCGCTCGGCGCTCCAGGCTCATGGTCTCAGGCATAGTCAAAATCAACTTATACCCTTTAACCGCCGCAACAAACGCAAGCGCAATGCCGGTATTACCAGAAGTTGGCTCGACAATAACCGTCTTTCCCTTAATCAGCTTTCCTGCTTTCTCGGCGGCGGTAATCATCGCCAGACCGATCCGGTCCTTAACAGAACTCAGCGGATTAAAAAACTCCAATTTCAAAACAATTTCCGCATGACCGCCTTCATTAAGCTTGTTTAAACGAACCAGCGGCGTATTGCCGATTAACTCTGTAATGTCATTTGCGATTTTCATCTTTTTCTCCTTTTTATGATGATGTTAAATTTCATATTCGCTATACGTGATATTTTTAGGCGTCAAAAAAATCTCCTGTCCCCGAAGAAGTTTTAAATTTTTATATTCTGCCTGCGTAATCTCGGCCTGCACGGACTGTCCGTCAGCAGTCAGCGCATCAATTTTAACAGACGCTCCCGCAGGATTAAGAAAAGAAATCACCGCTTTAAGAGAATTGCCTGAAACACTGCTGCGGGTGACCATCAGTTCGTGCGGACGCACATACATCTT
This sequence comes from uncultured Planctomycetales bacterium, assembly GCA_964635405.1. GTDB lineage: Bacteria > Omnitrophota > Gorgyraeia > Zapsychrales > JANLHA01 > JADLGJ01. The sequence continues at coordinate 2,435 of CAZWOH010000016.1, read as the reverse complement.
TGTCGCCTTAGCCGTCAAACCCGCCCCGGATGTCTCGTCGATACGGGCATGAAAAAGGTTGACGTTGCCTAAAAAATTTAAAACAAACACATTGGCCGGATTATGATAAACGTCCTCCGGCGTACCGACTTGTTCGATCTTTCCTTTATTCATAACAACAACGCGGTCCGCCACCTCAAGGGCTTCTTCCTGATCGTGAGTCACAAAAAGTGTGGTAATGTGCAAATCATCATGAAACCGTCTAAGCCACTGGCGCAATTCTTTTCGCACCTTGGCATCCAGGGAGCCGAAAGGCTCGTCAAGCAAAAGGACTTTTGGCTCAATAGCCAGCGCGCGAGCCAAGGCAATGCGCTGGCGCTGACCGCCAGATAATTGCACGGGATAGCGGTTGGCCACCCAATCTAATTGCACCAATTTCAAAAGCTCATGGACTTTTTTCTCAATCTGTTCTTGCGATGGGCGCAATTCTTTGGGCTTGACCCTCAGACCAAAAGCAATGTTTTCAAAAACGCTCATATGCCGAAATAGCGCATAATGCTGGAACACAAACCCGACGTTTCGGTCTTTGATTTTTTCTTCTTTGACATCCCGGCCATGAAAAAGGATTTCGCCCGCATCCGCATTTTCCAAACCCGCAATAATCCGAAGAAGCGTCGTCTTGCCAGAGCCCGACGGACCTAACAAAGCAATGAGTTCGCCGGTTTCAATTTTCAAGTCAATATTTTCAAGCGCGTGAAAAGACCCAAATGTTTTTGTGACCGCTTTGACTTCGATGCTCATAATAATTTTTCCGTCTTTAATGCCGTTTTTATCTGCGCCCGATATTTAAACTCGACAAGCGTTTTAAAAAATAATGTGACAAGCGCCAACATCGCCAGCAAAGATGCCGCGGCAAAAGCGCCGGTAAAATTGTATTCATTATACAAAATTTCAATATGCAACGGCAACGTGTTCGTCTGCCCGCGAATATGCCCTGACACGACGGAAACTGCGCCAAACTCTCCCATGGCGCGCGCATTACAAAGAATAATGCCATAAAGAAGACCCCATTTGATATTGGGCAATGTCACCCGCAAGAACGTTTGAAACCCGCTGGCCCCAAGCGTCAAGGCCGCCTCTTCTTCTTCATTGCCCTGCGCTTTCATGACCGGAATAAGTTCGCGCGCAACCATCGGGAACGTCACAAAAATCGTCGCCAGAATAATCGCCGGCGGAGCAAAAATAATTTTGATTCCCCTTTCCATTAACCACGGGCCGAAAGCTCCCTGAGCGCCAAACATCAAAACATAAATCAATCCCGAAATAACCGGCGAGACCGACAACGGCAAATCGATAAGTGTCGTCAAAAAACCTTTTCCCCAAAAATCAAATTTGGCAATCGCCCAAGAGGCTGCAATGCCAAAAACCACGTTTAAGGGAACCGCAATCAAGGCCGCAATAACGGTTAAACGGATTGCAGACAAAGCGTCCGGATTGTTTATGGAATTCAAATAAACACCTACCCCCTTATTGAAGCCCGTCATAAAAACGATCGAAAGCGGTAAAAAAATAAAAAGTCCCAAGAACGCTAATACGATCCCGATCAAAATCCAACGCACCCAGGTTGGTTCGCTGCGTCTTGCCATATTAATTCATTCCTATTCTTCGTGAAGAAAAAGCCTGCAAACTATTAATAACCGCAAGCATGGCAAAAGAGATCAACAACATCCCCAACGCAATGGCCGTAGCCCCCGCATAGTCGTATTGCTCTAATTTTGTCATAATCAACAGCGGCGCGATTTCCGTTTTACCCGGCATATTTCCGGCGATAAAAATAACCGATCCATATTCCCCAATCCCGCGCGCAAATGCTAAAGCAAAACCGGTCAACAACGGAGGAACAAGCGTCGGAAAAATAACTTTCACAAAAACCTGCCAGCGATTGGCGCCCAAACTCATCGCGGCATCTTCCAGCTCGCCGTCAAATTCTTGCAAAACCGGTTCAAGGGTACGCACCACAAAAGGTAAACCAATAAAAATCAGCGCCAGCGTAATCCCCAAAGGACTATAAGCTGACTCTAGCCCTAAAGCATAAAGATGTTTTCCGACAAGACCGTTTTGGGCATACAAAGACGTGAGTGTAATACCAGCAACCGCCGTCGGAAGCGCCAAAGGAAAATCAACCAGGGAATCAATGATTTTTTTCCCCGGAAACTGATATCGCGCCAAAACCCAGGCAATCAAAAATCCAAAAACAACATTGACCAAACCTGCCACAAAACTTGTGCCAAAACTCAGTCGATACGCATCCAAGGTTCGTGGGCTTACGATCACTTCAACAAAATGTCCCCAACCCATCGTCGATGTTTTCAAAAAAAGCATCGACAGCGGGACTAAAACGATCAAGCTTAGGTAAAAAATCGTGTACCCTAAAGCAAGTCTAAAGCCGGGAAGCG
>CAZWOH010000015.1:12330-22289 GCA_964635405.1 uncultured Planctomycetales bacterium | reverse complement strand
CCGTCGCGATCTAGAAAAACAATCTTTTTGCTCATAGCAAGATAGTATACTGGACACATCAGGCGCTTATCAACACGAAAGGCAGAAATTTTCACTTCTGCCTTTCATCGAATAAAAACGCTGATAAATTTTAAACAAGAGCCTTGAGTGCCTCGCAAACGTAGACGATTTGCTCTTTGGTAATATGCGGGAACATCGGTAGCGACAAAATTTCCGACGAAACAAGTTCAGAAACAGGAAAATCGCCTCTCTTATACCCAAGTTCCTTGTACGCTTCTTGCAAATGCAGCGGGATCGGATAATGGATAAGAACGCCAATATTTTTAGCTTTCAAACCATCCGAAATACGGTCACGGTCCTTTGTGCGTATCGCATAGGTTTGATAAATATGCGTGCGGTCAGTTTTTGTCGGCGGGGCAATAATGCCTTTGACGCCCTGCAGTTGTTGGCGATAAATATCAGCCATTTGGGTGCGCATATCATTCCATTGATCCAAACGCTTTAATTTCGCCGAAAGAATAACCGCCTGCACCGTGTCGAGCCGGGAATTAAAACCTTTGATTTTGTGTTCATAACGTCCTTCACGGCCATAATCACGCAGCATCAAAGAATTTTTATAAACTTTTTCATCGCTGGTGACAATCATTCCCCCGTCGCCAAAAGCGCCCAAGGCCTTCGTCGGATAAAAACTAAAACACGACACATCGCCCAAAGACCCGATGCGTTTGCCCTTATAACGAGCGCCGTGCGCCTGCGCGGCATCTTCGATCACTTTAAGATTATGTTCTTTGGCCACTGCCAAAATTTCGTCCATGTTCGCCGCTTGACCGTAAATATGCACGGGGATAATGGCCCTGGTTTTCGGAGTAATTGCCTGCTTTATTTTTTGGGGGTCCAAATTATACGTTTCGGGCTCAATATCGACAAAAACCGGTTTAGCGCCCAGATAAGAAACACACAAAGCCGTGGCTATAAAAGTGTACGGCGGCAAAATCACTTCATCGCCTTCCTTAATATCCAACGCCGCTAAAGCGATGTACAAAGCATCCGTGCCGGAGTTGACTCCGACGGCATACTTGGATTCGCAGTACTTGGCAAACTCAGATTCAAAATCTTTTTCTTCTTTGCCTAAAATAAAATTGCCCGCTTCAAAAACTTTTTTTAAGCCCGGCTCGATTTCATCTTTAATCATTTTGTACTGCTCTCTAAAATCAACAAACTGGACTTCCATAGCAGAACCTTTCGTCAAGTGTTTATCATTGTCTTAATAGGACTGTTACAAAATGATGATTTTCGTCATCCTGAGGAGCACAGCGACGAAGGATCTCGTCAAAAAAAGATTCTTCGCTTCGCTCAGAATGACGCTGGAACAGCATTTCACAACAGACCCTTAATAGAAAGCGGCATTTTACTAAATTCTCAATCTCTTTGCAAAGAGATTCCCTTCTTTAAATTCTCAAGTTGCTGAATTGACGCTTTAACAATACTTGGCGTCCTATTAACCCGGATTTTGCATTTCCCTTTTGCATTGTAATGCAAATTTGGAATTAATTTTTGCGCCCCGCCGACAAAAAACTTACGAACAAAACAATCAAACGTACATTCTTCCTTAGGTAATAAATTGCAAATAATTCTGTGGATGAACACACTCAAACTGCGTATGCGGATAGGCCAGCGCAAAATCTTTGGGCAAAGCTGTTTTTGCTGACGGACTCCATTTAAATTCATATGCAAAAAACTCTCCGGCGCGCTCTTCGACCCAGTCAACCTCTTTGCGGCTATATGTGCGCCAAAAATAATTCGCACACGAAATCCCAGTGTATTCCTGCTTTTTAAGCCTCTCAATAACAAGATAATTTTCCCAAATCTGCCCGACGTCATCGCGTAAATTAAGCGGATTAAAGTTTTGAATCAGGGCATTTCGGATTCCGACATCATAAAAATAATATCGCGGGTTTTTTGATATCTCTTTTCGTAAATTCCGGCTTAAACCGCGCAAACGATAAATCACAAAAGCCTTTTCTAAAAGATCCAAATAGCGCTCCACTGTATTTTTGCTCAGTCCCAATTGCGTGCCCAACTCCGTAAAAGAAACTTCTTTCCCGATCTGAAACGCCAAAAGCTGCAGAAGCCGTATCAGTTTGTCAGAATGCCGCAAACCATCTAGCTCGAGAATGTCCTTGTAAAGATATGACGAAATAATCTCTCTTAAATACCTTTGCCTAAACTCATCATCGCTTCCTAAAACAACGTCGGGATACGACCCATAAATCAAACGATTTTCTAGACGGGCTAACGTTTGCGCCATATTCTCTGTTTGGCTTAATTCCATTTGCGCCAACGGAAACAAACGCATGGTCCATTTGCGGCCGGTTAAGGGTTCTCCCGCCTGCAGGGCTAAATCAAAAGAAGATGAGCCGCTAGCAATAACACGTATCTGTGGGATATGGTCAATAATCAACTTGAGGTTTAGGCCGATATTAGGAATTTTTTGCGCCTCATCAATAATCAGCAAATTTTTTTGACCCACAAAATTCTTAAGCTTATCAATCGATTGCGAAGAAAGAACTTGCTGAACAAAAATATCCTCGCCGTTAACTAGATGGTAAGGTTCGTCAAGCCCTGCAATAAAATGTTGCAAAAGGGTCGTTTTGCCTGTTCGCCGCGGGCCATAAACCAAAATAACTTTGCCGGGAACAGTCAATTTTTGAAGGTTTGCAAGCTGATATTGAGGAATATACATTAATTTAACCAAAATGTCAACAATTCGGCTATTAAACTGACTAAATTATACTATATTTAGTTAATTCGAGCAAAATTATTTATTACTTAAGCTCCTGATAAACCGCTAAAGTTTGTTCTGCGGTTTTTTGGAAAGAAAAATTTTGCGCCCGATTTAAAGCTCTCTGCTGCATCAGTTTCTTAAGATTCGCATCGTCCATTAACCGCAAAACAGCGTCGGCAATTTCATCGGGATTATACGGGTTGACCACCAAAGCGGCATCTGCCGCAATTTCAGGACACGACGAAAGATTCGACGTCACAACCGCCGCCCCGCAAGAGAAAGCTTCCACCAGCGGATAACCAAACCCCTCACAAAAAGATGGAAAAATAAAAGCCCCGCACAAATTATAAAGCGCCCTCAAATCTTCGTCGGAAACATACCCCAAGAAAATGACATCATCCGTCAAATTAAATTTTTTGATCACCTCGCCTAAACCTTCAATCATCCAGCCTTTCATGCCGCTAACGACGAGCTTTCCCTTAAATTTATTTTTTTGTTTTAAAATCGACAGGGCCAAAAGCAAATTTTGCAAATTCTTGCGTGGCTCGATGGTCCCGACAAAAAGAAGAAAAGACTCGGGGACCCCGCGTTTTTTTAAAGCGAATTTTGCCGTCTGGCGCTGTTGATCGTCGAGTGGATAAAAAATATTTTTGTCCACCCCCTGATAAACCAGACACAGCTGTCCATCTTTTACGGAAAAATGCTGCCTTAAGTCATGAGATGTACTTTGCGAACAGCAAATGATCCTGTCTGCCTGCTCGACAACTTGGCTCATCTGTTTGTGCATCATTTCACAGGACTGCGCATTTTGCCCGTCGGGATAAGTTTTGTAAACCAAATCATGCACAGTCACCACAATTTTTGCGTTGGGGATATTGATAAAATCAATGTTGGGCGAGTGGTAAATATCGACGGGGTTAAGAATTTTTGACAAGCCTTGGCCAAACCAATCGACCTTTACGCTAAAATTTTCCGCCGGCACACGCGGGATCCGGCGTTTAAAGTCAAAATATTTTTTTTGCGCGTAGAGCCAATACTCATTCTTGTGGTCGATTTCACTTAAGGACTTGACGAGATTATACGCATAGCGGCCAATACCCGTATAATTCTTAAGAAGAAAAGATCGGCAATTGATCGCAATGCGCATGAGACTAGACTTTGTGGCCTTTAAGGCGAAGAAAATCCTGCGTCGTTGCAACGACGTGGTCTAATTGCGAAAGCCCGATGTCCTGATGAATCCCAAAATGAAAGCCGTGTATCGAACAATATTCCGCCTGCGGAAAATCCCCCAGCTTATATCCTAAGAACGCATAACTTTCACACTGCGTCGGGATGGAGTTAAAAAGATTGCGCGAATCAACACCTTCCTGGTCAAGGTAATCGACGAATTCGTCTTTTGTAAAATTAAGATTTTCGCGCAAGATGACCGAATAAGCATGCGGCCCTATCTTTTCGCCTTTTTCTTCCTTGATCGTAATAAAATAGGGATCAAATTTTTTAAAATGCTCGATCAAATAAAGCAAATTCCGACGACGACGGTCTAAAATATCCTGATAAATTTTAATATTGCCCAAACCGACGGCCGCTTCCAGCTCATTCATCTTCGCCGAAAAACCGATCCGCTTAAAATCAAATTTATTGACCATGCCGTGATTGCGAAGCGAACGCAGGGCCTCTGCCATCGCCGGATCATCGGTCGTCACAATGCCGCCTTCGATCGTCGTAATAATATGCGCGGCATAAAGACTGTAGGCGGCCATCTGCCCAAATGTTCCCACGAGCTTGCCGTCAATCTCTGCGCCATGCGCTTCGGCCGCATCTTCAATGACGTAAAGCTTATGTTTGCGGGCGATTTCCATGATTTTTTTCATGTCCGCTGGCTTGCCCATCAAATGCACCGGCATAATCGCGCGCGTCTTAGGCGTGATCGCTTTTTCAATTTTGTCCGCGTCGATATTTAAGGTTTCACATTTAACGTCGACAAACACCGGTTTAAATCCGGCTTGAAAGACCGCATTGGCCGTCGCCACAAAAGTCAAAGCGGGTATGATAACCTCATCGCCGCGCTGTGCGCCATAATCATAGAGAACCGCCAAAGCCAAAGCGTCCGCATCCGTGCCGCTTGAAACCGCCACCGCATCTTTGGTCCCAAAAGTTTTGGCAAATTGCTTTTCAAATTCTGCCACATATTTACCGCGGGTGACAAACTTAGAGTCAAGCGCTACGTCAATCAATTTTCGTGCCTCGTCGGTAATCGACACTGTGCCAAACGGAACACGGTACTGGGCTTTAACCTCTACACTGTGATTTTTATTTTTTGTGTCCACGGTCTGCAACCTTTCTTATTATTTCTTCGGCATTCGAATAACGATCCGGCGTGCCGATATCCAAAAATTCATTATCAACAACAAATCCACTGAAACGATTTCCAAGCTCAGAAGGCAAGCGAGGAAAGAAGTCCAGCTCAATCGAAAACTTTCCCGTCGGCATCAAATCAAAAATCTGCTTTTCAAAACAATACGCACCGATATTCACAAATCCACCGCCTGGGACATCCTTCTTTTCTTCAAAACCTTTAATGACATCCCCTTCTCCCAAAAGAATTGTGCCATAATCGCGGCTGTCGGCGATCCTGGAAACCGAAAGCGTCGCACGGTTCTTTTTTGTTAAATGAAAATTTAAAAACGCTTTGTAATCCAGCGCGCAGAAACAATCGCCGTTCATCGCAAAAAATCGGTCGGATTGTACAAAAGTTTGCGCATTTTTAATCGCACCGCCTGTGCCCAGAGGCTTTTCTTCCTTCGAAAACTCAATGCTTAGCCCCAAATCGTTTTTGCGATAATAATTTTCCACCTCTTGGGCTTGAAAACCCACCGCTAAAATGACCCGTTCAAATCCTTGTTGCTTTAAATATCGCAGAATTTTGTTTAAAAACGGCTCATCCCCGACGGTCGCCATTGTTTTTTGCGCCTGACCGATTGTTGAACGCAGTCGTGTGCCCAAGCCGCCGCAAAGAATGACCATGTCCGTTTTTGACAAGTCCATTTAGGAAACTAACCCTGTGTTTGGTTGATAAAAAATAATTTGGCTGCCTAAAGTTTCAAATTTAAACGGGATTTCGAGCAGATTTTTAAGCCGCTGACGAATTTGAGGCTGAAGCTCTGGGGCCGCAAATATTAAAACAAACCCGCCGCCGCCGGCGCCTAAAAGTTTTCCGCCTAAAGCTCCGGCATCTTTTGCCGCATTATAAATCTCGTCGATATGCGGCGTTGAAATTTTTTCCGAAAGACTGCGCTTTAATTGCCACGACTCATCAAGCAATTTTCCAAAATCCAGAATATTGCCGCTTTTAAGAACAGCCAACGCCTGTGTGGTCAAACCATAAATTTCATTTAGTTCTTTAACTTTGTTGGGCGTATTTTTAATCTGATGCGCCGCAATTTCGGACGCCGTGCGTGAAAAACCGGTAAAAAACATCATCAAATGCGACTGCAGTTCTTTGAGTCGTTCCGACCCGACGGTAACTAGCCGCACCTGCAGATGGTTGGGGCCCCCGAACTCAATAAAATTAAACCCGCCGTACGCGGCCAAAGTCTGGTCCTGACAGCCGACATTTTCTTTGATCAAATTCTGTTCAATATGGATCGCTTCACGGGCCAATTGTTCCTTCGTCGGCATAATTCCTTTAAGCGCATAAAGGCCGTTTAAAAGCCCGACGGTAAAAGACGAACTCGAGCCTAAACCAGTTCGCGCCGGCAAATCCCCGTCATGATGGATTTCAATGCCGTCGTGAATATTTAAAAATTTCAAGACCTCGCGCACTGAAGGATGATCAATATCTTCGACTTTCTGGACATGCTCAGTCACCGAATAAATAATGCGCGACTTATGCTCAAAAAACGGCGGCAAATAGCGGCAGGTAATATAGCAATATTTATCAATCGTCGTCGCCAAAACAGCGCCCTTATGTTCCTGATACCACGCCGGATAATCCGTACCACCTCCGAAAAATGAAACACGAAAAGGAGTGCGAGAGATGATCATACCAGCACCTTTTCTTCCAGAATTCTTCTTTTAAGTTTAATTTTTGTCGAACGCAATGTTTCCTCAACCGCTAAATCCCCAAACTTCTTCTCTAGCAAACTTAAAAATTGCGGATGAGTGTGGTATTGCATCCATGCTTTGTCCCTGAATTCCAAAACTTCCGCGGCGCTTAAATATTTCGTCGGCAAAGGCTGGGCATTATAGGAATGTTGCGAAAATCCCGAATAGGCATCCGGCAATTTCCACCCTAATTTGCGCGCCTGTCCATAAAGCGGACTACCCGGATAAGCCATCGCCGAATAAAAGTTAGCTTCCTCCGTATTCATTTCAAGAGCTAAATCAAGCGTCATTTGCATACTGGAAATATCATCCTCAGGCAAACCAAAAATATAATTGGCAATGACGTTAATGTCATGCGCCCGGATTTTTTTGACAACATCGCGGATGTCCACGTCTTCAAAGCGGCCCTTGGTCACATCTTTGCGCACGCGCGTGTTTCCGCTTTCAATGCCTAAAGCCAGCCAATTGACGCCGGCTTTTTTTAAAATATCCAGATACTGTTCCTTGACCGTATCTACCCTCGAATAGCACCAGATATTAAATTTGTACCCGCGCTCAATGATCAGCTCGCAGAGCTTGACGAAATGGTTCGCGTTAAGGACAAAAAGCTCGTCGGCGATTTTAATATTTGTGATCCCCTCATCAGCAAAAAAATCAAATTGCTTGATGATAAATTCCGGGTCCCAATAGCGAAAAACAGCGCTCCCGTCAGAAAATTCATTCTCCTGCCGGTTAATGATATTGATCATGCAAAACGAACATTTCATCGGACACCCTAAGCTTGTATAAAGCGCCGCAAACGGCTGGCGCTTGACATGATTCGAATACGAATGCCATAGAGATGTCCGGTAACGCTTTAAAGGCAGCCGGTCCCACGCAATACCCGGAAGGTCCATCGGCAAATTTTCTCTCGCCACTATCGGAGAAGGCGGGTTTAAAATAATTTGCCCATCAACCCGATACCCTAACCCTAAGACTTTATCAAGGTTATCCTCAAGATTTGTGCGCAGTAAATTTGAAATCGTATAGACCCCTTCGTTCTGACAAACAAAGTCAATATAACTGTGCCGTTCAAGAACCTCCCGCGGCAAAGCGGCGACATGCCCGCCGACAAAAAGAATTTTTGTCTGCGGAACATGTTTTTTCACAAGGTCCGCCAGAGCAATCGCCCCATCCATATTTTGCGAACTGGCACTCGGCTGTTGCCCGTAAACAACAAAACACGTCACCTTAGGGTTAAGGTCTGTGATATACTGTGTGGATTCGGCGTCGGAAAAACACAACGCTTCACTGTCTAGAATCGCCGCACGAAACCCTTGTTTCAAACAATGAGACGTCAACATCCCCGCCCAAATCGGCGGCTCAATGGCTGAATACACTGTGCTTAAATCCTGATAAACTTTATACGAGGCATTTGCCTGAACAAAAAGAATATCGACTTGCTTAAATGTTGGCATATTGGTTCCTCTTGATGATCTGATAGGCTTTAACAAGCTCCGTGATCCCTGCGGCCAAAGAAACATCCGGTTTAAATCCGGTTTTTTCAATCTTGTCATTGCTGACAATGTAATCGCGTTTGTCGGGGTCTTCACCGATCGTGGCCTCGACAAAATAAAAATCTTTGACCTGCTTTTGAATTTCCTCACAAAGCCCAAGTTTGCTGATATTCGCATCACTTAAACCGACGTTGTAAGCTTGATTTTTCATCTTGTCAAAATTTTGGAGGCTGTGGCTAAACGCTTTGGCGACGTCGCGCACATGAATAAAGTTACGGTTAAAATGCGCTTCAAACAAAACCACAAACCGATCATGCACAGCGCGATAGACAAAATCATTGACGAGCAAATCCAAACGCATCCGAGGCGAGACGCCAAAAGCCGTCGCCAAACGCAAAGTAATCCCGTTTCCGGACGCAAGAATCGCTTGTTCAGCTTCGACTTTAAGCTTTCCATAAAGCGAGATCGGCCTAAGCGGCGTTTCTTCGGTGCAATGCTTGCCTTTTTCGCCGATGCCATAACCGCTGTTGGTCGTCGGAAAAATGATCATCTGCTGTTTACTGCGCAATTGCAAAATCATGGTCACCGCATCGAGCAAAATCGACTGCGCACCAACCGGGTCCTTGGCGCACAAGGGCGCTCCTGTCAAACACGCCAGCGGAAAAATCGCATCCGTATCCTTCAGTAACCTCGTCATCAAATTTTTGTCACGCGTATCTCCCCGGACAATTGTCAATTTAGGATGATAACACACATCCAAAAGCGACGTTTGGTTATACATAAAATTATCTAGCACGACAATCTCATGGCCTTCTGCCAAAAATCGCGAGACCATCACAGACCCCAAATACCCGGCCCCACCGGTGATCAAAATTTTCATAAAACAATATCCTTTCTTATTTCTCCGCTCGGGTCCTGTCGCTTCGGACTCTACTCGTCCTCACTTCGTTGCGGGCGAGCAGAGGACTCCCTACGCGCCACCCGAGCTATTAAACAATACGTGCAACCCCTTCTTTTAACCCCACCTTCGGTTTCCAACCCAATTTCTCAATACGACTGCTGTCTAATAATTTTCGCATCGCTCCGTCGGGCTTGGAAGAATCAAATACAATCTTTCCGTCATACTCAAGCGCGCAGGCAATCATCTTTGCCAAATCTTTGATCGTAATATCTTCGCCGACACCGACATTGATCAAATCCTCGCTCTCATAATTTTGCATCAAAAAAACACACGCACTCGCAAAATCTTCGCTAAACAAAAATTCGCGTTTAGGTTTTCCCGTTCCCCAAAGCGTGACAGACTTTTCATTTTTGGCGACGGCCTGCGAAAATTTTCCTATCAACGCGCCCAAGACATGGCTGTTTTCGGCATCCGTATCCGCCGCCGGTCCGTAAAGGGTCGCCGGGACCATGGCAATGGCGTTAAACCCGTATTGCCGGCGATACGCGCGGCACATTTCAACACCGGCAATTTTAGCGACCGCATAAGGCTGGCTCGTCGCCTCCAGAGCGCCGGTCAAAAGATATTCTTCTTTAATGGGCTGTGGAGAATTTTTCGGATAAACGCAGGAGCT
>CAZWOH010000015.1:1593-12230 GCA_964635405.1 uncultured Planctomycetales bacterium | reverse complement strand
ACATTTTTAAAGCCTTGGCTGGTCAAATAATCATAAAGTGAATGTTCAACGATGTCGTTGTGGCCGACGATGAGAATACGCGATTGCTTTTTCATTTCAAATTATAATAATTCCCATGCTCAATAAGCAGTGTCGAGCGGCCGTCTTTTCTTTCAAAAGCATATTTATAGGCTTGGAAAATTTCTTCGGGCTCCTCGAGCTCGACGACTTCAATGGTTGAAAACAATTTTCGAAAAGCATCCGCGTAATTGCCGATATGTTGATGCCCCGGATGCACCGGCGCGTCCGGGCCGGTCGCCACACGGATAAGCGTCTTTGGCATCAGCGTCCCGCCGCTAATCGCCGGAATTTTGTCGAGCATATTCGTCATATCCGAGGTAGCCAGAAGCAAAAAATTCTGGCGCGGATAAACACTGATGGGGATATAGCCGGCTAAAGCCATGCCAATTGTAAACTGCATTTGAAAACTTTCATTGATCGGCATCTCAAGCGTGCGGTCCTTTGGACAATCGCGTAGCGTCTGGAACATAAATGTCCCCGGCCCAGCCACGGTCTGTCCGACAAACATCGCCTTATCTTGTGTCGCCAACCATTCCATCGTCCGTTTTAATTCGTCAAAGTATTTCATTTTTCCTTTAGTATTTTTCTAACCCCGCTACGCTTCGCTTCGGGGGTTAATTCGCCCAACAAACTTGCGTTCACTGCGTTTCACGTAAGTTTAGGGCTCATTAAAATTTAATAAGTTTCCCCAACCCCGAATGCGGATAGCCGTTGACGTATTTAAAATAAATAATTTTTGCTTCGTATTTAGTGCCTTTAAACCACGGGTCTGGACTGCCCCAAACTTCACGGGTATTAGTCATGACGCTCACCCCATTATCGCAAACAATAAACTTGACCGGCAGGTCAAAATTATACGCATACTTGACCGCTTCGAAGAAAATGCCTGTTTCCGAGGACATTTCTCCACAAAAAAGAAACGCTTTTCCCCTTTTGTTCTGATTTTTTAGCGCCCAGGCGACTCCTGTGGCTGTCCCCATAAGACTGCCGACGATGCCCGAGCACAAAACCTTATACTCCGGGAAACACAGCGAAATACTTTTTCCCTCGACAATCGCTTGTTTGACCACATCTCGCGGCACCCCTTTGAGCAGTGCCAGCTCATGCGAATCCCAAAAGCCAAACACATAATCGTCATCGCCGATATTTTCTTCACGAAAAATCCGGATCAGATCATCCTCACGTCCAGCGCGCAAATGGACCGGAGCACGAATCGCACCGGTGGCAAAAATTTCGGCAATTTCCTGTTCAAATTTTATAATGTCGTCTTTGGTCAATTGTGTTTTCATGATGGGGGTCATTATGAAATACCTTTAGATTTTTGGCAATGTTTATCCTGTTTTTCTTAATTTGCCGCTATAGCCGTGCGCTTTAAACCAATCGAGCGTTTCTTGCAGTCCTTGCTTAATATCGACTTTCGGCTGCCAGTTCAAATATTTTTTAGCCAACGTAATGTCGGGACAACGCTGTTTAGGGTCATCCACCGGAAGCGGACGATAAATCAATTGACTTTTTGCGCCTGAAAGCTTTAAAATCAACTTTGCAAATTCAAGAATCGTAAATTCCGCAGGGTTACCGATATTAACCGGCTGGTGGACATCGCTAACCAATAATCGCACAATCCCGTCGATCAAATCCGAATAATAACAAAAAGACCGCGTTTGTTTTCCGCTACCATAAATTGTCAGCGGTTGATTATGCAAAGCTTGATCGATAAAATTCGGAACAACCCGTCCATCCTTAACCTGCATCCGCGGGCCATAGGTATTAAATATCCGAACAATAGCGGTATTAACTCTGTGGGCCCGATGATACGCCATGGTTATCGCTTCGGCAAAACGCTTGGCTTCATCATAAACCCCGCGCGGACCAATAGTGTTGACATGGCCCCAATACGTTTCTTTTTGCGGATGCTCCAGCGGATCGCCATAAATCTCAGAAGTCGATGCAACCAAAAAACGCGCTTTTTTAAGTTTTGCTAATGCTAAACAATTTTCTGTGCCAAACGATCCCACACGCAAAGTGGGAATCGGATATTTTAAATAATCCACAGGACTTGCCGGCGAGGCAAAGTGCAAAATATAATTAACGCCTCCGGCAATGGCAAAAGGCCGGCTGACATCTTTTTTGATAAAATCAAAATCCCTGGTTTTCTTTAAATGCGCAATATTGCGCAAGCTGCCAGTCAGCAAATTATCGACGGCAATAACCTTGCATCCGTCGGCTAAAAGCCGGTCACACAAATGGCTGCCCAAAAATCCCGCCCCGCCGGTTATAACCGCTACCTTTTTCTTCATAAAAAATCCTTCTAAAAATAAAGGGCACGAAGCATCGTGCCCCTACGGTGTTCTCTATAATCTAATGATCTTTTTACTCTTCATGCCTTCAAAAACATTGCGCGTATCGAAAATCATTTTTGCCGACTTTAAAATCAGCTTGTAATTCACGTCGCCATGATCTGTGGCGATCACAACACAATCAAACCCGGCGATATTCTTTGCTGTCAAAGCAATGGATGCCAAATCGATCGTCCCAATTTTAAGATACGGAATAATCGGGTCAAAATATGAGACGTTAACACCTTTTTCTTTAAAAAGCTCAATTAAGCGAAGCGGCGGAGATTTGCGCAGGTCCTTCACATCTTTTTTATACGTCACCCCGACGACAAGAATCTTAGTATACGCGAGTTCTTTCTTTTGCTTTTCCAAAAGCTCTCGGATCCGCCCCAGCGCATAAGCGGGCATATGCGAATTGGTATCCGCCGAAAGCCGGATGTACTTTGAATTAAACCCATATTTCTTCGCTTTCCAATGCAAGTACAAAGGGTCATCGGGAATACAATGGCCGCCGACGCCTAAGCCCGGATAAAAAGGCATAAACCCAAACGGTTTTGTTTTTGCCGCCGCAATGACTTCCCAAATGTCAATATGGAGCTTATGGCACATCATCGCCAGCTCATTGATCCAGCCGATATTGACAATGCGAAAAGAATTTTCCAATAGCTTGGTCATCTCAGCCGCGTCGGCAGATGAGACTAAGTGGACTTCCTTGATAATTGTCTTATAGAGAGCTTTTGTCAGCTGTCCGCTTTTTTCGTCAATTCCGCCGACGATCTTCGGGATTTGCGTGACGCTGTATTTTTTGTTGCCCGGGTCAATGCGTTCCGGAGAAAATGATAAAAACACGTCCTTGCCAACAACAAGACCCGACTTTTCTAAAACCGGTTTGACCAACTCGCGCGTGGTTCCCGGATAAGTCGTGCTTTCTAAAATAACGAGCGTATCTTTTTTGATATGCTCGCCAACGGTTTTGACGGCATTGACGATAAAAGAAACATCCGGCGTATATTTACGGCGCAGCGGCGTTGGGACACAAACGATCATCACATCCGCTGTCTTTAAATGCGAAAAATCCGTCGATGCGGTCAAACGCCCATTGTCAACAACACGCACCAGATCCGCCGGGGCGATGTCGGCAATATAATTTTTCTTTGTCTTAACCCGCAGCACCCGGTCCGTGTCCATATCAAGGCCAAAAACTTTAAAGCCCGCCTTGGCAAAACTCACCGCCAAAGGCAAACCGACATAGCCAAGGCCTAAAACAGCGACAAGTGCTTTTTGATTTTTAATTTTTGCGCTCAAAACTTTTGACATTCGTTTTTTCTCTTTCAACTAAACGCCGCCTCGGCCAATACCAAAATATTCAAATCCCAAATCTTCCAAATTATCATCTTTAAATAAATTGCGGCCGTCAAAAATCATCGGCTGGCGCATCAAATTCTTTAGACGTTTAAAATCGACCTGACGAAACTCTTCCCATTCTGTAAGAATAACCAAACAATCGACACCCTTGGCCGTGCTATAAACATCCTTGCAAAAACGGATGTCCTTAAAAACTTTTTTTGCATTTTCAATGGCCTTAGGATCATAGGCTTTGAGCTTGGCCCCTTCGGCTTGAAGCCGTGCAAGAATATCTACCGACGGAGCATTGCGCATATCATCCGTGTTGGGTTTAAAAGCCAGCCCCAAAACACCGATTGTTTTGCCTTTAATGATCCATAATTTGTCCTCGATCAAACGGACAAAGGCGGCCTTTTGCTCTTCGTTAGTCGCACGGACAGCTTTTAAAAGATTAAAGTCGTACCCGCTTTTTTCGCTTAAACGGATAAAGGCATCCACATCTTTGGGAAAACAGCTGCCGCCAAAACCAATCCCCGCGTTTAAAAAGCTTGGCCCAATCCTTTTGTCATAACCCATCCCTTCGGTCACTTTAAGAATATCGGCACCGACCTTGTCACAAATCTGCGACAACGCATTGGCAAAAGAAATCTTCGTCGCTAAAAAAGAATTTGAAGCATGCTTGATAATTTCCGCTGAGGTAATGTTGGTCACAATAATACGCGTCTTAAGCGGTTTATAGACCTCCTTTAAAAGCTCCTCAGCTTTTTTGGACTCGACCCCAATGACCACGCGGTCCGGGTTCATAAAATCTGCAATCGCCGAGCCTTCGCGCAAAAATTCAGGATTGGAAGCAACATCAAAAGAAAATTTGTGTCCGCGCTGTTTAAATTGTTTTGGTAAATTCATTTCAATCGTATGCTCAATACGTTTGCCTGTCTCCGCCGGGACAGTGGACTTTTCGACGATCAGCTTATACGAATCCATGCTGACGGCAATCTGGCGGGCGACATTCTCAACATATGTTAAATCCGCATCCCCGTTTTTTTTCGACGGCGTTCCAACAGCAATAAAAATCACCTGGGAACGTTTTGTCGCATCTTTGATTGTTGGGCAGAAAAAAAGTTTTTTCTTTTTTATCTGCTTGGTCATCAGCTCCTGAAGACCCGGTTCGTAAATTGTCGCAATCCCTTTTCGCAATTTTCTTAATTTTTCAAGATCATTATCCACACAATACACAGTGTGCCCAATCGCCGAAAGACATACGCCCGTGACTAAGCCCACATACCCTGTTCCGACAATCCCGATATTCATAATTTCTTTTCCTTTCTAAAAATTACCGCTTATCGCAACCCTGTCCCCGCTTTGACACGGTTAAACCCTGAATTAAAATCGATAGCGACATCCGGGAATTCTTTAAGCGTAAAAACAAGCCAGATCGCATCGCCTTCTGTAGCCTTGTGATTAAAGCTTAACTTGACGTCCCATTCGTGAAGATCCCGGACAATCGCATATTGCTGCTCCTTATTGTGTCCACGGTCCTCATCCCAACGCTGATAAATTTCGAAATACCACTTTTGATTAATCCGGTAATCCAATTGGCTGGTAATCTGATCATCCACGGCACGGTCAAAACGCTTGCCAAAGCTCAAAGACCATTTATTCGCGGGATCATTAAAATAAATATCAAAATTCGAAGAACTGATGTGGTCTTTGATCGTGTCGTAATTCGTCTCGGCGTAAAACGTGACCCATCTATTGGGTTTCAAATCCGTCTTGGTCGTCACATTATTAAAGCCGCCTTTGCGCGTATCTTCCTTAAGATAAAAATCCGACGAGACTAACACCCGCGCAAGATCCGTGCTTTTGCCGTTGCGTTTTGTCTGCAGCTTGTTTTCAAAGCCAAAGGTCATGCCATGACTGCGGGTCAAACTGTCGATGGCATCAAACTGCACCAATTTTGAAGATTCGATGCTCGGGTCGTGCGTATAAAAATAAGCTACTGACGGAGTAATCACGTGGCGCAAACGATTAATGTCTAAATTCAGAAAATTCGTTTTTACATCATACACGCGGAAAAACTTTGTGCTGACATTAGCCCCGGTCTTAAAAATCCCGCGAACCGTATTATTGTCCGTTTTATCCAGCGTCTTGGAATAAAAAGTTTGCTCTCCGCCGACAAATGGACGCACCTCAAAGAATTTGATTTTAAACGGGTACGAAATTTCATTGTCCGTATCAAAACGCATTGTTTCATAACGATGCGCACTAGGGACAGGCTCAAGTTTGGCAAGGTTTGAATAAGTTGTATTATTTTTCCAATAAAAACCGCTGTCCAAAATTTTGCGGCCCGGTAGAAGATAATTGACTTCCGGTAAACGGTCGATGGCCGAAGTAAAACGATTCACACGCACATCCGCTCGCAAACTCATTGTTCCGGCTTTCGAAAAACCATGCGTGAGAAGAAAATACGTCGGCGGGTTCGTGTCCTGTTCATACTCTCTTTTAAAAAAATCTTTTAAAAATTCAGAATCACTGACTTTGTAATACTGCCAAATCGCATTGGTGGACTTGTCGATGTTCCATTTATTGCGCCACTCGCCCTTAAAACGTTCCTTTTCGATGACGGGAGTGCCGTTTTCCTTGTTAAAATCAAAAAAGAACTTGTTGTCCTTCAAACGTTCCTGGGTATAGTAAATTTTCATAAACCCGTTGCCCATCCAGGTGTCCGAATAATTCAAGTCCGCACCTTCCCCAAAACCTCGTCGGCTGCGATTGTCAAGATGCAAAACGGTGTTGACATGATCGTTCCAGTAATGGCGCCATTTGGTCAGCACAAAAGCGCCCCAGTCCTTTGAATAACCCGGCGTAATAATAAACATCGGTTCTTTGTGCTTTAAGTCCTGCGTATATCGCGGCAGGAAAAAAACAGGGACTTTCCCAAAAACGATGGACAAGTTGCGCGCGGTCGCTTTGTCGCCCTGAAAAATATCGACTTTGCGCGAACGCAACTTAAAATGCGGATGATCCAAATCACACGTTGTGATATATCCGTCGGTGAGAATAATATGATTTTCGCCTTCTTTCGAAATTTTTTGGCCGGCGCCATAAAAAGGGTCTGAGGTGACATGGGCCTGGACAAAATCGCCTTTCATTGTCGTAAAATTATAGATCAATTTTTCGCCGGTTAACCGTGAACCGTCGCGCAAAAGAACAACATGCCCCTGGGCTATCCCAATATTTTGCGAGCGGTCAAATTCCAAAGAGTCACAGGTCAAAGTGACCCCGGCACGCTTGACAACCACATTGCCTGTTGCGGTTACTTTTGTGTCGGTGACAGAATACTGCATCTGGTCCCCGTTTATTTCGACAGGGGTTGCTTGCTCTTGGGCAAAGCCTGGCAGCACAAAAACGAAGGAAAAATAAAAAATCAAAAAAATACGTTTCATCTATTTTTTTCTACACCTTGATTTAACAAAACCTGCGCGCCTATGATTCCGGCATCATCCCCGAGTTTTGCGTGGACGATCTTAACCATTTTGGCTTGCACTTTCATCGCCCGTTTTTGGATGACCGCATTGATCGTCGGAAAAAGAAACCGGCGATTATTTGAAACCCCGCCGCCGATAATGATCAAAGGCGGATTCAACAAATTCACAACTCCCACCAAACCATTGCCGATATGTGTTGCTGTTTCTTCAAAGAATTTGAGCGCCCTTTTATCTTTCTTCAGAGCCAAAGCATAAACGTCCGGGATCGTTAAAGTTTTATCGCCAAAAATAGCTGCGATCTTTTCTAAAAGCGGACCGTTGCCGACGTAGCGCTCAAAACATCCATACCCGCCGCAATTGCAAGCCGGTCCATCCTCATTAATCGGCATATGCCCGATCTCGCCGGCCACAAACCCTTCTCCCCGATACATTTTACCGTCTAAAATAAGTCCGCCGCCGACTCCCGTCCCTAAAGTCATGCACAATAGATCATTTTTTCCTTTTCCCGCGCCAAACTTCCATTCGCCTAAGGTAATCATGTTGACATCATTTTCCAAAACGGTCGGCTTATGAAATTCTTTTTCAAAAATCTTGCGCAAATAAATATTTTTCCATCCCGGGACATTCGGCAAAAAAATAACAAGGCCTTTAAAAGGATCGACCGCCCCGGGAAGGCCGATGCCAATACCCGAAATTTGCGACAAAGTTATTTTGGAATTTTTAAGAAGCGCATAAATATGGGTAAAGATTGCACAGATAAGTTCTTGAGGATGACGATTGTAAGGCTTTGTGGGCATGACACTTCGCGCTAAAATCTTGCCCCTGGCATCAACGATACCCAGCTTAACGTTTGTTCCGCCAACATCGATACCTAAACTTAAATTTTTCATGTCCCATCCTATATTATCAGCCGATGCAATCGTCCTTTTAAGGCGAATAGTCCCTGAAGTAGGGACCAAATAATTGAGCCGAAAAAGGACGATTGCGTCGGATAAACAATCATCTAGAGCGGCCCTTCGGGCCCTACGGTTCTGATTTGGCCAAGCAGGAGCTTGGCTAATGCAAAATCCGGGTTGATTCTAACCTAAACGACAGGGGCTTTCAAGCTGATTTACGACGATTACTTTGTATAAACTCCAAAGGCGCAGACGCGGTTGCGGCCGCCCTTTTTGGCGCGATACAAAGCCCAATCCGCTTTATCAATAAGTTCATTGACTTTTTTGCCGTCCTGCGGATAAACCGAAATCCCGATACTGACGGTTGCCTTCGTCGACGTATCAAATGCTTTGATCGTTGCCTGCTCAACAGCGAAACGGATACGCTCTGCAACAGATCCCGCGCAGACAAAATCGGTGTCCGGCAACACAACGCAAAATTCCTCTCCGCCAAAGCGGCCGATAATATCAATTTCACGAATATTTGCTTTAATAATCGTAGCGATTTCCCGCAGAATCTGGTCTCCGGTCAAATGCCCGTACTGATCATTAAAATGTTTAAAAAAATCAACGTCCACCATCAAAAACGCCATGTGCGTCTTATAAATCTGCGCCCGGTTACGTTCCTCTTCAAAACGCTCAAGGACATACCGGCGAGTGTGAACCTCAGTCAAACTGTCGGTAATCGCAAGCCGTTCAATGTCCTGATAAAGCCGCACACGTCCAAGCGCTAAAGCAAACTGATTGGCCAAAATCACAACTTTTTCCTGCTGGTTTTCGACCACGTCCCTTAAAGCCAAAATCCCAAGCTTGCGCCTTTGTCCGCTTAAGGTCAGAAGAAGATACCCTTCTAACTCTTTGTCCTTAATCTGCTCTTGCGCCAACGGGTCGAGCAAAAGGCAATCGCCAAAAGGCACGCTTTCCCGGAGCTTGGCTTTAAAGGCGTAAAAAGTTTTTTCTTCCGAAAAACTTTTGGTCATTTCGCGCGTCAAATCATAAAGCGTAAAAATTTCTGCAACTTCGCTGTCCAAAACTTTTCGCCGCTCATCCAGACCTTTTTGGGTCCCCAACAATTCTTCATGCCGGCTTTTAAGACGATCCAGCGCATCAGTTTCCCGCCGTAAGATGTTTGCAATCGCCCAGCGCACCGCAAAAATCACCGCTGCTGTAAAAACAAAAAGTAACCCAACCATAAAAATCATTTTATTCTACGCCTCTTTGGCAAAAACAACCTGATTGCGGCCGGATGCCTTAGCTTCATAAAGCGCCGCGTCCGCTTTTTGGACAAGCTCTTCTTTCGTATGCGCATCGACGGGAAACGACGCAACACCCAGCGAAACCGTAATATTGGTCTTTTCGCGGCGCAAAATAATTGTCTGTGCCGCGATGCGTTTGCGCAGTTCTTCGGCCAGTTGACCGGCTTTTCGTTTAGAGCAATCCGGCAAAAGCACGCAAAACTCTTCCCCGCCGTAGCGGCAAACAATTTCGCCGGGCGCACTAAACATATTTTCAAGAATCAGGGCAATGGTTTTTAGCACTATATCTCCTGCCGTATGACCAAAACGATCGTTATATTTTTTGAAATAATCCAGATCAATCATCAAAAACGACAACTGGCTTTCGCTTCGCAAATGACGGCTGATTTCGGCGTTTAACCTCTCAAGCAAATGCCGGCGCAAATACAAACCCGTCAAGCTATCGCGAATCGCCAAATCCTCAACGCGTCCATAGAGCTGCGCGTTTTCTAAAGCAACCGCACCGATGGCGCCGACCGTATTTAAAAAACGCAAATCTTCCGTCGAAAAATGATGCTCATTCGTGCTGTCGACCCGCAGGAGCCCTACCGTCATTTCTCCGACGGACAATGGAACGCTCATCAGGGAACGCACCTGCCGATGGTCCTGCGTTTGGACCTGCTGGGCATCAAAACGAAAATCGGTCTTTGTGTCTTCAATAAAAAGCGGTTTTAAATTTTTGACCACCCATTGGTCATAGCTATCGCCTCTTTTAGCCTTAAGATTTAACGGCTCTTGATTGCGCACGGACGCACCGATAGCCAGCTGGCGGCTGTTATTATTAAAAAAATAGACGATGACCGTCACCTGGGGGTGTTTATAAACGCCGTTGACTTCGCTGGCAATCATTTGTGCGGTATCCGCAAGCGTAAAAGAGGCGCAGAGTTTTTCGGTCAAACTTTTGAGCAATTTATAATTCGTGATTTTGTTTTGCAAAGCATTATTAGCTTGCCGTTTCTGGACAATGTCCGCCTGCAAAAGATTAAGCCGCTCTTCGCATTCGCCGCGCTCTAAAGTAACAAGGATTTGACGGTTTGACAGCGAGATATACGAATAGACAAGATACCCGACGATAATCGACAGGGAAACTGCCAAAAAAATAAAAAACTGTGAGGCAAAATACCCTGCATAAGAAAAGAAACCGATAAGCGAGAACAACAGTAGAATTATAAAAAAATG
>CAZWOH010000015.1:0-1493 GCA_964635405.1 uncultured Planctomycetales bacterium | reverse complement strand
TCGCCTAAGGTCATGGCTTCCGTCTGGTCATGCGTGACATAAATAAAAGTTGTTTGTAGCCGCAAGCGCAACTTGTGAATCTCGGTGCGCATCTGCACACGAAGCTTGGCATCCAAATTACTTAAAGGCTCATCAAAAAGAAACACGCTGGGTTTTCGTACGATCGCACGTCCTAAAGCCACCCGCTGATGTTCCCCACCTGAAATCTCGCGCGGACGGCGGTCCAAATATTTTTTAATTCCAAGGATCTCTGCGACTTCGTTGACCCGACGGGTAATTTCTGCTTTTGGCAATTTACGAAGCTTCAAGCCAAAGGCCATGTTTTCAAAAACCGTCATGTGCGGATAAAGCGCGTAGTTCTGAAAGACCATCGCGATATTACGGTCCTTGGGGGGAACTTGATTAACACATCGATCGCCGATCCAAATTTCGCCAGAGCTGGGTTCTTCCAACCCGGCAATCATCCGCAGGGTCGTGGACTTGCCGCACCCTGAGGGGCCGACTAAAACCAAAAACTCATTTTTTTCGATAGTTAAACTAAGATTATCAACGGCTAGCGACCCGCTGGGATAAAGTTTGCTGATATTCTTTAAACTGATCTGCACCATAATGCGAGCTTAAACGCCCAAAAGCGCACGGATCGTTGTTCGGGCCGTATCCATGATGCCCTTTGATTTGCTGTAAAGCTTATCGTATTCATTGCTAAAAACGATATATTCCTGTTCAAACTCTTTGTCGCTTTGGGTGTCGAGCTTTTTAGGTTCTTTGATCTCCCGCCACAACAAAGAGAGCATCCGCTCAATGCGCTCAATCTGGTCAATGCAACCTCTATAATGCCGAAAAGATTTGTTATCGGAAAGCGTCCCTAAAAAAGTTTTGGAAATATCATACCGCCATTTGGCTTCCTGATAATTCCACGAACGGATCAAAAAATTCAAGGTCTGTTCATAAGCAAAATTCCTGTTTTTGATAATAAGCTCACGCAAAACCGAAGTCTTGATATTCAAAAATTCAGACCGCGCGCGATTCAGCGGAAAAGACCGGATACTTTTTGATATCTCGGGAAACCAATTGGCCAAAAGCGAATATGTCCCATACGTATCGACAAGACTTTTAGCGCTGTATTGATTACCGGTACGAAAATCCCCAATGACAATGTCCGCGCTTGTCGTTTTGATAAACTCGGTCAAATTGCTATAAAACTCAACGTCCTGCTCGACATAATCGATATCGCCGGGGATCTGGACGATCCGATCCGCCTCAGGATAATTATCAAGAATATGCCCCCAGCCGGCCAACCAGCTCTGGCATGTGTCCACCGACCAGGTTTGCACAACCTCCAAACTCGGGTATCTTGCATCTTTGATAAACGAGACCGCATCCTGACGAATAATCGTATCGCGCGGGATAACGACAATCGGTTTAGGATCAATTTCCTTGCAACGGTCTACGGTCCACCAAAAATACCACTCACACTTTTTATTATTCTCATA
>CAZWOH010000014.1:2296-23040 GCA_964635405.1 uncultured Planctomycetales bacterium | reverse complement strand
CCGTTTGCTTAATTGAAACTTTTGCAATAGCCTCAGAACTTGTTTTGAAACGATTGACCATATTCTGCAAAGCTTCGGCTTGCGCTGCCATCTCTTCGGCTGACGCGGCTAATTGCTCAGAAGCGGCCGCATTTGATTCGGTAATTGACGTGTTCTCTTCCATCGTCGCCGCCTGCTCTTGCGTGGCGGTTGAAATCGACTGGATTTGCTCAGCCACCTTGCCGACATTGTCCACAATCGCCTTTAAGCTCTGTCCGGCGCTCTTAGACAAATTAACGCCTTCTTCCACCTGCTTAGAACTCTGCTGAATAAGCTCTGCGATTTCTTTGGCTGATGAACCGCTTCGTTCGGCGAGCTTGCGGACCTCATCAGCAACAACAGCAAAACCTTTCCCGTGTTCACCGGCGCGCGCCGCTTCAATTGCCGCATTTAAAGCCAACAGATTCGTTTGTTCGGCGATATCGGTAATAATTGCAACCGCATCCGTGATTTGTTTCGAACTTTTTTCGATTCCCGCCATCGCTTCGATCGTATG
The DNA here is from genome assembly GCA_964635405.1 of uncultured Planctomycetales bacterium. Taxonomy (GTDB): domain Bacteria; phylum Omnitrophota; class Gorgyraeia; order Zapsychrales; family JANLHA01; genus JADLGJ01. Next base: position 22,505 of record CAZWOH010000014.1, on the reverse strand, counting down.
GTCCATTCCCTGCCCGGCTTTGTCCGCTTCTTTGGCGGTGCCTTGCGCAATTTCATTGGCCGAACTGGCGTTCGTGGCATTCGACTGCACCGAACCGGATAATTCTTCAAAACTTGCTGATTGCTGCTGGGCCCCATCGGAAATCTGCTGCGAACTTGCCGAAATCTCTTCAGTTGCCGCATTTAATTGCGCTGCGGAATCTTTGACATTAGTAATGATTTCTTCTATTTTTTGGACAAACCGGTTAAAACAACTGCCCAGCTGGGCTAATTCATCATTAGAATTAATATCAAGCCTCTTGGTTAAATCTCCTTGTCCTTGCGCAATATCTTCAAGCGCAGCATGCATAATAGACAATCTTTTGACAATTCCGCTGACGACAAAAGTTATCATTGCAATACCAAAAGTAACACCAACGACAAAAATGACTAAAACAAGAACTATCGCCGTCATCGAACTCTTTTTAATTTCACCGACTTTTTGTTCTATGTCTTGTATTTCATTTTCGGCAATACGGACAAATTCATCGATAACATCGGTTACGTTTGCAAAAAATTTTTTAGAATCATACCCGTATTCCCCCGTAGAGCTCTTTGACATAATCAACCCAACAGCCTCATTGACTTCAATCCAAGTTGATTTTTTCTTTAACATTTCCAACGACTTAATCCCTGACTCGGAAAGCAACAAAACCGGCGAATCGATATTAATCGTTACGCCCGAATAGATCTGTACGAGATTTTTTAATTCGTCCAACGATAGCGCTTTATTCGCAGCAAATATTCCGGAAGCTGTTGCGCGTAAAACGCCCAGACTTTCTTGAGCTTCACTTAAAACAACCAGATTCGACATCTGTTTACCAAGACCAAACCCGACCTTATCCTCAATAGCGGCCCGATTGAGCTTTAACAAAGACCGAATCAATGTTGTATAACGTCTGACTGCCGCCGGCCTTTCCAAAAAACGTGCGTCAACTTTTCGTCTTAAATCCTGCAACTCTCCTAATCCTTCAAGAGCATTATTGACGCTTTCAGACTGAATATGCGCAGCCTTAAGCGCAGGAGTAAACACCTGCAAAGCTGAGTCAGATTTTAACCGCTGCTCTTTAACGGCAGAAGAGTCTGATTCTGCGCGGCCAAGAAAAATAGCGGACAATCCGCGCTCGCGCTGCAGTTGGGTAACAAGGCTTGCGGTCACTGACATCATACGGACATTATCGGCCATATAACTTGCCATCCCCATATCGCTCTGCTTTTGAACAAAAATATTAACTCCAAGAACGACTGCAATTAATGCGGGACCAACGGCCAGCAATGTAACCTTGTCTTTTATCTTCATATTTTCTCCTGTAAGGTTTTACACCTTCGCGTGCTCTTTGCGCACGCAATGTTTCATATTCACGTCAACCCCGCAAATATGCTTGACTAACCAATCGACTGCAATCGTATGCAGTTCCACAACGACATCTTCCTTATACCCTTCTGCCCTAAAACGATCGTTGTACTTGGTAAATAGCTTCAAAAAGCTTTCATGCGCTTCCTTGTTCTTCCCGGCTACGGGGCACTTTAATTTATGCATACATTCTTCTTCATACCCAAAGTGCGTCTTGACATAATCGCCTAAAAATTTTAGAGCCTGCGGAGCAGCCTCTGACCCTTGGCCTGCCTTGATCGCATCACCTAATTCATTGATCATTTTAAATAACTTCCGATGCTGCACATCGATCTCTTCGACTCCCGTCGCATAAATGTTTGCCCACTCCAAACGCTTGACCTGACGGACCACTTTCGCTCCCCCCGAAGAAGAGCCGCCAGCCTTATGTTCAGTTTTTCGTATTGCCGCACTGGAGCTACCGCCTGAGCCGGAAGTTGTTTTAAAACGATTGACCATATTCTGCAAAGCCTCGGCCTGCGCGGCCATCTCTTCAGCTGACGCAGCTAATTGCTCAGAAGCGGCCGCGTTTGATTCGGTAATTGACGTGTTCTCTTCCATCGTCGCCGCCTGCTCCTGCGTCGCTGTTGAAATCGACTGAATCTGATCAGCCACCTTGCCCACATTGTCCATGATCGCTTTTAAACTTTGTCCGGCGCTCTTGGACAACCCAACGCCTTCTTCAACTTGCTTGGAACTCTGTTGAATCAATTCGGCAATTTCTTTTGCCGATGTTGCACTGCGTTCGGCTAATTTGCGGACCTCATCGGCCACAACGGCAAAACCTTTACCGTGCTCGCCAGCCCGAGCCGCTTCAATCGCAGCATTTAGAGCTAATAAATTTGTTTGTTCCGCAATATCCGTAATAATTTCGACGGCATCCGTGATTTGTTTGGAACTTTTTTCAATTCCCCCCATCGCCTCAATCGTATGGTCCATCCCTTGCCCGGCCTTCTCGGCCTCTTTAGTCGTTACCTGCGCGATTTCATTGGCCGAGCTGGCATTGCTGGCATTCGATTGCACAGAACTGGATAATTCTTCAAAACTTGCGCTTTGCTGTTGCGCGCCGTCGGAGATTTGCTGGGAACTGGCCGATATCTCGTCTGTCGCGGCATTTAACTGCGCCGCCGAATCCTTGACATTTGTAATGATTTCTTCAATCTTTTCGACAAATTTATTAAAATATTGCGCTAGCCGACCGGTCTCGTCTCCACTTTGAACAGCAATACGCTTGGTTAAATCACCTTCTCCTTCGGAAATATCTTTAAGCATTAGCATCACATCCCGAACGGGAGTAGCAATGACTCCGGCCACCCAAAGCGAAATTAACGCCGCAAATACAATGATGACTAAAGCAACCAAAACCGTCAGCCCTTTCATCTGTTGAAATTGTCCCATAAAATCCGCGGTATACCCGGTCGCTCCAATGTACCATCCTTTAGGCTCATAAAACGTAAAAGCCATCACTTTAGGTTTTCCTTCCCAGGAATATTCAAGAAACCCTTTTTTTCTCTCATGCATCTTTTGTGCAAAATCGGCGGTGGAAATATTCTTACCCTCAGCACTCGGGTGCATAATAAGATTGTAGTTATCATCCATCACAAACAAATACCCTGATGCGCCAATTTTGGATGCAAGAAGCTGAGTACGATAATTTTCCAGCGCCTTCTTCTCGCTACCCGTATCAACCAAATCATCAAAATACGACGAAACGCCTATCACCCACTTATATTTTGGCACATGAATAATGGCAACAATTTTTTCCCTTGCAATCTCTTCTCCCTGGTTTTTCCATGGATAAACATCAAAATCAATACCTTCCTCATTAAGTTCCCTGCCTTTTGACACAATATCTCTAATAAATAACCTCCCGCTACTGTCCTTTATCTGACTGATATCCTTACCATCTGATTGCCGCCCTTTACTAACGATATATTTTCCGTCATAATCAAGAACATAAATATACCCAGTCTTTCCAACAACCGCATCCGCAAGGGCCTGCTTTAAAGGATCTAAATCTGCCTTATCCCAATTACGGCAAATTTTAGTAACAAGTTTTGCCTGTTGGGAAATAATCAATCTCGCCTGCTCCTTACTTGTCTGCGATTCTTTACTAACTTGCTGCATTGTTAAATCAAGAATCTGGCCATAGATTTCGACTTGTTTTTGAAGTTTTTCCTGGACCTCCCTATAAACAGCTTTTTCAGAACCAGAAAAAATCATAAAGCTAACCACTCCCACGACAAAGCAAATCAAAGGAATAAAAGTCAATAATAGCTTTGTCTTTATACTAGAATCCTTAAACGATAGCATTGTCTCCTCCTGTCTTCTGGGTACTTATTTGCGCCCCATGTTTTCTTAATTCCATCGTGATAACATGCTCTTATAAAAATCCTGATGACTAATTGAACTTTCCGGATATCTTTAATTTAGAATAGCGTTTCAAATTCGCATTTTTGACCGCACACCAATTTAAAATTCTTTTTAAAAATCACCCAATCCTCAACTTCTCATCCTCACCTTTTAATGCTCGTTCTTCTCTGGGCTGATGAGTAGCAGTTTTTGGCTTTTCGCCTAAACTTTTGACAATCGACTTCGAATTTATTTTATCTGCTTGGGGCACAGATTTTTTGATAATATCCATCGCGATGCTAGAACCGGAATTGGTCTTAAAACGGTTGACCATGTTCTGTAAAGCTTCCGCCTGCGCAGCCATTTGTTCGGCAGACGCGGCCAATTGCTCGGAAGCCGACGCGTTCGACTCGGTGATCGACGTATTTTCTTCCATTGTCGCGGCCTGCTCCTGCGTCGCTGTTGAAATCGACTGAATCTGATCTGCAACTTTACCGACATTATCGACGATCGCTTTCAAACTTTGCCCGGCATTTTTAGACAAATTCACACCTTCTTCAACTTGTTTAGAACTTTGTTGAATTAACTCAGCAATTTCTTTGGCGGAAGTGGCACTGCGCTCAGCTAATTTGCGGACCTCGTCGGCCACAACGGCAAAGCCTTTGCCGTGTTCACCGGCCCGAGCTGCTTCAATCGCCGCATTTAAAGCCAACAGATTTGTTTGTTCCGCAATGTCTGTAATAATTGCAACCGCATCCGTGATTTGCTTCGAACTCTTTTCAATCCCGCTCATCGCCTCGATCGTGTGATCCATCCCTTGCCCGGCCTTTTCAGCTTCTTTACTTGTTGTCTGCGAAATTTCATTGGCATTGGTCGCATTACTCGCATTAGCCTGCACAGAACTGGAAAGCTCTTCAAAGCTCGCGCTCTGCTGTTGAGCGCCGTCGGATATTTGCTGGGAACTGGCCGAAATCTCCTCGGTTGCCGCATTTAACTGGGCCGCCGAATCTTTGACGCTTGTAATTATTTCTTCAATTTTTTCGACAAAACGATTAAAGCAAATACCCAACTGTGCCAACTCATCTTTAGAATTGATGTTCAATCTCTTTGTCAAATCTCCTTGCCCTTGCGCGATATCTTCAAGAGCTGCTTGCATAAGAGCTAAACGCTTAACAATTCCCCCAACTACAAAAGTTATCAAAAAGATGCCAGCAACCAAGGAAATAGCAAAAATAACCAAAACCAAAACAATGGCTTCGAGCGACTGTTTCTTGATTTGACTGACTTTTTGCACAATATCGGCTATTTCATTTTCTGAAATGAGAACAACTTCATCAATAACATCGGTTGCCGCGGCAAAGAACTTTTTCGAATCATATCCGTACTCTCCCAGGGAACTCTTGGACATTATCTGTCCAACAGCTTCATTAACCTCAATCCATGTTGCCTTCTTTTTTAAAGTTTCCAAAGATTGAATTCCTGACTCAGATAGAAGTAAAACAGGCGAAGCGATATTAATTGTCACGCCCGAATAAATTTGGACAAGATTCTTTAATTCGTCAAGGGACAATGGCTTATTTGCAGCAAATATTCCCGATCCAGTAGCCCTTAAAATGCCTAAACTTTCTTGAGCTTCGTTAAGAACAACTAAGTTAGACATTTGCTTACCAAGCCCAAAACCAACCTTATCTTCAAGGGCCGCACGGCCAAGACTCAACAAAGAACGGATCAATTTTGTATAACGCTTAACAGCTTCCGGACGTTCCAACGAGCGAGCATCGACCTGACTGCGCAATTCTCTTAAATCGGACAATCCGTCAATTGCGTTATTTAGACTTGCTGCTTTAACATGCGCAACTTTGATCGCAGGATCAAAAAGCTGCAAAGCAGAGTCGGATTTTATGCGCTGCTCACGAAGTGCAGAAGCATCCGAGTCTGCCCGGCCAAGAAAAATCGCGGATAATCCGCGTTCACGCTGCAATTGCGTAACAAGACCTGCTGTTGCAGACATCATGCGAACGTTATCGACCATATAACCTGCCAAAGACATGTCACTCTGCTTTTGAACAAGAACATTAAATCCCAAAGCAATAGCAACCAAGGCAGGGCCAATCGCCAAGAGCATAATCTTGTCTTTTATTTTCACTTTTTCTCCAATCGTTTTTAAACCTTCGCGTGTTCTTTACGTACGCAATGTTTCATATTCACATCAACTCCGCAAATATGCTTGACTAACCAATCGACTGCAATCGTATGCAGTTCCACAACGACATCTTCCTTATACCCTTCTGCCCTAAAACGATCGTTGTACTTGGTAAATAGCTTCAAAAAGCTTTCATGCGCTTCCTTGTTCTTCCCGGCTACGGGGCACTTTAATTTATGCATACATTCTTCTTCATACCCAAAGTGCGTCTTGACATAGTCTCCCAAAAATTTCAAAGCCTGCGGCGCAGCCTCTGGCCCCTGTCCTGCTTTGATCGCATCTCCTAACTCGTTGATCATTTTAAATAACTTCCGATGCTGAGCATCGATCTCTTCGACTCCCGTTGCATAAATATTCGCCCACTCCAGCCGCTTGACCTGCCGGACAGCCTTTGTCTTGGCAGATAATGAACTGCTGCTTTTAGTCTCCGTTTTCGTTATTGTGGCGATTGTGCTTTGGCCGGCACTTGACTTTGTCTTGAAATGATTGACCATGTTTTGCAGCGCCTCGGCCTGCGCTGCCATCTCTTCGGCGGACGCGGCTAATTGCTCGGAAGCGGCCGCATTCGATTCGGTGATCGACGTATTTTCTTCCATCGTCGCCGCCTGCTCTTGAGTCGCTGTCGAAATCGACTGGATTTGCTCGGCAACTTTGCCGACATTGTCCACAATCGCCTTTAAGCTCTGACCGGCGCTCTTGGACAAATTAACGCCTTCTTCCACCTGCTTGGAACTCTGCTGGATAAGCTCTGCGATTTCCTTGGCGGATGCGCCGCTTCGTTCGGCGAGCTTGCGGACCTCATCAGCGACAACAGCAAAACCTTTGCCGTGCTCACCGGCACGCGCCGCTTCAATTGCCGCATTTAAAGCTAACAGATTTGTTTGTTCGGCAATATCGGTAATAATCGCAACCGCATCCGTGATTTGTTTCGAACTTTTTTCGATTCCCGCCATTGCTTCGATCGTATGGTCCATTCCTTGCCCGGCTTTGTCCGCTTCTTTGGCGGTGCCTTGCGCAATTTCATTAGCCGAGGTGGCATTGCTCGCATTGGCCTGAACGGAGCTGGATAATTCTTCAAAACTGGCCGATTGCTGCTGAGCCCCGTCGGAAATCTGCTGGGAACTTGAAGAAATCTCCTCAGTCGCCGCATTTAACTGGGCCGCCGAATCTTTGACATTTGAAATAATTTCTTCTATCTTTTCGACAAATTTATTAAAGTACTGCGCCATCGTGCCAAGCTCATCTGACGATGTTTCCGGCAAACGCTTAGTCAAGTCCCCTTCGCCTTCCGAAATATCACGCAAGGAAACCACTACAGCGTTAACACTGCCGACAATAGCCTGACTTAAAAAGATTCCTACAAAAATTGCAAACCCAACTGCAAAAATAATAATCAACGGAAGAACGGTGGTAGCAGTCGTTTGCGCTTTGGCCGCACCAGCAACAGCTTGACTCATTTCTCGATCGATAACATTCACAAGATCATCAGAAATCTGGCTAAGCTTCTGCCCAATTTCTTGCACTTTTTCACGAATTTCTTTTCTTTGAGCTTGAACGATCTCGTCTTGTTTTTTCACATAGACAGTCAATTTTGCGATGTTATTTTGTACCTTTATTTTATTCGTTTTAGATTTATTAAAGATATCCACTTTGGCTTCTATCGTCGTAGCATTATTAATGTCACCGGCCGTTTGGATATACTTCTCATAATATTTCTTAAAATTTTCAACAATTTTTTTCATCTGGGGGTCTTGAGTTTCGGTCTTATAGAGCCACTTCCCAATTAAAGTTTCTTTGGGATCTGTCGTCTTTGTAAATTTCGTTCCAATCAGACCCGCGTCTTCAAGCGCTTCGTTCCAATCAATAAAATCCAGTTTCGCTTGTGATACAAATTCAGCGATTTCAACAGGAAACCCATCAATACGAACAACCATATCTTTAACGTACGCCTGCTGAATTGTCTTAGTCTTAGCAACAGTTTCCATCAAATCTTTTAATTGCGCTTCTTGTTTTTTGGCAATTTCAATAATGCTGGCAGAAGCTTTGGGCACACGAAGAGCAATCCCTTTCTGAGTATAATTCTTCCCCGCATCAGAATTACGAAAGGCCTCCGAATCCGATCCAAGAATAGGAAGCTGCATCCACATCTGAAAATCTAAGAGGCTCTCGTTTAACGAAGATTCCAGCACCCGCAAATCATCTATTTCCTGCATATATTTATCCAAAGTCCCACGTAGCTGACCAAGAACATTCGTATTGCGCAAAACAGCCACTTGCACTGGAGACATGTTCTTAACAACAACATCGCCGGCGTGACCAACAGACCGGGTCATAATAAGACCAAAGCCGCCCGCAACAAGGACAAGAAAAGCCACAATAAGAAAAGCACTGAACAACTTTACTTTGAGTGATATACGCATGCACCTTTTCCTTTTATTTACTGGAGGGCCTCTTTAATACAGAGGCCCTCCAAATTATAAAACATTATTCTTCGTCGATAGGATCAGCGGGAAACTGCTTCTTAATATCATCTGCGGTGACATCATAAATCCCGCTACCAACAATATAAGTCTTATCCCCGCTGACAACTTTCATGACATAAGAAACTTTAGATGAGCTTTCCTGTTTGCCGGGTTTAGGCCACGCATAATCGACCCAGCCAGCGCCTTTTTCCGTCGCAATATCAGTCATATTAACAAAGAAATTTTTTCCGTTAACATCGCGCATATCCGCAATAGGTTTACCATCTAACTCAGGTTTCTTAGGGTGCATGACCATGATATTATCACTATCATGAATCCAGATATACCCAGCTCCGTCACCAAACATAAACTCGCCGGCAGGATCTTTGATTTTGGCAAATGCAGCCACCCCTTCTGCTTCAATTAGTTTCACAGCAGCGATAACCTTGTCCTTGCACATTTGTGCGGTCAAAGGCTCAGCCATTGCGTTTGCCGCAAAAACAACTGAGAACATCAACCCTAACAGCATTGCAAATTTCTTCATACAATTCTCCTTCTGTTGTTATTTCTGTCGGGGAAAACCCCATGTTATTCCCAAATATTACGCTTTACTAAAATTTATAAATAATTGATGTCTGGATACGATTAACATCTCCCTTTGAACCATTAGAAAAACGAGCTGTCAAACGTTCTAACTCTAACCCGACCAAAACATCTTTCGTTAAACTATACTTTATGTTGGTATAGAGCATCGCGTTACGTTTCCAGGACGTCGCCGATGAAGCCAAAGCTGAAGTCACCTTGTCAACCCCCAAACCATAGTTGGTTTCGATCTTGGAGGTCGGTTTCCACGAAAGCTCGACAAATCCACCCTGGGAATCGATTCCTTTCTTTGACGTCGTATCAACACCCGTTGTGCTAAACCCGGCGCTGCGAAACGCATTTAAAGCTGAACCGTTATACCCTTCAGCTTTCAAAGAAATCCAGTCTGCAAATTTTAATGTTAAACCGCTGGTTCCCGCCCAAATCCGTTCATCGTATTTTGAGCCTGAGGTTCCAGACTCAACAGCCCCCATTATTCCGGCGACATATAAAGTCGTTGGGATCTTTGCAATCGTTGTATCGTAATTAAGAAGCGCCCCGCCAACAGGCACGCCGGTTGTTGTCTGATTGCTGACCCCCGTGTCAAGAATACCGACTTTGCTGGACAATTTTCCGCCCGGGACATTGCCCCAATTATTGGACAAAATAAGTTGTCCGTGACGGTCTCCGATATTACCCGCATTCCAGCCATATCCCATATTTAGCTTGGACGGTCCCAGCGGAGAAAAGAAATCCCATGTTTGTCCGCCCAGAATATCCCAATTTTTGTAAGCCAACTTGGCATAGGCATGACGAATACGCAAATTGGTCGAAACAAAGTCCGTCTCAACTTTTCCTGTTATTTTTCCGCCGTCCTCAAGTTCAGGTCCTGTAAAATCGATCCCCAGTCGTGTTTCCTGCAAGGACATATTAAACGCATCGTCGTCGTGGCTGGTTGTTTCTGAAACAGGGAACATCGTAATAACGCCGGCTGAAGCACTGTCCGAATAGACGCCATCGACCTTGACATACCCATATAACTTGGCCTTGAATTTTGTTTCCAAGAAATTTGCTGTCACCACAGGCGGCACAGGAATTGCCGCGATCTTGGTATCTTGGGACTTTTGTTTTTCTTCAAGCGATGCAATGGAAGATTTTAAAGCGGCATTTTCTTGCGACAAGCTCGCATTGGACTGTTCGAGCTTTGTATTAGCCTGCTCAAATTTTGCATTTGCCTGTTCAACCTTTTCGAGCCTTGGGACTAAATCATTCGCCGGCTGTTTGCCGCCCATGGCTTCCACAGCGGCTTTCAAAGCCGCATTCTCTCGAGCAAGCTCTGCATTGGCTTCTTCCATTTTTGCATTCTTTTGCTCGATTTTTTCAATTCTATCCAGCAGATCATCAACGGTAACTTCAGCAAAGGCAGAGGAAGTCATAAAAAACCCAAACAACAAAAACCCAAACAACAAATACTTCCAAAACCGTGTTTCCTTCTTCTGCCTGCTCATGCGCATTCTCCTTTGTAATATTGAGCCGTTTGATTGCTTCCGGTTACTCTTAAATAAAATCCTGCCACTTTTAATTTTCAAAGATCTTTCTTTTTAGTTGCTTGCCCGCCGACTAATAAATTTTTTTAAAGCTTCCCTGTGCCCTTCGTCGATTGAAACAATGCTTAATCCAATATCATAAATCTCGCTTGACTTGATTAATTCCACGCGCGTTACTTTTGCCAAAACGACGAGCGGTTGATCATTTGAAGAGACATCCAATTTGTAAAATTCGCTTTTAAACTTTTCCCATCCTTTTAGCTTAAGCTCAACCTTTAACAATGTTCCGATCGGGTAAGACTGATTCGTTTCAAACAAAATGCCGCCAGCACTGATATTCTTAACCAAACCGCCCGCGGCATCCTGGAGTTCCTTTTCATTAAAATTTTTTGCCGAAAATTTTTCACAGCGCAGGACACAGTTGCGATCCATGCGGTAATATTTACGGCGTTCTTTTTGAGTAACCGTCTGGCTCATAGGATTTTTTTGTCCACCAGCGCCACAAGATCACCAATTTGCGGCTTTGTGATCTCCCCGTCAGCGCCAACCTGTTTGCATTTTAAGGAAAGCTCGTCTGAAATCATCGACGAAAAAACAATACACGGCAATTTTCGCATTCTGTTCTCTTTTTTGATGCGCGTAATCAAATGCAACCCGTCCATTTGCGGCATCTCAATGTCAGTGATGACTAAATTGACACTGTCCTCGACCGTACGAAAATTTCCTGCCGTAACAATTCCGTTTAAATACTCGATGGCTTCTTCGCCATTATTAGCGACGTGCGTTTTATAGCCGGCCTTGATAAGATGGTCCAAAATCATATCGCGAACAAAAGTAGAATCTTCGACAACAAGAATATTTTTTGTGGAACGGTCAAAGGCAGGTTTGTTAGCATCGTAATCTGTTTCGTCGGTAGCCCGCTGAATGCCAGCACGCGGATTAATGTCGGCGGCAATTTTTTCAAAATCAAGCAAAAACAATATTTGGTCCTGAAGTTTGATTAACGCAACCGCATACCCGCCCTTGGACTGGACAAGGTCAGAGGGTTTTTCAACCTGCTGCCAGGACAAACGATGAATCCGCGTAACGGAACTGACCATAAACCCGACAATCGAATAATTAAATTCGGAAATAATAATCCGGCTGTTTTGCCGATCAAAAGTTGTATCAATATTAAGGTGTTTTGCGAGATTAACGACCGGAATAACTTTACCGCGCAGATTGATGGCCCCCTCGATTGATTCATGTGAATCGGGAACAGGGACAATATCGACGGATGCACGGATAATTTCCCGGACCTTTGCCACATTAATCCCGTAGTAGGAATCAGCAATCGAAAAAACGACGATCTCCAACTCATTGGTACCTGCTTCAAGAAGTATATCGGTCAAATTCGCTTTGTCTTTAGCCACGCCTAACTCCTCCTTATATTTCAGAAATATGTTGTCCGATCATCTTTTATAGTCTGATTGTTGCTAATAAAACAATCGCCTGTGCCAAAGAACCAAACACATTACACGGAAATTTCAGCGGATTGCGCCAGGACATCCTTTTTGATCACGTCATGAATTTTTTGAAGATCCAATATCGCAATCATGCGTCCTTCCATTTCCCCCAAACCCTTGATACACTCTCTCTCTATATTCATTCGGACCGTTGGCGCAGGATCAATTTGGGATGACTCAAGCTTGACATTATCCAGAATCTCGTCAACGACCATGCTGATGAGCATGTTATCGACTGCAACGACCAGTATTTTTGAATTTGCGTCGAATGTTTTTTCGGCGAGATGAAATTTGCGGCGAAGATCAAAAAGAGGAACGACATTGCCACGGATATTAATAACCCCCAGACAAAAATTTGGCATTTGTGGGACTGGGGTAATGCGCGGAATACGGATAACTTCCTGAACGCATTTAATATCAAAAGCATATTCTTCACTGGCGAGTTTAAAACAAACGAACTGCTCAATCTTAGTCTGCTCGCTGGTCTCCAGGGATGCTTCGTTGACAGCCATTGTTATGCTCCTCTTTTCAAATAACGATTGAACCAAAAAATTAATTCATATTTATTTTAATCTGTCCTTCCATGTGTTTCATGATCACTTGTAATGGAAAACCTTCCTTGCGCAGCACAAGAACTTTTTTCATCACAGTAACGGCGTTTCTTTTTTGAAGAAATCTCTTGTTTCCCCGACGGTCAACGACATGAAGCAGACCTATGTTTATATAGAAGTTGACCGTGTGGTATGTTGTCTTGCATTCTTCGGCTAATTGAGTGACGCTGATCAATTCCATGTTGTAAATCTCCTCTACTTAGTGCAACAACTCTAACTTACAAAATAAAAAAATGGAATACCAAGAAAAAGGTATTTCAAGAACTTTAATTTGGTATATTCTCCGACGCTATTTCTAATTTTTGTCTGCCGAATTCCTGTTTATTTAATGCTGTTTTTTTCTCGCATTTTTTATCCGGATTGTAACTTATTGAAAAATATCAGGATTTGTTTCTGTCAAAATCCGTGCGACTCAAAATAAAAAAATACGCTCTGCTTTAGGCCCTAAAACCTTCCTAAAGCACAAATAAACTCGAATTTTTTAATAAAAGGCAGTCCGCTTAATTCATCTATGGCTTTGTAATATCGACGAGGCTGGATTGTATTGCGTAGCGGGCAAGAAGAACGACGTTGTGAATGTCTAATTTGTCCATGATGTTTTTTTTGTGAGTCTCGGCGGTAAAAGCGGAAATATGTAGCTGTGTTGCGATTTCCTTAATACGCAACCCTCCGGCGATGAGCTTAAGAACATCTTTTTCTCTTTCCGTTAACAACTCAAGACCAAATTGTTTTTCGCTTAACCGGTTTAACTGGGCAGGTTGCTCGACGACACGCTTGGCAATAGAAGGACTCAAATAAAGCTGATTGCGGTAGGCGGAACGAATAGCGCATGCGACTTCTGACAAAGACGAATCTTTTAAAACATATCCGGAAACTTTTATTTTGAGGGCCTGGCGAATTGATTCGTCGTCGTCGTACATGGAGAACATAATAATTTTGATATTTTCCGAATATTTTTTTACTCGGCCGGCAACCTGAAAACCATCCATGGCCGGCATTCGGATATCTAAAAGAAGAACATCGATGACAAGTTTTTCAATATTATCCAAAAATTCCTGGGGATCGCCGTAATCACCGACGATTTCAAAATCGCCATAATGCGGCAAAACCTCACGAATAGCTTCACGCACAGCGCTGTGGTCATCAACCAGGACAACTTTGATTTTTTCCATGATCCGCAGCCCTAAAATTAATTTTTAATATCAAAAAAGCGATGCTTATTGTTTTTTGCCGTCATCGGCAATCAGATTTTTTAAAAGCTCATCGCTTTTAACAGCAGGTTTACGGGCAACAAATTTTGAGGGCTCTTTACCTTCTTCATGAACTTTATAAGATAAAATCACGCCAAACGAAAGCGTCTCAATATAAACCATGACACGCAAAACAGTGACTTGCGCCCCAACCAAAAAATTCAGTTCGTGGCCGTTAACGACCGTCGGAATATTGATGTCAAATTTATAATTTTCCTGATCAAGTTTATTCTTAAATCCGCCGGCTATCATATTTAAGACTTCACCGATCCCGTCGACAACATCTCCGGAGACTTCGGGAATATCCATTCCAAGCATTTTGGAAACAATCGCCTTGGCATCTTCTTTTTTAAATAGCGCAACGACATTGCCCTCCAGTCGACCCGCAAAACCGATCGAACAAATCAAATCATAATCATGCATTTTCGACGGCTCGCCCTCCTGCAAAGTCGGCGCCAGAGCAAAAACAGAACCTATCGTCTCCTTGATCGATTCATTTAAAGCCCCCTGCATAATCCCGGGAAGTTCCATAACTGTCCTTTCTAAAAACCTCTACTCCGGCTTTTGAATAATCGGTGTGATCACAACTTTCAACTGATCCGGCGTAAACGGCTTGGTCACATATCCGGCAAGATTCGAATTGGCGCTATACGCCTGCTTGATTTTTTCTTCTGTCCCTTCGGTGGTAACCATCACGATCGGAATCTTGGCCACAGGCGGAACTTTCGCAACGCCTTCAATAAATTCCAGGCCGTTCATTTTGGGCATATTCCAGTCACAAAGAACCATGCCGACATCTTTATAATTGGCGGCTAAAACACCGATGGCCGCCTCTCCATCACCGGCCTCAAGGATATCGTTAAGAAATCCTGCTTTTTTGATGATCTGAATGATCATTTTTCTCTGGACTCCGGAATCGTCGACAACAAGGATCTTTTTCATTTTCTTATCTCCTTCATTATTTAGCAAACGCAATCGGTGCCATCGTCACATCAATGACGAATGCTTTCATATTCCAAAAATAGAACGAAAGTTCATGATATTTTGTCTGACTTTCGCTAAACGCTACCCCTGCAGGAACGTTATCCAAATACAGCTGCGGAGATGACATCGGCAAATTAATAAATCCCATTTTAACCAACTCATTCTTGAATCCTCCGGCGAGGATATTACAAAACTCCCCGCAAATATCCCGCAACATATCGACATCCTTATCGCTTTCAATCGGAAAACCCATCGCTCTAAACAACTTTACCAAACAGTCGCTACGAAAATACACAACAACAGCACCGCAGGCGTGCTTATTGTTTTCCTTGTCTTTTTCCGTCTTAAAAAAATTAATGACCGCGATATGGCAACCGCCAAAATATCCCTTATCAGAACCTTTGGCGATCATTTTTTTATTTTCGTTGATGTAAATAAACTTTGCAGCAGCTGTCGGATTATCGCTGAACTTCTCCGAGCACATTGTCGCCATCGCATCGCTGACAACGCCCATCATGGTTGTTGCAACAACCTGAAAATCCAGCAAGTTCTCTTTGGCAAACATCTTAATCTTCCAATTTCGTTTTTAAGTTCTAAAATCCACACTTGGATATTAGAAGACTACCATAGTATTTAAAGAGCATCTAACAGAAAATGGTTATTTTTCTACCCTCGGAAATATACCATATCCGGATGAAAAACAGCAATACACAGACAACTTTTTTTAATTTGATTTACTAAACTCGTCCATCAAGATAATCGACTCGGCGATGTCTTTCATCGACTTGCAGGTATCCATGCTTTTTTTGTGAATCATCCGATGGGCGGCTTCTTCGGTAAGATGGTTCATGCGCATCAAAATCCCCTTGGCGCGCTCGACCAGTTTGCGGGTTTCCAAAGCTTCGCGGGTTTTAGAGGCCTCTTCGACAAGTTTTGTGTTCTCGACGGCAACAGCGGCCTGATTGGCCACCATCTGAAGGACGCTGACTTCCTCTTGCGAAAACTGATGTAATTCTTTCGTATAAACATTGATGACACCAATCGCCTTGTCCCTGACAATCATCGGGACTGCAATCATCGAAGAGAGATTTTCTTTGATCGCCAGTTCCCGATAAACATAACGTTCATCCTGCCGCACGTCTTCGACAATCAATGGATTTTTGGTCTTAACGACATCGCCGACCAAACTGTTTTTGACTTTAAGATTGGGTTTTTTAATATATTCTTCGCTTAAACTCTGTGTGGCCTTGATACTTAATTCTTCTGCCTTGTCATCCAAAAGCATGATCGAACAAATTTTGGAATTAAGCATCTCTGCGGTAATAACAACAATGAGGTTTAAAATTTCGTCGAGATAGCGCTGCGACGTAATCGAATGGCTGACTTTGACCAAACTGTCAAACTGGCTGGCCTTTTGTTTGGTGTCCTCAAAAAGACGGGCATGCTCAATGACCCCGCCGACCTGCTTGGCAATCGTATCGATTAAATTCACCGAGCTCGTCGAATATTCATGCGGATTTTTGTGCTGGACGTTAATAACACCGCTGACTTTTCCTTTATAGATGATCGGAACCGAAAGAAAAGCCTCATAAAGGTCTTCCGGCAAAACATCAAAACCCTTAAAGCGCGGGTCCTGATACGCGTTCTTCGCAATGGCAACCGGCTTATTGTGTTCGGCGACCCAGCCGGTAATCCCTTCGCCGACGCGCAAATTGATTTTTCCGAGCACTTTTTTGTGCGGCGTTTTGGACGCCATAAGAACCAGATTTTTTTTGCCGCGATCAAAAAGATAGACAAAAATTGAATCCGCCTTCGTCATTTCATTGACGATGCCGACGACCTGATGCAAAATGCCTGCCAAATCCAGATCGGAACACGTAATATCTACAATCCGCCGCAAAATCTTGAGCTCTTGCGTACTGGAAATATTAAGTGTCACGCTTGTTAAAACTGTCTTGTTTTTATTTTTTTTTGCCTGTGCCATGGAAGTTATTTTAACAGAAACGGCTGTATTGCAATGGCTAACTTAAATTTATCTTTACCGTGATGCCAAGCCTTATTTTTCATGCTCCACTACAATTGCCATCGCCCCACCGCCGCCATAACAGATGACGGCAAGGCCATATCGTTTATTTTGGACTCTTAAAGCATGACTGAGTGTGACCAAAATTCGCAACCCGGCTGCACCCAAAGGATGCCCTAAAGCAATGTCCCCGCCGGAAATGTTCATTTTCTTCACCGGAAGATGAAGTTTATCGCGCGTATAAATCGCTTGCGCCGCAAACGCTTCGCTGACTTCAAAAAGATCGATGTCTCTGATTTTTAAACCGCACGCCTGCAGGCAGGCCTCGGTTGCCGGTACCGCTGCTTTAAAAACTTCCCTGGGGTCTAAAGCCATTGACGCAAACCCGATAATACGCGCCAGTGGCCTGATTTTGTGGTAACTTGCAAAATCCTTGCCGGCCACCAAAACAGCCGCTGCCCCGTCACAAGGCAAAGATACATTACCGGCAGAAAGCGTCCCTTTTTTTCCAAAAGCTGCCGGCAAAAGCTGCATGCTTTCAAGACTCACATGCCGTCGAATATGTTCATCACAAGAAAAAACTTTTTTGTCGGATAAAACAACGCCGACCGTTTCATCCCCAAAATTTGCACCTGCGGCCTTATGATGGCTTTCAAAAGCATACGCATCCTGGGCTTGACGCGAAATTTTTTCTTTCTGCGCCAAATTTTCGCAAAGCTGTCCCATCAATTGACCGCTCAAATTACACCACAGGCCATCATACATCAAGCTGTCGATGGGTGTGCGCTCACTAAAAGGATCTTCGCTCTCTTTAGAAAAAAGCATGGGCGTACGGCTGGCACTTTCAGCCCCTGCGGCGATAATGCATTGTTGTGATTTTAGCTGAATCGATTGCGCCGCAAGAATAACCGCCTGCAAACCTGAACCACAAACAGCATTGACCGTATAAGAGCTCGTCCTAAAACTCAATCCGCCGCAAAAACTCGCTTGCCGCGCCGGATTTTGTCCGGTCCCCGCCGAAACAGTATTGCCCAAAATTACTTCTGAAATGCAATCCGGTTTTAGAAGCGTTCGCTTTAAAAGACCCTTGATCACAACGCCGCCTAACTCTGGCGCAGAAAAATCTTTTAAACTTTTAAAAGGGCTTGCGACGGGCGTTCTAAGAGCATCAAGAATACAGGGAGGATTTTTATCAAAAAAAGTTTGTAGCATAAAGAAAATCCGGGTTTATAGATTTTCGATAATCGCATCCACATCAACAAACTTTTTGACCATTTGCCGCGCTTCGCTGATTTTGTCTTTATCGGTTTTTTGTATCTTGCAAACCAAATTGTCAATCTCCCGAGCAACCGCATATGTTTCTTTGTCAGTCAAAAAAACCGGGATTCGGCTTTTTTGTAAAAGTTCCATGATTTTGACATTAGGCATCAGCCCGCCTGTCAAAATAATTCCAGCAACCTGATCCGTGCTATCCTGCGTCACCAAATGGGTACTCACCGCAACCAGAATATTATCGACGCGGTCTCCCGATGTTAATACAAGCGTCCCGTTGGTCAAATAATTGACCATATTATACGGCTCCATCGCCGCAACAATCGTGTTGCGTACACGCCGGAATAAATATTCCTGGCCGCACAAAACTTTGAGGTTTAAAAATTTCATCAACTGCTCGACTTTCGGATCACACAAAAGCGGATCAAAGGGAATCGCCCCGACTAAACGCAGGCCTTTGCGTTTTAATCCGACAGAAACAACCTTTTTGATGCGCTCCATTTTATCCGGCAGGACTTTATTCAGAATAACCCCGACGACCTCTACCCCGCAATTGTCAAACAGCGCTTTGTTGAGCATAATTTCATCAATGCTGCGCCCAATGCCGCCTTCGCTGACAATAAGAACTTTGGAGCCCAACATCTTTGCAACATCGGCATTGGAAAGATCAATGACTGAGCCGACGCCCGCATGCCCTGTCCCTTCAATGATAATGGAATTTTTGCGCTGGGTCAGACTGTTAAACGACGACAAAATACGGCTGCTCAAAACATCCTGCTGGGGGTTAAAAATATATTGTTCCGTATAACCGTGCCCGATTGTCACCGGGCTCATATATTTGAGTTTATTGCGGCAACGGTAAACTTCGCCCATCAGGTAACTGTCTTTATCGACATCTGTGTGCCCGACGGTAACCGTCTGCTGGCCGACAGGCTTAAGAAAAGCCGGTTTAAGTCCGCGCTCCTGAAAAATCTTGTAAAGTCCCAATGATACAGTCGTCTTGCCGGCATTTTGGTATATCGAGGAAATAAAAATATTTTTGATTTTTTTCATCGGATGTTAAAAGATTCTAACTCTACCCCGTACATAATCTTGGTTGACGGAAAACCTCTTTTTCGGCTCAATTGTTTGGCGCCTCTATGGCGCTATTGACCTTAAAAGAGGCTTCCCATTAACTTAAACTTTTAAAACAACCTGGAATCTCGTCGGTAAAGTCAACAACTTGTACCCCGGCATCTCTTAAAGCCTGGACTTTTGCTTCTGCCGTCGTATCCCCGCCCGAGATAATCGCGCCTGCATGGCCCATCCGCTTGCCTTGCGGGGCTGTCTTTCCGGCAATAAAACCGACTATCGGTTTTTTGATATGATCTTTAATATACCGGGCCGCCATCTGTTCATCCTCACCGCCGATTTCGCCAACCATCACAATGCCTTTGGTATCAGGATCATTTTCAAAAAGTTGAAGCACGTCAATAAACCGCGTCCCGATAATCGGGTCCCCGCCTAAACCAACACACGTCGATTGACCTATTCCCGCACGAGTCAAATTGTCCACCACTTCGTAGGTCAGCGTCCCGCTACGCGAAACAACGCCGATAGGCCCTGGCTTGTGAATATGGCCGGGCATAATCCCGACCTTGGACTTTCCCGGAGAAATAAGTCCCGGACAATTAGGACCAATCAAACGAATTTTTTTTCCCCGTGCCTTGTCGCTGACCTCAACCATATCCAAAACCGCAATCCCTTCGGTAATACAAATGATCAGTTCAATCCCCGCAGCAATGTCCTCGAGCATGGCATCTTTTGCAAATTTGGCGGGCACATAAATAACCGCGGTATTAGCCCCGGTCTTGGCCTTGGCCTTGGCCACCGAATCAAAAACCGGAATTCCACCGACATTTTGCCCGCCTTTGCCGGGCGTGACACCGGCGACAACCGCAGTGCCATACTCGAGCATTTTTTGCGCATGAAACGACCCGTCGCGGCC
>CAZWOH010000014.1:0-2196 GCA_964635405.1 uncultured Planctomycetales bacterium | reverse complement strand
CCGCCGACGTCCAAAAAATTCGCCGGCTCTCCACCCAAAAGCTTGATCGTATCCATCGTCGCCATCGCCAGGCCCGCACCATTGACGATACAGCCTACATTGCCATCCATCTTAACAAAGCTCAAACTCAAACTTTTCGCTTCTGCTTCATCCGCATCTTCATAGGAAAGGTCCCGCAAATTTTCCAAATCCGCGTGACGATAAAGCGCATTATCATCAAAATTAATTTTTGCATCCGCCGCACACAATCGCCCTTGTGCGTCTTTGACCAAAGGATTAATTTCGGCAATCGAGCAGTCCTGGCTGAAAAAAACGTTGACGAGCTTTTGCAAAATTTCGCCGGCCGGCTTTCGGTCAGTTTCATCTGGGAAAATGGACTTGATAAACTCCGGGAAACGCAAAGGGTCAAGAGTACTTTGACCGTTTAAATAAAACTTTTTAATCGCCTGCGGATTGGTCTTGGCCGTCTCTTCAATGTCAACTCCGCCCTCTGCGCTGACAATCAGGACAACATCCGCCTTGATATTATCAATAGCAACAGCCGCGTAAAACTCTTTTTTAATATCGATGGCAGGGACAATAAATATTTTTTCGACGGGACAGCCTTTGATTTTTAAATCTTTAATGCGGGTAAAATGTTCTTTAAACTCATTTTCATTTTTGACAACCTTTACCCCGCCAGCCTTGCCGCGTCCGCCGACTAAAACCTGCGCCTTAAGAACAACAGGAAATCCCAAACCCTGCGCAATTTCCAGGCCTTCGGCCAAAACAGAAGCCACTTCCCCGCCGGGCGTGGGGATTCCAGCTTGCTTAAAGATCTGTATCGCTTGATATTCGTGAATTTTCATAAAAATGATAATAAATTTTATTCTCGAGCATACACGCTTGAGAAATCATTGTCAAAAGAAAAGATCACTCTAAATACTCTGCCAATTCCCGCAGAGTTTTAAGGCCGACCCGGCCATCGGCTTTAAGCCCTTTGGCTTTTTGAAAACTTCGGATCGCTTCCCATGTTTTTTTCCCGGCGTAGCCATCGATTTTGCCGGGGTCAAACCCCGCAGCTACAAGTGCCCGCTGAAGAGTCTCGATATGGATTTTACCGTCTTTGACAAGACCTATGTCTTCGTGAAACTTTAGCCTCCCCCACGTTGCATAATCAACAAAACGTGTCACCTTTAGTCCGTTGTCCTCTTGAAATTTTCCAATCGCAATCCGCGTATTATTGCCTAATGTTCCGTCGGGAGTTCCTGTGCTATAACCATAAATTCTTAGAAACATCTGCACTTTTTTGACTTGCTCATTTGGCTGCATCGGTAATGTTTCGCCAATAATCTCTTTTTCTTCTGCTCCCTCTTTTTGGAGAATCCGATACACAAAATCACAGCCTGAAAATGTCAAAAAATACAAAAGGCCGGCGATGAGACAAAAAAAATATTTTTTAGAAAACGTCATGGCTTAAGAAGCAACGGCTCAATTTTAGAATAGAATGACCACGACGAATACAACCCGATATAAATAATGTCCCCTGCTTCCTTACATTTAAACAAAACTTCGTCGAAATCCACAACCCCAGCGCCGGTGGGGTTAAAATCCTGCTGTTGCGTTTCGCTTTTATACAAAATGACCTTGGCCTTAGACCAGAGCCGCGGCGAAGGACTGTTTAAAGCGGCATTGATTTTGCGGGCATAATTTTTTGTCCACAAAAAAACGACTTTGACAATTTGATCGATGGGACTTCTGGTTATGCCGTTAATTTCCAAAAAAACAAGGTCGGGATCAAACTCTGACAAAGTCGCCAGCAAAAACTTCTCATCGACAACCCCGCGCGAAACAATCTTTTTTCTCGTCAACTGGTCGACCATTTGCTTAACTTGCCTTGCGTCACTGCCAAAAACAACGGCACGCAAAGGCTCGGCCCGTTTTTCAGCGTCGAAATTTTGCGGCATTTTTTTGAAATCGTCATTCATAAAAATTTTCCCAAAGCTGACGGATTTTAGGGATAAACGAAAACGGGGAATATAATCCGATATATTTGACATCCCCCAAAAGCGAACATAACCGGACAAGCTCGTCGGTGTCAGCAATTTCGGCTGCCAAAGATCCGGTCGCGCTTATTTCGCTTTCGCCCTTAAACAAAACGATCTTGCAATGCTGCCAAAGATACTGGCTGGGCGTATGCAAAAGTTTATTGATCGC
>CAZWOH010000013.1:11487-23239 GCA_964635405.1 uncultured Planctomycetales bacterium | reverse complement strand
CGTCCCACAGGGACTCGCTGCGCTCGCAATGACAATAGTATGTGTTAATTTGCTCACTGGCTGTAACGCGCAACCTAAACAAAACAAAGCCTGTTTTAAAAATACATGTTATGTCGTCGAGCTTGCGATTTCCGAAGAACAAAAGACAAAAGGTTTACAAAAAAGAGAGGCGCTCGACAAAGACAAGGGCATGTTATTTGTTTTTGACGGGCACTCGTCACAAAAGTTCTGGATGAAAGACACTTTAATCCCGCTGGATATGTTGTGGCTTGATTATGACGGAAAGATTATTTATATCGAGCATGCCGTATCCCCCTGCGAAAAAGACCCTTGCCCTGTGTTTGGCCCTAATGCCCGGGCGTCCTATGTGTTGGAAATCAATGCCGCCCAGGCCGCAGAGCATGACATGCGCGTCGGGGACCGCTTTGCCCTGGAATTAAAAAATGTAGAATAGTAAAGTTTCTTACGCTTTTCGTCCAAGTGTGATGCGTTGGACTTCGTAGGACTAAATGCTCGGGGAGGGGACTCCCCTCGCGTTTAGTTTTCCGGAATATAAGTGCAGCGAAATCCTACGTCTGGGAGACTTGCATCTTTATCCCATATCCATGCAGAGTATATCCCACCACGACGTTCCCATTCTCCTGGTCCGAAATGTCGGTCAAAAGTATCTGGGTATGGATCTGACGGATCATGATGTATGCGCGGTTCATCAAATTTTCCGCCGCGGAATACTCCTGCATCAGAAAAGTTTTCAAAACGAATTGTCCCAAGCCCCATTTGGTCATAATGATTTGTACCAAAATCATGTTCCGGAAGAAACGCAAACCGATTTGTTGATGCTTTGGGGTCTATGGGAAAAAGAAATGGTGTCATCGAAGGATAAACATTCAGGGATGGCGTATCATTAAGTTGATAAACTCGCTCAGGCGCTGTTAGGCTTGATCCGTTAAGGGTAAGTGGAACATCGCCGGTGTCAACCCAGGAGTTGACATTTCCGGCCATGTCCCAAATGAGATAGTCATTTCCCAGCACGAATGTTCTTTTTTGCCAAAAATCAATATGAGATTTAGTTACGCAATTTGAGTTATGTGTGCCCCAACATGGGTCAGCGTCTGTTGCGGGAGCCGCCAAAAAATTTTGACCGGATTCACAGCCTGAAGGGCTGTCGATACAACTTCCATCGCTATGACCCGTCGGAAGATGTCCTGCGCCAACACTGCTTCCAGACCAGTTTTGCGGATTATTTTCAATGCTATAAGCGATTGTCATCCACTCGGCATTGGTGATCAGATGAAAGTTTCCGGGAACACCGGCTTTGTTGAGATCATCACAGGTATCTATTGCAAATTGAAGATCGACACCTGTCCAGGGTGTATTTGCGGCCCGAGATTCCGCGTAATACGCCCCTGAATTTCCTAAATTAATTCCGTCAGCAGGCGCGTTGGTCCCGTTATGAACAGCTTTCATATGGTATTTGGACACACAAAAGTCTCGGGTTGTTCCAGCTGCTACGTTTTTGGGAACAGGAACAAACCCTTGTGGACAGCACGGAAGGTCAGCCACGCTTCCCATATATATCCAGTGTGTTCCGTTGCAATAGCTAAAAACATCATTCGCCGCATCGTATCTTTGTTGGCCGGTAAACCCGCCGCAGCCGATTTTACTGTTTGCGCATGTCAAACTGTATTTTTTTGCTCCGTCACAAAACACCATGCGGTTGTTGGTTGTATCATATGTTTGTTGTCCGCTTATACTGCAGCTTCCAACGTCTTTTTGATATTTCGTCGGAACCCCGAGGATTTTCCATTCGGTGGTTCGCCATAATTCTATTTGCTGTGATGTGCTGTTATATGTTTGCTGGGCTTGAGCATAGGCATGATGCACTGTCGTCATCCCCAAAGATAGGGATAAAAAGCAAACTATCCTAAATTTTTTTGTCATTGATGTTACCCTTTCAATGATTTGGCTTTTTGTCGGCTTTGGTAAAAAGAAATATCTTTGAGGATCGTTTTAAGCCGGGTGACTTCGCTAAACATATAAAGCATCCAAAAAGAATTTAAAAGCATCAAAATAATGATGATATGTGTGCCGGCGTTTTGTTGGATTAAGAGTTGTTCGACCACATTGCCCTTGGCAGAGTCGTGCGCAATATCAATGGTGCGAAACGTGTTCATCAAAAAAATGAAAAAAATGACGACGAGGATAAATTCAAAAAAGAGAATATAAAAATGCCGCATCATCCAGCGGGAAGCTTGCGTGTCGTATTGCCGGACTTTATTCATAAAATCTGAAAATGCCATCGGGATTCCTTATGTTTAAGGTGTTAAAACCGGTTCTTTGATGGTCCGGGAATTTTTTAAAGCTTCGATCTGCTGTTGTTGCTCATGAATTTGTTGGGATTGCGCTTTTAATTGTTGGTCAAGGACTTGATTTTGATTTTTAAGTTCTTTGACCGCTTCGATGAGAGGGGCAATTAAAGACGGATAATCAACGCCTTTTGCGCCCTCTTGGCCATAAACAGATTCGGGAAATATTTTTTCGACCTCTTGCGCGAGAACGCCGATATGTTTTCGATGATCTGTCGGCTTGTCTTTCCATTGAAATGAAACACCGTTAAGTTGCGAAATTTTGTCCAGCGCATTTTCAACGGGAGCAATATCTTTTTTAAGAGCAGCATCCGAGGTCAGGATTAACGTGGTGGCCCGGATATTCCCGTTGACATCGAGTAGTTGTCCAGGCGCTGCTGTATTAATTCCGACAAGCCCATTTGCCGTGATGGTTAAAATGTCCCCATTGCGATCGGCAACGTTGTTTGAGCTGATCATCAAATAGGGCAAACTATTGGCGACAGCTGGAGGGCCGATGAGAGCGTTTCCCGCCAGCTCAAGAATGGCTGAAGGATCCGTATCGCGTATGCCCAAATAACCGTTTCCCATCATACGGAACTGTTCAATCAGATTTGCTGCGCTGCCATCACGCAGAAAAATGCCGAGAGAAGAGGCTTGTGGCGCAGTTATTTTAGAAAAAAGAGCGCGCAGTACGACATTGTCACCACCAGCTCCAGCAAAAGCAAATTTTGCCCCCGGGCCGTTTGGGTTAACGTTGCTGTTTATGTTCTGTATACGAATATATGTTGGCGAAACTCCCGGGGCAGAATCATTAAATTTAGAAATAATATGTAAATATGTTGTAGGGGCGTTTGTTCCAATGCCAACATAGGGACGTACAAGAGTGTCATCCCAATAGCCGGGATTGGTAGGAGTCGTCTCTTGTGCACGGAAGAAATATTGGTCTATCATTGCCGTGGTCTCATGCACCGCTAAATTTCCCGGAGTTGGTACTAACTTCCAGAGCCCGTCACCGATTGGTTCCCAATTTCCTCCACGGCATTGATTAATAAGATTAGTCGTGTTTGGAATATACAATGTTCCCTCTTGTGCCGCTGTGCAACTTCCCCCAAGCGTAGCTCTCGGCACAAGGCGCATGCGATCATAAGCGCCATAAGGGGCTGGGTAATAAGAAGTTAGAGTGACGGTGTTCGTTGTTGATTGTGCAAAAGCGAAAGTTGAAAAAATTGAACCTAAAAAAGCAAAGATAAACAAGCGCTTCATCAGAAACTCCTTTATAGTAAATTATATTAGTGATACATAGTATTTAGTATAAAATTAACTTTGTCAAGGCGCATAAAAAAAACGAAACGACTTTTTTAAAGAAATATGCTTCCAAAATCCCGATTTTTAAAACCAACCCTTTTAACCCTTGTGCTGGGCTGTGTTTTTTGGGCTTATTGGCCGTCGCTTTTTAATGGGTTTGTTTCCTGGGACGATAATCTTTATGTTGTTGAAAATGAAACAATTCGCCACCTTTCGGGCGCGTCGTTAAAAACGATTTTTACGACCGATGTGTCGCTCAATTATACGCCGCTGACAAGTTTGTCGTTTGCCGTTGAATATCATTTTTTCAAATATAATCCGTTTTATTACCATTTGAATAATTTGCTTCTGCATTTAGCCGTTGTCGCGCTTGTTTTTATTTTAGCCCTGCGTTTGTCTTTGTCGTTAACAGTAGCGGCACTCGCGGCACTTGTTTTTGGCCTTCATCCGATGCATGTCGAATCCGTCGCGTGGGTCACTGAGCGAAAAGATGTTCTCTATGCGTTCTTTTATATGCTCGCTTTGCTGTTTTATTGGAATTATCTGACGGAAAAACGAAAAATCTTTTATGCCGCAAGTTTAGTCTGCGGGTTTTTAAGTATTCTCGCGAAGCCCATGGCTTTGAGTTTGCCGCTTGTCTTATTTGTCCTCGACTGGTTTTGGGGACGAAAACCGGATCGAAAATTATTTTTTGAAAAAATCCCGTTTGGTTTCGTGATTTTTTCGATCGCCTGGCTGACCTATAGCCTCAATGCACGCGTCATGGAGCTTAAATTCCCTGACGCTGTTTTGACTTGGGTTTGGACACTGACGTTTTATTTGAAAAAATTTGTTTTGCCGTTTGATTTTTTGCCATTGTACGAACTGCCCTCTCCCGTCACATTAAACAATCCGGAATTTATCGGCGCACTGATTATTGCCATTTTTATCGTTGCCAGCTTAATTTATTTTAGAAAAAACCGATGGCTCGTGTTTGCATTTCTTTTTTATTTTGTTTCGATTTTTTTTCTGCTACGGTTTGATGCCCGCGCGGATCTTTGTATTGTGGCGGACCGTTTTATGTATTTGCCCAGCCTTGGATTTTGTATTTTGGTTTCTGTTTATCTTAGTCGGTTATTTTTGTGGTGCAAAAGTCAAAATAAGGTATTTCCCGTCGGGCTTAGTGCAATTGTGTTTGGGGTCGTGGTATTTTTGGGAGTGACAACGTTTCAGCAAGCAAAAATCTGGGGTGACGGGATTGCGTTTTGGAACAAGGTTCTTAAAAATTATCCGGCTAACGCGCTGGGGTATAATCAACGCGGTTTAGCCTACAAAGAACGCGGGGATTTAGAAAGGGCATTAGCTGATTATTCTCAGGCGATTGCGCTTTTGCCCTCATATGATTTTGCGCTGACGAATCGAGGGATTGTTTATAAAGAAATGGGAAAATTTGAGCAGGCTTACGACGACCACACGCAGGCTATTGCAGTCAACCCGGATTTTAGTGAGGCGTATTTAAACCGCGGCAATGTGTTGTTCTCTGTCGGAGATTTTAAAGCGGCGATTGCTGATTACACGAAAGCCATTGGCGCAATTGGGGTTTCGGCTCGCCGAAACTCAACACCGTATCGTGCAGAAAGCTATAGCCGTCGAGGTTCAGCTTACTTTTTTATGAAAGATTATGAGAATGCTTTACGCGATTTTAATGTGGCTCTGGAAATAAATCCTGACAATGTTGTCGCTTTGGATAATCGTGCTATTATTTTTAGTATCCGAGGGCAAAAAGATAAGGCTCTAGCGGATTTTGAACGGTCTTTGAGACTTGTTGGCGGCAATGCGGTCAATTATGTCAATCGCGCCCAACTTTTTTATGAAAGCGGGGATAAAAAATCCGCTTTGTCGGATATCAACTTTGCTTTGGTTTTAAAGCCACAATATCAACGCGCGCTTGAATTAAAGGCAAAGATCGACAGCGGTTTATAAAAAAAGGAGTTCATATTGAATGCTATTCTCTTAATATCCTGTCCCGACCAAAAAGGGATTACGTCGTCTGTCACGTCGTTTGTTTTTAAAAACGGGGGTAACATCATTGATGCCAGTCAGCATATTGATGAGCAGACCAATACTTTTTTTATGCGGATCGAATGGTCACTCGACGACTTTAAGATCGCAAGTTCCAAAATTGCAACGGCTTTTGAGCGGATAGCCCAAAAGTTTGGCATGAGCTGGGAGCTTTATTTTGCCGGCGAAAAGTTGCGGGTCGCGGTTTTTGTTTCGCAACATTTGCATTGTCTTTATGATCTGCTCTTGCGTCAAAAAGCAGGTCAACTGCCTTGCACAATTGCCCTGATTGTCAGTAACCACCCTCAAGCGGCTGTTGTCGCAAAAGCTTTTGGAATCAAATTTGTCCAAATGCCGATTAATCCGCAAAATAAAAAAGCGCAGGAAAAGCGCCAGCTTTCGCTTTTAAAAAAAGAGCGCATCGAGCTTGTCGTTTTAGCCCGCTACCATCAGATTTTAAGCGCGGATTTTGTGGCGCATTTTCCCAACCGTATTATTAACATTCACCATTCTTTTTTACCAGCCTTCGCCGGAAAAAGTCCTTACGATCAGGCGTATCAGAAAGGGGTCAAGTTGATCGGTGCGACGAGCCACTTCGTCATTGCCGCGCTTGATCAGGGCCCGATTATCGAGCAGGACACGGTGCGCATCAGTCATCGGGATTCTATCGGCGATTTAAAGCTTAAGGGCCAGGATTTGGAAAAAATTGTTTTAAGCCGCGCTGTCCGCTGGTATTTGGAGCGCAAAATTCTTACACTTGGAAATAAAACTGTTGTTTTTGATTAGATGAAATGACGAGTAATTTTGCCTCTGCTCTCGGGAAACCTTCTCAGGCGAGGACTGCTCGAGCGACGAAGGTTATCCGAGAGCAGGGGCTTTAAACCCTACTTTGTTTCAGTCTTTTTATGCGCTTCTAAGTTGATGCTGACAGCAACTTCATCACCGAGAATGTATCCGCCCTGGTCCATTTGTTTGTTCCATTTAACGCCAAAATCCTGACGATTAATTTTGGTTTGGCCAGAAATGCCGATGACATTGTCGCCGGTCATGGGGCTTTTGATCGGCCCGGATATCGTTAAGGTTAAGTTGATGGGTTTTGTGACGCCCTTGATGGTCAACTCCCCGGCAACATTTAGCGTGTTGCCTTTGCTTGTGACAGCTGTGCTTTTAAACGTGATGGTGGGATTTGCATCGGCGTCAAAAAAATCCGCATTGCGCAAATGCGCATCGCGCGCCTCGTTTTGGGTATTAATGCTTTTGGTCTCGATGGTCGCTTCCAGTTGCGTTGCATTTGGATCTTTCGCGTCGAGTATGATCGAACCGCTAAAGGTTTTAAAATTTCCTTGGACATCGCTGACTGTTAAATGTTTGATCGAAAACCCGATATTCGAATGAACGGCATCGATAACATAGGTGTCTGCAGCTAGCGCAGGAACAGCGGTTAACAAACCTATAAAAAGCGCTAAAAAATAACGGTGTAATGTTTTCACGAATCCCTCCATGGTTTATGGTTAAACGATTACCCCTATTTAAGCGCGTAAATCCGTAAAGTCAAATTCTATTTGTTTTGCAACAAAAGAAAATATTTCCTGTGAATTAGAATCGTTTTGCTAAAATGCTTTCCGGCAATTTTACAATTTCAATTTTTGAGGGAAAAATGTTAAGGTTTTTTAAAGAATACCGGCAAAAACAAGAATTGAGACGAGATTTTTTGTCGTTTTTTTCTGAGGCGCAATCTAACCTGGAACAATACTATGTAATGTTTCAGATAGGGCGGTTGCGTTTTTTTAATCTCGACGCCTGGGAAAAGATTGGCGGCCGTCTGGATATTGCCTGGGATCATGCGGTCAAGGAATACATCCGTCGGATAGCCGAATATAACCGGGTCCTTAAAGAGTACAAGGATTTTGAACTTTGGTACAACGAAGATTTGGACCGAAAAAATCAGGAAAATGGGCGGATGTTGCATAAGAAAAAAGAATTAGCTCAAGAGCAGTTTGCTGGCTTGGAAGAAATTATCAAGCCGGCGGTTGCTTCGCTTTATGAGCAATCGCTGCGGCAGAAGTTTATTAAACCTGTGGGGCGAACAACTTAAAAAGGCCAACAAATGATTTCCCTTTCAACAGCCTGGAATTATCGTGCGGGTGTTAGTATGCGCGATCTTTTAAATGAGATCAAACAAACCGGTGTCACTGCCGTCGAGCTGGGCTATAAAATGACGGCGGCCCAATTAGAACAGGCGTTTGCCTTATTAAAAGAGATGGATTTGAAAGTTTCGAGTGTCCATAATTTTTGTCCGCTTCCCGACGATTATCCATCGGTGCGCCATGCGTCGAATTATTACCGTTTAACAGCGCTTGATGAAAACGAGCGCAGGCTGGCTGTTGTTTGGACCAAAAAATCTGTCGATACCGCATTGCGTTTTGGCGCGCCGGTCGTCGTCATCCACGCCGGAATGGTTGAAATGCCGGATGATTTGTCAGAAAAACTTTTTAAAACGTACAAGGTTTCCGACCAGGGCGCTCTTGCTTTTGAAGAGCTGCGCGGACGGTTTCTTAAAGAACGCCAAAAGGCTGCAGGCCCATATATCGATGCGGTCATAAAAAGTTTGGCAGAACTTTTAGCTTATGCTCAGGATAAAAATATTAAGATTGGCTTAGAAACCCGATATTATCCGACGGAAATCCCGAATTTTGAAGAAATTGGCCATTTGCTGGCTAAGTTTCACGGCGAGGGCTTGCGGTATTGGCATGATGTCGGTCATGCGCAGGCCAATGACATTTTGGGGATTTATAGTCATCAGGAGTGTTTGAAGCGCTACGAGAAAGAATTGATCGGGTTTCATTTGCACGGGATTAAAATTTTACGTGATCATCAGGCGCCGCTTTTGGGCGATTTTGATATCAGGCAGGTTTATCCTTTTATTAAAAAGCATCATATCAAGGTTATCGAGTCGCACGCGTCTGCAACAAAAGAACAAATCATTGAGGCGGTCAATGAATTTTCAAAGCTGGAGTAATAATCGATGAAACTTTATCTTGTCCGGCACGGTAATGCCGTCGGAGGAATGGATGATATCGCGCGGCCTTTAAGCCGTGAAGGCATGGATGAAGTCAAAAAAGTTGCGGACTTTTTGAAAAAGCATGATTGCCAGCCGCAAGTCATTTATCACAGTGTCCGCCTGCGCGCTAAGCAGACGGCCGAGATTATTCATCAGCGTCTTGAGGTTAAAAAGCTTTTGCTGGAGCGCTGCGGCTTATCACCGGATGATCCGGTCGCAGAAATTACCGATTTTATTGATGATCAAAAAGATGATTGTATGATTGTCGGGCACATGCCGTTTATGGGGCATTTGGTCTCGCTTTTGGTTTCGGGAGAAGAAAATCGCAATCTTGTCGCTTTTCCCACCGGTGGGGTGGCGGTTTTAGAAAAAAAGAATTCCGGCCCGTGGCTGATTACCGGGATCATCGATCCCAAAATTTTGTAAATAGCATTATGAGTGAAAATCAAATTTTAACGGTTTCACAGCTTAACGGATATATTAAGGAAGTCCTTAACATGGGATTTCCCTCCGGCGTTTGGGTCTGCGGCGAGATTCAGGGCTTTAACCGCAATCGCGACAAGTCCCATATTTTTTTTGAGCTTTGCGAAAAAGACCCGATTTCCAAAGATGTCTTGGCGCGCATTGGACTCGTGATTTTTTCCGGTCGCAAGGCGTATATTGAACAAGTTTTAAAGAACGCCGAGAATGCGTTTAGTCTCAAAGATGATATCGAAGTGAAATTTTATTGCCGGGTGGATTTTTATCCGCCGCATGGCGCCGTGCGGCTTATCGTCGAGAATATTGACCCGATTTATACGCTGGGCAAAATTGCGCAAGAAAAGCAAAGGCTTGTCGCGCTCTTAAAACAGAAGGGGACGCTGGATAAGAACAAGGCGCTCTTTTTGCCGTTGGTCCCTTTGAATATCGGGCTGATTACTTCGTATGATTCGGCTGCGTATAATGATTTTATTTCCGAGCTTCAGTTAAGCGGTTATGCGTTTAAAATTTTTTGCCGCAACACGCTGATGCAAGGCAAAGCCTGCGGCGATGATGTTTGCCAGGCGCTCGATGAGCTCTCGCGCATTAAAAATCTCGATGTTATCGTGATTACCCGTGGCGGAGGCTCGATTGCCGATCTGAGTTGTTTTGACAGCCAGGCCATTGCCGAAAAAATCGCCGCGACGTGTTTGCCGGTTTTAAGCGGCATAGGCCATGAGATTAATATTACGATCACCGATTTGGCGGCGCACACGTATCAAAAAACACCGACGGCAATTGCCCAGTTTATTATAGCGATCGTCAAAAACTTTTTGGACACCGCAGAGCAAAAAGTCGAATCTGTTATTAAACAGTCGGTCGAATATTTAAGCGACGAAAAAAAGCGGCTTCACGCGCAGGCTTTGGATATTGCATCCGGGATCAATGACTTTTTAAAACAACATCAGTCCGGCTTTATCCGTCGACAGGAAAAAATCACAGCTTTGCCCGTGCAATTTTTAGAAAAGCAAAATTTAAAGATCTCTGCTTTAGAAACAGCGCTGGCCAAAGAGCTTGGGACTTTTTTTAAACAAGAGACACTGCGTTTAAAGAATTTTTACCGTTTAGTCAAGCTCGCCAGTCCGGACAAAACGTTGCGTCGCGGCTTTAGCATTGCCCGTTTAGCCGACGGGGCGCTTGTGCGCAGCATCATGCAGGCCAAGATAAACGACGCGCTTGTTGTCGAGTTGTCCGACGGAAAGATTAACAGTATCGTCAAGTCAAAGGGAGGCGCAAAGTGACCGAAGTCAAATATAACAAAGCGATAAAGAAGCTTGATGAAATTTTGTCCAAGATCGAAACGCAGGAGATTGACGTCGATGAACTGGCTGACAATGTCAAAGAGGCGGTCGATCTTTTAAAAGTCTGCAAAAACAAAATTGAAAAAGCGCAGCTTGAGGTCAAAAAAGTTGTCGCCGGATTTGCATCTGAGGACATGGATGACGAAAAAGACTAGTTTTTCAAACCGTAAGCTCATTAAATTTGTTTTTGCCGTTTTGGCGGTCGTTGCCGCGGTTTTTGCCAATATTGTCGATAAACCCCAGCATCGACAGGCGCTTGTGGTTAAAGTTTATGACGGGGACACCGTTGGTTTGTCCGACGGAGAAAAGGTGCGATTAATCGGGATTGATACACCCGAGGAGTTTGAAAGTAGTAAGCTTTTTGCCGATGCCGGCAGAACCGGACAGGATGTTGCTGTTATCAAGGCGATGGGCAAAAAGGCCCATGAATTTACCAGCCGCTGGGTTTTAGGCCAGACTGTGCGTTTGGAATTTGACCGGGAGAAGCATGATCGATACGGACGGCTCTTGGCGTATGTGTATATGCCGTTTCCTCATCCGCCTTTGTCGGATTTGCCCCGTGCGGGATATATTGTTAATATTGACGGCAAAAAGTGGTATTTTGTCAATGCGACAATTGTCCAGTCCGGGTTTGCCAAACCGATGCCGATTGCGCCCAACGATAAATATAAGGAAATTTTTCAGGCGCTTTACGATCAGGCGAAGGAATATCATTTAGGTTTGTGGGAACAAAAAGTTTCTGCCAAAACATCGCGCAAGAGTCATAAATGATGATATGATGCGTTTCGTTTGAAAATATTATATGGCTAAAAATATCACATCCGTTGGAGAGTTCTTAAAGAGCCCGATTTTTATGGCCGTTGTGGCCGTGATCGTTGTGGGGGTGTGTTTTTTTGCTTTGATTCGGCTTTATTGGGTCTGGTATCGAAAAAATATCTTGCCTCCTAAAAAGCCAGATGTTCCAGGTCGAACCCCAACGCTTTTTGATGTCCGTCAGCTTTTAATCAGCGGGCAAAAAGAGGCGGCAGTAAAGGTTTATCGTAAAATTTTTAATGTCGAACAGAAAGAAGCGCAAGCAGCCGTCGACGCGCTCGAGAAAAACTTGCGCCCATAGCTCAATTGGATAGAGCACTAGTCTTCGGAACTAGGTGTTGGGGGTTCAAATCCCTCTGGGCGCG
>CAZWOH010000013.1:0-11387 GCA_964635405.1 uncultured Planctomycetales bacterium | reverse complement strand
CAACGTGAATTCTTCCCAACAATCCTATTTGATTTCCCGCTTTGTTATTCTCTTCTCGCTTTTGATTGCGGTGTGTCTGGGGGCGGCGGTATGGAATATTAACCCGTGGCCTACCGACGCCGAAACGTACTATTTGCCGGCGGCGTTGCGCATCCCGCATATTCAATATCTTTCCGAAATCCATGTCACCGAAGGCATAGAAAAAGTCCGCTGGCTGCATGGCAAGGAATTTTATGTCGTTGGAATATCGTTTTTTCAATTTCTGCTCAATGATTTTGAAAGCCTGCGTCCCTTTATGCTTTTGGGCCTTGCTGCGATTGCGATCTCATCGATCCTGATTTTTTATATTGCTCGGCGGCTGTGGGGAGAATGGATTGCTCTGGGGTGCTATTTTGCGTTTGCGTTCAGTTTTTGGCCGTATATTTATATTCTTTTTGCCAAACATCAGACCTTGGGGCTCATGTTCTTTTTGCTTGCGGTTGTATTTTTGCTCAATTCCACAAGGTTTCGTTTTGGGCCGGCATGGTTTTTGTTGTCAGGCTTAAGTTTGGGGGTAAGTTTCTTTTCTTCGACGGTCAGCAGTTTGTATATATTTTATTATTTTGCTGTTTTTTTCTTCGTTTTCTTTTCGGAAAAATATAAAAATTTTGAAAATATTATCAAAAATTTGCTCGTCCGTGGACTTTTGGTAACTGTTGGAACGGCGAGCATTTTTATTGGTGTGAATTTGCCGGATGTTTTTCTCAACATAAAGAATTGTGCCCAGTATGTGCATATCAGCGGGGCGTTTAATCATTTTTATTATAACCAAGTGGCTTTACAGCAATGGTTTGCCCATATTAACGTCGGAGAGATTAGGGCCGGCTGGATATGGGTTTTAAAATATCTTTTCTTAATCCTGCCGGTTTTGTTGGCCGTATATTTTGCGGCTTTCATTTATCTGTGCGGGCGCATCTTTAAAGAAAAATCTTGGGGTTCGCGATTAAAAATTTTGGGCGTGGTTCTTTTGAGCCTATCTTCTCCGGCGATGGCCGAGGCGGCCAAAGTGGCACAGTACGGCTCGAATTATTTTCCAACCATTATCGGCATTATTCTTTTGGTTGCGTATGCGCTAAACGATGTGACTAGAAAAATTGATTTTAAAGATCCGCGTGTTGTGGCAAGGGTGCGCATTTTTTCTCTTGGGTTCTTGGTGCTCTATGCGTCGATGAATCTCTATACTTTTGTCAACGATGTTTATGTTCCTCGTATGGCCACGACGTTTTTGTCGGAAAAAATCAAATCGCTGGGCGTTGACCGGCTGGCGACCTATCGTGTGCATTTTCATCGCAATCAATTTGTGTTTTGTCTAAATGCAAAATTGCGCGAAAATCTCCATTGGTATGGCATCAAGTCTTTGGATCAACTGGAAGAGGGGTATGTGATTGTTCCGCCAGCGACGGGAGATTCGATTTATGTCGCCTCCTCAACGTCCTATAATAATTTTGACAAAGACCCTGCCTTAGTCGGTTTACTTCGCAATGATTTATTAAAAGATTGTGCGGTAGCTTCTTATCGGACTTTGGCCAGCAGCCGGATTTGGCAGCAGGAAGAAGAAATTTTAAGTTACCGTGATTTGATTTTAAACCATCGGTTTCCGCAGGATGCGCTGGGTCGCGTTTGGCTCTTGGATGGTGCCAAAGTCAAGGCGCAAAAAGAAAAAATAAAATTTTCTTTAGAGGATCGAGTACTTTTGTCCGGCAAGATTAACAATATTGGGACTGTCGAAAAGTTTTATATGTTTGAAGGACAGCGCGTCGCGATTCGCCAGCCGACACTCGCGCGGGTTTTATTAACGCAGGTCTGGAAAAAGGGAAACCCGACGGATTCTCTGGTAGCCAGCGTTTTTCGCGCTGATCCTGATGAGCCGATTTGGCTGCCGGTCGGAAAGCATTTTACGACCCAGCCTTTGGATGCCCGGCAGATTAAACCAAGAACGGACGAGGGGATTGCTGTTTTTAGTTTTGATCCGCCCCTGGAACTTCAAAGAGGTATTTATAATATTGTGGTATATCGTACGGGAAAGCCCGACGACAAAAATTATTATCAGATCGACAATCGGCATTTTGCCGTCAAGTAAAGATTTCGAAGAAAACGCAATTTGCTTCTTTACATTTTTTAAACATTTATATATCATACCGGTTATTAAACCCGGATTTTGCATTGGCCTCGCTTCTACGAGGCAAAGCAAAATCCGCCCAAAGGGCCGCATGTCTTAACAAAGTTAAGACGTGCGGGGTTAATCCTTGTCCCTGTGGGACAACCGAAGGCAAATTTTGCATTTCCCTTTTTGTGCGCGACGGATCGTCGCGCAATGTGGTGTAATGCAAAATTTGGGATAAAATTTAATTTTGCATCTGATCGCGGGACCAATGCACTTTCAACAGATAGAACTCAA
The DNA here is from genome assembly GCA_964635405.1 of uncultured Planctomycetales bacterium. Lineage (GTDB taxonomy): Bacteria > Omnitrophota > Gorgyraeia > Zapsychrales > JANLHA01 > JADLGJ01. The sequence continues at coordinate 8,950 of CAZWOH010000013.1, read as the reverse complement.
ACAAACTCCCCTTTATGAGCAGCATGTTTTGCTCGGGGCTAAGATGGTTGGCTTTGGCGGTTGGGACATGTCGTTGCAGTATGAAGGGATTTTGGCGGAATATGCCGCAACCCGACGGGAAGTTTCGGTTTTTGACACATCACACATGGGCGAATTTGTCGTTACAGGTTCTTTGCAAACGTGTGGCTTGGATCGGTTGGTTACTCAGCGTTTAGGTGATTTAGCGCCCGGCGCTTGCCGGTATGGCGCTTTGTTAAAGGAAGATGGCGGCGTTTTAGATGATTTGATTGTTTATCGCTTAGCGCAAGAGAAATGGATGATTGTCGTTAACAGCGCGACGATGGAAAAAGACGCAGAGCAGTTTGTCCGCCATCTAAACTCAAAGGCGCAATTTTCAAATATTTCTTCCTCGACGGGGAAGTTAGACATTCAGGGCCCCAAATCGCGGGATCTTCTTTCACAATTTATTAAAGGGATTGAAAGGCTTTCTTATTACACCTTCGGTGAGTTTGACGTTTTGGGAACAAAGGCTATCGTCAGCCGAAGCGGTTATACCGGTGAATTGGGGTATGAGATTTATTTTCCCTGGGAACAGACTCCCGCTTTGTGGAACAAAATTTTGGCGTTGGGCGCTAAACCGGCGGGTTTGGGAAGTCGCGATGTTTTGCGCCTCGAGATGGGATATAGCCTTTATGGCCATGAATTAAGCGAAGATATTTCCCCGCTTGAAGCTGGCTTGGAACGATTTATCGACTGGGAAAAAGATTTTATCGGCAAGCCGGCTTTGGTCAGTCAAAAACAAGCCGGGTTAAAGCGCAATATAGTTGCTTTTATTTCTGGAAACAGACGTTCGCCGCGTAGCGATTTTGAAATTTATTCAGCCGACGGTCAAAAAATCGGCCATGTGACCAGCGGAACCTTTTCGCCGGCGCTTGAAAAAGGAATCGGTCTTGGTTTTGTCGAAACCGGATATGCAAAAATCGGGGAAAAGCTTTCCGTCGGTCAAGGACAAAATCGTTTTGAAGTTGTCGTCGTGGCCAAACCATTTTATAAACAGGGAACTTTCCGCAAGTAAAAAGGAGTCAAGTGCAATGGAAGTGATCGAAGATTATTTTTACACGAAAGAACATGAGTGGGTCCGTATCGATGATAATATTGCGACCGTTGGGATCAGCGAATATGCCCAATCTGCCTTAGGGGACATTACCTTTGTTGAATTGCCCGAAGAAGGGTTGGAAGTCGAACAATTTGAACAGTTTGCTTCCGTTGAATCCGTCAAGGCGGCCAGTGATATTTATTGCCCGATGTCAGGGACCGTCATTGAAGTTAACGAAGAGCTTGATTCATCGCCGGATTTGGTTAATCGCGATTGCTACGAAAAAGGGTGGCTGGTTAAAATCGAAATTTCCAATCCTGACGATAAAGCAAATTTGATGACATCGGTCGAATATCAAAAATTTTTAGAAAGCCTGGAGTAATTTTTCTTGAATCCTTATATTGCCAATACGCAAGACGAAATATCGCAAATGCTTTCTGTCATCGGGGTTAAAACCATCGATGATCTTTTTGCGGATATCAAACCTGCCCAGCGGCCTAAAAGTTTTGATATCCCATCCGGCAAATCCGAAATGCAAGTCGTCGAACACATTCGCCGCCTCGCTGCCAAAAACCGCGATGACCTGGTGCTTTTTTTAGGCGGCGGTTATTACGATCATTACGTACCTTCTGCCGTCAGCGCTCTTATTTCGCGCGCCGAATTTTATACCGCCTATACTCCGTATCAGCCCGAATGTTCGCAAGGGACGCTGCAAGCGCTTTATGAATATCAGAGTGCCATTTGTGCTTTGACGGGAATGGACGTGTCTAATGCGTCGATTTACGACGGGGGAACCGCGCTTTATGAAGCGCTTATGATGGCGGTACGCATTACCGGCCGCAAACGTGTCATCATGGACGGGGGCGTCAGCCCAATTTATCGGACGATTTTGCGCACCTATACCAAAAGTCTTGATATCGAATTTTTAGAAACCTCGGTCAGCCACGGACAGGCAGATCGGTCGGCGATTGCCAAACATCTGGACACAAATACCGCCGCGATCATTTTGCAGAATCCAAACTTTTTTGGAACCATCGACGATCATACCGACATCATAGCCCAGGCGCATGCCAAGGGCATTTTGGCTATTGCCAGCGTTTATCCGATTGCGATGGCTCTTTTAAAAACGCCCGGAGAAATGGGCGCGGACATTGTGACCGGCGAGGGACAAAGTTTGGGGCTGTCGTTAAATTTTGGCGGTCCGTATTTGGGTTTTATGACCACGCGCAAAGAATTTATCCGAAAAATGCCAGGCCGTATTGTCGCCCAAACCGTTGATGCGTACGGGCGGCGGTGTTTTGTCAATACGCTTCAGGCGCGCGAACAGCATATCCGTCGGGAAAAGGCAACGTCTAATATTTGTACAAATGTTTCGTTATGCGCTGTTCAGGCGTCGATGTTTATGGCTCTTTTAGGAAAAGAAGGGTTGCGCCAGTTAGCGCAGCTGAATTTAGACAAAGCCGAGTTTTGCCGTCAGCTTTTGGAAAAAATTCCGGGCGTTGAGGTTAAGCGTAGCAATCCTACGTTTAATGAATTTACAGTTTGTTTAAAGAAAGATGCCAGCAGTGTCGTCGAGGCGATGATTGCCAAAGGTTTTGCCGCCGGTTTTCCGTTGGGCCGCTATTATCCGGGCATGGAAAAATATATGATTGTCGCTGTCACCGAAAAGCGCACACGCGAAGAAATTGAGCGTTATGCAGAAAATTTAAGAGAAGTGTTAAATACTTAAGTCATTGCGAGCCCCGAAGGGGCGCGGCAATCCAAAACGAGATTGCTTCGTCGCTTTCGCTCCTCGCAATGACAGGAGAATTATGAAACTTATTTTTGAAAAAAGTGTCCCCGGCCGACATAGTTTTGGTCTTGCCTTAAGTGATGTTCCCGTCCAATGCGAGGTTGACGCTAAATATTTGCGTCAAGAGCCTGCGGCCCTGGCGCAGGTCACGGAACTGGAAGTTGTGCGACATTTTACGCAGTTATCGCGGCTTAATTATTGCATCGATACCAACTTTTATCCGTTGGGTTCGTGCACGATGAAATACAACCCTAAATTTACCGAACGAGTCGCCAGCCTAAGCGGCATGGCCGACTTGCATCCTTTGTTGCCGCAATTGCGTCAGGGAGAAACGTTAACCCAAGGGGCGCTTGAAGTTTTGTATGACTTAGAAAAACTCCTCTGCGAAATTACCGGGATGGACAACTATACGCTTCAGCCGTTGGCCGGTGCCCATGGCGAATTGACCGGAGTTATGATGATGGCCGCGTATCACAAGGCCAAAGGCAATAACAAAAAATATATTCTTGTTCCTGATTCAGCACATGGAACAAATCCAGCGACGGCCGCGATTGCCGGGTATGAAATTATTACCATTCCTTCGAATGAAAAAGGCGTCATGGACTTGGCCTTACTTAAGGAAAAAATAACGCCGGATGTTGCCGGCCTGATGATCACAAACCCGAACACGGTCGGTATTTTTGATTCGGATATCGACCAGATTGCAAAAATGGTCCATAGCGTCGATGGCCTGATGTATTATGACGGGGCAAATTTGAATGCGATTTTAGGCCGTTGCCGGCCCGGGGATATTGGATTTGATGTGATGCATTTAAATGTTCACAAGACTTTTTCGACGCCACACGGCGGAGGTGGACCTGGCGCCGGACCGGTGGGCGTTAACAAAAAGCTCGCCAAGTATTTGCCAATTTCGCGCGTTGTTAAACGGCCCGACGGAAAGTATGCGCTTGATTATGATTATCCCGACTCGATCGGTTATGTCGCGTCCTTATATGGAAACTTTGCTCTGCTTTTGCGCGCGTATGCGTACATTTTACTTTTAGGCAAACAAGGCTTGATCGAAGCGAGCAATCACGCGGTTCTCAATGCGAATTATTTGCTTAAGAAACTGAAAAATAATTTTGACCTTCCTTTTGATCGGATTTGTATGCACGAAGTCGTCCTGTCGGCTAGCAAACAGGCATCGCGCGGCGTTCACGCGACAGACATTGCAAAATATCTTATCGATCAGGGCGTTCATCCTCCGACGGTATATTTTCCGCTTACGGTCAAGGAAGCGATTATGATTGAGCCGACCGAAAATGAATCCAAACAAACGCTTGATGATTTTGTGGCGCTGATGCTAGGCGCTGATGCTTTAAGTCAAAGCGCTCCTGAAAACTTCAAAGATTTCCCAAAGACCATGCCAGTCAGCCGTCCCGACGAAGTTAAGGCCGCGCGGGACCTGAACACAAATTTTTTTCAGAAAGTTCCATCCGACGCTTCCGCAAAAAAATCTAGGCAACCTGCAACCGCCTAATTGAAATGATTCCGATTCGAGTCGATCATTTTAAGGATATTTCTTTTACGGATCCCACTGAGAATATTCTTTATGATGATGTGCTTTTGAATTTGGCCGAAGAAGGTAAGCTAGGGAACACTTTGCGGATTTGGGAGTCGCCCGTTTATTTTGTCGTTTTGGGACGAACAGGAAAAGTTGAAGAGGACCTTGATTCCGAAAACCTTAAGGCAGACGCTGTGCCGGTTTTGCGCCGCAGTTCAGGTGGCGGAACGGTTGTTCAGGGCGCAGGTTGTCTTAATTATTCTTTTGTCCTTTCCAAAGAAACGACCCCGGCTTTAAACGATTTGCGAGGTTCGTATCATATTATTTTGGAAGGAGTTTTGACGCTATTATCTGATTTGAATATTAGCGCCGTGTTTCGTCCAATTTCCGATTTGGCCTTGGAAAATAGTGAAAAGAAATTTTCCGGTAACGCACAGCGGCGCGGGCGAAATTTTATTCTCCATCACGGGACAATTCTTTATGATTTTAATCTTGGACAAATTCCGCGTTATCTTCGGATGCCCAAAGATGTTCCCGAATACCGCAAAGGCCGCTCGCACACGGATTTTGTTACAAATATCCCGTCGACAAAAAAAGATTTGATAGCACAGTTTAAAAGTTGTTACCCGCCGGCCGATGGACAGATTTGCACTCAGCCAACCACTTGCGAACAGGACCGCCTTTCTGAGCTTGTGCGTTTGCGCCCCTGTGTTTTAAAATTTTAGACAGCAAAAATTTTAAAAATTTTAAAGAGTTTGCGTTGACAGTCTTTATGCGCAATCTATAATAAACCCGGATTTTGCATTGGCCTCGCTCCTGCTTGGCCAAGCAAAATCCGCCCAAAGGGCCGCATGTCTCGAGAACTTCGAGACGTGCGGGGTTAATCCTTGTCCCTGTGGGACAACCGAAGGCAAATTTTGCATTTCCCTTTTTGTGCGCGACGGATCGTCGCGCAGTGTGTTGTAATGCAAAATTTGGGATGAAAAAAATTTTGAGTAAGGAGACGCAGATGAAAAAAATTTCTTTTTTATTTTTTGTGATCGCCTTGGCCGTCGGTTCGGGAGTTTATGCGCAGTCTCAGGCCAAGGATAAATCTTCCGACGCTAAAGGGGAAAAATCTACGGCGCAAAGTGCTTTTTGGGCCAAAGAGTTACCTAAAGTGACTTCCAAAATTGAAAAACGTTACGATATCAATCGGGACGAGATTTTACAAACTTCTGAAACAAAAATTTTTTTGCGCGATGTTCTGGCCCAAGTTGCCAGCAAGGACAGTTTTAATGTTTCTGACAGTCTTTTGTTAAAGGCTTATGATAAAAACAAAGACGGGATCATCAGCAAGCTTGAAGCTGACGAAATCAAAAAAGATCTTTCGTATTAAAAATAGGTGAAAATGAAAAAAATTTATACTCTGCTATGGTTTTTTTTCTTTTTTTTCACGTCTTTTTCTCTCGCGCAAAGTCAGCAAGCGCCCGCAACTCAAGTCCCTGCCCCGACGATCCTAACCCACGAAGATTATTTGAAATTTTTTGAAAAAGTATATGAAACGATGGATAAAAATTATTATTATCCGGTTTCACGGGATATCTACGATCGTTTTATCAGGAAGTTTGAGAAAAGCATTTATCCAAAGTTAAAAATTTCAGGAAAAAGTACGGATTTTATCAAATGGCGAAGTGCGGCTTATCTTGTCGAGGCGATGAAGTCGCCGGAAGATATTTTTTCGGCTTTTATGCCGCCTAAATTTGCCGAAAAATATGAAAAAGAAGCGCTCGGTAAAAAAATTGATTTAGGGATTGAAGGCAAGCTGACGCCCGACGGATATTTGCTCAGCAAGGTTGAAATCCGCTCCGATGCCTATGAAAAAGGTTTGCGTGAGAAAGATTTAATTCTTAAGATCGATGGCGTTTTAGTCGGGACTTTGACCGACCCTAAAATTGCGGACCTGCTTACTCCTCTTGAGAACGCCAAAGTTGTCTTGGAATATCGCGACAGTGTCAAAAAAGAAATCCATACTATCGAAGCGATAAGCAAAGAGTATTTTAAACAATTGGTTTTTATGGTTCCCGTCGACGTTCCGGGTGTTTATTGCCTTAAAATCGAGCATTTTAACCGCATGACCGGCGAGGACATGACGCGGCTGATGGATGAAATTTTAGCTTATGGTGACACGAGTCTGATTATTGATTTGCGGGGAAACCCGGGCGGCCCGCCTTTGGCCGCGCAGGAAATTTCGGGGTTCTTTTTAACGCCGAAAGAGCAGTTGACGTACTTTAAGTGGAAGAATCGACCGCCGGCCAAACTTTATGTCCCTGAATTTCCGGCAAAATACCAATATCGCGGCGACATTGCCATCCTCGTCAATGAAAAAAGCGGGAGTGCCTCCGAGCTTTTTAGCGGGATTATGCAATGGCGCAATCGGGCGGTCATCATGGGTAAAAATACCGCAGGGCAAGTTTTTTTAAAGAGCATGTTTGACTTTGATGACAAATCGATGCTGCTTTTGGTCACCGCGCGCGGTCATCGGCCCGACGGAGAAGTCTTTAGTTTTGGCGGCGTTGTCCCTAACGTGCCCCAGCCTGCGGATTCGTCAGATCTGGTCCATTATGCCGCAGAGTATTTGATCGCGCACAAGGCAAAAGCCAAGTAATCGGCCTATGAATATTTTTTTGATTTTTGTCGTTTCGCAGGTTGTTGCCATCAGTATTATTGTGATGGTCCTAAAGCGAATCCTTGACGGAAATTTGATCAACCTGGCGATAGGGTTGCTTGAGTCAGGGTCGTTGAATGCTAAAAAGAGCTTTGACGCATCAGGTGGTAAGCTTGTCGTGACGACGCACAAAAAAATCGAGGAGACTCATCGCCAGCGAATTTTAAAAGCACTTATAAAAAATGCGGCCGGCAAAGTCGAGGTGGATTTTCAGGTGGATGCCAAAATTTTGGGCGGCATGATTATCCGTTTCGGTGACGACACGGCTGATTATAGTTTGATTGATCGTTTGCGGCGGGCGCGTTAAATGTCTGATCCTAAAATTCTTGCTATTTTGCCGGCTTTTAATGAAAACGGCAATATTGGTCAAACCGTTCGTGAATTGCAAAAGCTTTCTTTTGCGCTCGATATTTTGGTTGTCGACGATGGCTCGGTTGATCAAACAGCGCAGCAAGCCCGGCTTGCGGGTGCCAATGTCGTTTCGTTGCCGTTTAATTTGGGAATCGGCGGCGCTGTGCAGACGGGATTTTTGTATGCGATTGAGAAGGGTTATGATTTTGCAGTGCAGGTTGATGGCGATGGGCAGCATGATGCAGAGTATTTGCGCGTGATTTTAGAGCCTGTTTTAAATACAAAAGCCGATATTGTCGTTGGAAGCCGTTTTATGCCTGAAGACCGCACAGCGACGTCCGAAGGAATGTCGAGCCTATCGGGGCCAGGCATGGGCCGTCAACCTAGCTGGCGCTCATCGGCGATACGCCGCGTGGGCATTCATTTTTTTGCATGGTTGATCAGTGGTTTGACCGGGTTTCGTGTTACGGATCCGACGTCGGGATTTCGGGCTTTTAATGCAAAAGCGATCAAAATTTTTGCTGAAGATTATCCACAGGATTTTCCTGAACCGGAATCGATTGTCATTGCCCGTCGTTTTGGGTTACGGTTGATGGAAGTTCCGGTGCAAATGCGCAAGCGAGTCTATGGACAAAGTTCGATACGCTATTTTAAAACGTTGTATTACATGATTAAAGTTACCGTCGCGATCTTGCTGGACATCCTAAAGAGTAGTAAATCGGGATGACATGGTATCCCGAGCGAGTTTGGCGAGCATAGTCCCGCCCAATCAGCGGGACAACGCGAGACATTGTTTGAGTACGGGATACCATGTCGTCCCGATTGTCGAAAAAGGAAGTTTAAAATGAATGTTCGTCTCTTATCAATCATTCTTGCCGTTTTGTTTTTCTTTTTGGTCATTGACCTGATCCGCCGCGAAAAATTAACGTTCAAATACGCTGCCGGTTGGTTGTGCGTGACCGCTTTGGGAATTTTATTGGCGATTTTTGATAAATTTTTAGCCGGATTTGCCGCAAAGCTGGGATTTCAGCTGACGAGTAACTTTATATTTTTCACCGTTTCTTGCGGTTTGGTGTTTTTAAGTCTTGTTTTAACAATTTTTCTTTGCCAGCAGAATAGCCGCAACGACTGCATGGCTCAAAAGATTGGGTTGTTAGAAAATGAAATTGAAGAAATTCGTAAGAAAGTTTAAAATTCTTTTATTAACTAGTCTGTCATTGCGAACCCCGAAGAGCGTGAGTCCTTTTTAGGACGAACCCTTAAGGGGTGAAGCAATCTCGCTTTTAAAATATGATAAAATCGGGATTGCTTCGTCGCTTCGCTCCTCGCAATGACATTAAGTTCCAAGATGAAAACCATTCAAACACCACAAGATAGCGATTGGGACAAATTTTGGGGCCGCAGCGAAAGCCAGCGATTTTCTAAGATTAGCTGGTCTAAGCGGCGCATACTTGAAGTTCT
>CAZWOH010000012.1:17938-23242 GCA_964635405.1 uncultured Planctomycetales bacterium | reverse complement strand
GAGGCCAAGCAAACTATCGAGTCAAAGAAAGAAGCGCTCAAAGAACAAACTGCAAAAATGAAAGATTTACAGACGCGGATTAGTGCGATGGAAGTCGATTTGCATTCCAAGCAGTATGATTTTAAGGACAAACAGTTAGAGTACGAAAAGAAATTGCAGGCGATTGAAGAAGAATTTGGCCACTATAAGTCGGAAAAAGCCAAGAATGAAGAAGAGCTTCAGGATCAGTTAAAGATTTTGAAAGAAGCGCTTGCTAAAAAGATTGCCGAGCTTAATGAAGCGCAAGAAAAATTGATTTTTGTAGAAAACAAACTTGCCAAGAGTGAAGCTGCTCACAAGGCGACGATCAAGGAGTATGAAGATTTAAAGAAAACGATGAGTGACTTGGAAGGCCGTTTGACTGATTTGCCGACGGAAATCAAAACAGATCAGTTGCCGGTCGTCAGTGTTGATCCCAAAAATCTTCCTAAACCTAAAACTTCTGACGAATTTATGTATCAGCAATGGATTACGCGGCATGATAAATTGATCACTAAACTTAAAGAGAAGCTTCTTTGGGCCCGCGAGCAAATGGATTATTTGGGGCGCTATGATATCAAGTTAAGTGATCAAAAAATGGCTGCGCTCAAAGAGCAATTGGCTGCTGTCAAAAAGCAGTTGAGCGCGCAAGATAGTTCCTCCGGCGGAAAACCGACAGATTATGCTTTGACAGAAGAACGTTTAAAAGATGCGCAACAACGCCTGGAGATGGTTGAGAAAATTTTGCGCGAAAAAGACGAGCAGATCCAAGAATTAGAGAAGCAATTAAACGGGGTTTTATCAGCGTTCTGATGATTTATATTAATTTGTGAAAAATTATTAACGGCAATCGTAATCTGGATTGCCGTTTGTTTTAATTCGGTTTTTGCATTTGAGTTTAAAAAGCATTTTTACAGAGGAAAACGGTTGTATGGCCACAGAAAGCAAATTGATTCTTGGCAAATTGATTGGTTTCTCGACGGGCGAAATTTCCAAATCTGAAATTTATGAATGGGCGCTTTATGTGGTTGTTTCCAGTGAATATGAAAATTTTCTTAAGCATGATAAGCTGACCGAACAAATCTTTCAGTTTTTGATTGATATCGAAAAACCAAAACTCGCAACAGCCCCGACAAAAAAAATCCTGCAATACTTTATTGATTGCCTGGAAGACAGAAAAAATTTTAGTCCCGAAGATTACAATGTATTGATAAGTGATAAGCCTATAACACCAAAAAAATCTTTAGCAAAGCAGAGCTCCGGCGAAGTTAAAAAACTTCCGGCCCACCTGACCGGTTTGGCAAAGTTGGCTAAAATTTATGTTTTGCTTTTTGTGACAGGATTGGTTTTTTTAAATACCGCCGCTGTAGTAAAACCTGATTTGTTAGTCAAACCCTCCCAGATTGCGCCCAGTGCTTTTGAGGTTAGAAAAGAAGCTTTGCCGCATCTTATTTACGGGATCTTGATTTTGGTCGCAATGTCTGTTAAAGTGCCGCGTGTTGTATTTTACGGTTTTATTCCGGTTGGAATTTGGGGCATGTTTTTTTATTGGTCTGCCTCAACAAGTTTTGGCTTAAAGCACGGATTATCGCTTTTAAATGTTCTGTTACTTCTTTTTTTTGTTGCGCTACCGCCGACAGCAGCATTTTTTGTATTGTTAACACAATGGTTTAATCAGTCAAAAAAACATCATGAGAATCAAGAAAAATAATCAAGGAGAAAACTTATGCTAGCTTTCGCTTTGTTGTTTGCAGGGATTGCCTCGAGGCTGGTTGTTCATATGCCTAACTTTACACCAGTGTTAGCGCTTGCTTTATTCGGCGGCGTTTATTTGAGTCCTCGCCGGGCGGTATTCATGCCGCTTGTGATGATGGTTGTTTCTGATTTATTGATTGGTTTGCATGACACGATTCTTTTTACGTGGAGCAGTGTGCTGTTGATTTCGTTATTAGGTTTGTTTTTGCGTTCACGAAAAAGTTTTTCATCCGTTGCTTTGACGGCAGTATTGTCAGCGGTTTTATTTTTTGTTGTCACAAATTTTGGCGCGTGGCTGATGATGTATCCCAAAACTCTTTTAGGGCTACAACAATGTTTTTGGGCGGCTGTGCCGTTTTTTCGCGATACGCTGCTTAGCACATTGATCTATACCGCTGTTTTATTCGGTGGGTATGAAGCGCTTGCCGGATGGATTGCTACGACCCGTTGGGCCAGAATTTTGCAACCAGTTTAGTCCTGTTCTGTCGAATATAAAATTGTGTGCGTTTTATCCGTAAGGATGATCCCGCGTCATGCGCGGGAAAAGGGGAATCCCGTGAAAATCGGGAGCGGTCCCGCCACTGTGAATTTCGGATGTTTTTGATGATCCGGAAAAGTCAGGTCGCCTAACGCAGCACTTCAAGCAAATTTTTCTGCGAAGACAGAAAATAAATGCTTACACCTTGGGGCTATAGACAAAAAAGGGTGCAATCCCAATTGATGTGATATCAGTTGGGATTTTTTATTTTTTAATCAAAGAATGGAGAGAACATGAAAAGAATTATTGGAGTTGTGGTTGTTGGAGTTATTTTCGCGGTTTGTCCGTCAGCTTTTGCGAATCTTAGCGTCGATTTGGATACCATTGTTGTGACAAGCGCAAGATTTGGACAGAAGGACTACAAAATTCCAAGCAACGTAACTGTGATAACCCAGGAACAAATTCAGTCGTCGAATGCCAGTAGCGTCTCAGATCTTTTGAAAACAGCACAAGGCGTTAATGTTTATGATAATAGCACCAACAAGACAGCCATTATTGACATCCGCGGATTTGGGGATACGGCTTCACGTAATGTCCTGGTTTTAATCAATGGCCGAAAGGTCAATGCGATTGATATATCAGGTCCCGATTTAGGACAGATTGCGCTTGGCGCTGTGGAGCGCATCGAAATTATCCGTGGGGCCGGGTCTGTGCTTTATGGGGATAATGCCGTCGGAGGAGTTGTCAATATCATTACTAAAAAAGGGCATGGGGATTTGCAGGCGAAAGTTGGAACGGTTTATAGCAGCTATGATTCTTTGGGAGAACATCTTGAATTTTCAGGAGCGCATAACGATTTTTCGTACTTTTTTTATTCGAAATACTTTGACCAGAAAGGTTATAGAAAAAATAGTGATGAGCTCTCTAAAGATTTTACAACGCGCTTAGGGTATGATTTTTCAAAATATTTTTCGACGGATTTAGAAATATCATGGCATAAAGATGACAGCGGATTGCCCGGCGGCCTATTATCTACGGATTTGGAGCGGTTTGGCCGACGGGCAACGACTAACCCGGATGATTATTCGTCGACAAAAGATCGTTATGTGAAATTAAATTTAAATGCAAAACCCTGGATTTCTGATGTTTATTTTGGCGATCTTTCGCTGGATTTACTTTATCGTAATCGCGATACGTTCGATTCATTTAATACGTATGGTCCGTTTCATACCAAGCGTTCGATCGATACTTATGGTGTGACGGGCAAATATGTTTTTGACCGGTTGATTTTTAGCAAGGAAGTTAATTTTATTACCGGCATTGATTACTATGACCATGCCAATGATATTTTAGGAAGCGGGACCAATGTCGATGATATAACCATCAAGAAAAAAGAATTTGGCATTTATGAAAACCTGCAGTATGAACTTTTAAACCATTTGTTTGTCACGACGGGGACGCGGTATAACAAGGCGGATTATGAATTTCATCAGAGAAATGTTGTTGTCAACCAGGGGCAAAGCCCGGACCAATGGGTTAATTCCGGCGGTCTTAAATATGAATATGCCAAAGGTTCGAATTTGTATTTTAATTGGCAACAGACATTTCGTTTTTTGGCGACAGATGAATGGTACAGCACACTTAATTTCCCAGGATTTGGGATTACGCCGGGATTAAACCTGGATCTTAAACAGCAGTCGGGGGTGCAGTATGAACTTGGGATAAAACATAATTTCAATGACACTGTTATCATCGGTATAACACCGTATTTGCTGGTTAATAAAAACGAAATATTTTTTGATCCATCGGCTTTTGCAAATAGCAATTATGACAAAACGCGACGTGCCGGAATTGAATTTAATCAGAAAGTCGATTTGCTGAAGTTTATTGACCTGGGATTTTTAAACAAATTCGAGTTGATTACAAATTACACGTACCAAAATGCGCGTTTTGACAAGGGGGCCAACGATGGGAATTATATCCCGTTAGTCGCGACGCATGAAGTTTTTGAAAGCATAGCAGCGGAATTCTTTAAGTGTTATAAAGTGTCTTTAACAAATCGATTTGTCGGTTCGCGTTACGCAATTAATGACGTACAAAACAGCACGTCGAGAATAAAGCCCTATGATGTTGTCGATGTCAAGCTAGCGTACAAAAAGAATAATTATGAGGTTTATCTGGCGGCGAATAATATTTTGGGGGAACACTATTATAGTTATGTGGCAAAATCGACCATCTCTTCGGATAAATCCTATTTTCCATCACCTGAGAGAAACTTCAGTTTGGGTGTTGACTTAAAGTTTTGATTAACAAAGCCATGCGATGTCTAGTCAAGACGGCCGTCGGCTGGTATAATCGACAGCATCATGCCGGTGTCTTCTAAACAGCGAGTTAGTTTATTTTGGGTTTTCTTCGGAATAACTCTTGTCCTTTGGGTCTGTTCTTTCTGGGCTTTTCTTTCGAGGGAAGTCCAGTTGATGTCCGATGCGGTTTCCTTTTATGAACACCTGAAATTTTATATTGATAATATCTCCGTCGGTGTTTATCCGTGGTGGGACCCTTCCTGGAGTTGCGGGTCTCCCAATGAGTTTTTTTTGCGGCGCATTGGCGCATTTAATCCTTTTTTATTGTTGATTCTTATCCCCTACAAGCTGGGCCTTAACTATTGGGCAGCATTTTCTTTTTTTATCACATTTTATTTCTTTCTGGGAATGTTGGGATTTTATAAGCTGGCCTTAAAGATATTTAAGGATACTTCTTGGGCCATTCTTGCATTTGTCTTTTTAAGTTTTTCGTCTTTGAGCACAAGAGTTTTTGACTCGTACATAATGATGATTTTAACGCCTCTGGTGTGGTTTTTTTACTTTGGGTTTGTCTTTGGGAGCTCCGGGCAAAGGTCTGCTTTGTTGGGGATGGTTTTTTGCACGATGCTTTTAATGACGACGTACATTCCGTTTTATTTTATTATTCTTGTTTTGTCGTTTTTTGTATTTTTTGCGATTATTTATCCTAAAGAAACACTAGGATTTTTTTCGCGTTTAAAGGATTTTGTC
>CAZWOH010000012.1:0-17838 GCA_964635405.1 uncultured Planctomycetales bacterium | reverse complement strand
GATTATTTATCCTAAAGAAACACTAGGATTTTTTTCGCGTTTAAAGGATTTTGTCGGGAATAATCCATGGCTATTTTTATTTTGTGTTGTTGCTTTGCTGCTCTCCTGTCTGCCGGGGGTAACGTTTTTTAAATCAGCGGCAGAGGGAACTTTTGCGCTTCCGCTTCGGCACTTTGATGCGGCCGATGCGCATATGCTCAGCGTAAAGCCCGACGTAACGTCCTACTGGGCGATCCCCGAAGAGCTTATGTATTCATCTTTTTATTTTTCGGATTTGCGCCTGTTTGATTTTGCTGTTTTTTATATTCCCGCATTTGGATGGATTATTTTGCTTTTAGGATTTGTGGCATCGGTTAATCGAAAGATTTTGTTATTTTTCTTATGGGGTTTTTTTCTTTTTGCGCTTGGGTCGCCGTATTTGTTTGCCCTTTATAGTTTTTTTCAGAAAAACGTTTTCTTTTTCAAGTATTTTCGCAACTTGCATTTTTTTTTATGGCTTGCAATTCTGCCTATAGCGATTCTTTTTATTGTTGAACAATTGCGGGTATTTTTAAGCATGATCGACGAAAAATCGCAGCGCAAGAGACTATTCTTTATTTACATTATTTTTGTGCATGCAACGGCCGGAGCTTTTTTTTATTGGCAGAGAAGTTTTAATTATTCGACATGGATCAGTTTAGTTTTGAGCCTATTGTTTTTTATCGTTTATTTGTCCAAAAGATTTCCAGCATGGCTTTTGTGTGGACTTTGTTTTTTGGCGATTGTTGTTCAGCCGCTTGAAGCCTATAAAAATTTACAAAACAATGCTTATAAAACGACAACGCTATTATCTTATGACAAATTTTCGTCGCAGTTTGAATATGTCCGAGGAGAAAAAAAGATAGTAGATGAAGGTCCTGTCGGCCAGATTACAAAAACTGCGGTGAAAAGCAATCCCATATATTTTGGGACACAATGGTACAACTTGTTGTGGAACAATATCGATTCATCGATTGTGGAAAATTATACGCTTGGAAAATTTATTCTCTATGATCGCGTTGCTGTTTTGGATGAGAAGAAAGAGAGCTTGCAAATCATTTCCGATGCTTTTGCCCGGAATTTGAACGTCGCTTTTGTCCCGCAGGGGACACCTCCAGAAGAGCTAAAGATTTCGAATGCCGCTTCTGCGGCGAATGCTTGGATTATTGAAAAGGACAATTCGCAGTTCTCTGTCCTTGACTTTAATGCCAACAAAGTCAAATTAAGAACAAACTTCCCAACGAGCAAATTTTTGGTATTTAACGATTGCTATTATCCGGGTTGGCGTGTCTTTATCAACAAAAAAGAAGCAACACTGTTAAGAGCGAATATCGCTTTTAAAGGGGTTTGGGTAGAGCCCGGAGAACAAAATATTGAATTTGTTTTTAGAAACTCCTGGCGATATCAACTTGAACCTTTGCTGGGGATTTTTTATTTTTCGTTTTTATCCTTAACGTTTTTCTTCTGGAAAAAAGAGAGTAACTGCGACGGAGTCAGGAATGTTTAAGCGGTGGGAACATTTGTATTTCCCTGTTTTTTTTCTTTATATTTTGGCTGCGGTGTTTGTATTTTTATTTTCTCATCATGAGCGTGCGTGGAGTCATGCGGCGACAAGTGCATTGAGTCGCTATATGCCGACACCGAAATATTGGGCTGATTTCAATCAAGAGCGCCATAATCTTGGAATCAAAAAAATCGAGGAGTTTGGCCGGTATTATTACAAGGTTTCAGAGTTTATGCCTTTGTTGGCAGAGGCGCATGCGATGGTGGGTTTTTGTTATTTTTACGACGGAAAGATTACAGAAGCACAAAGAGCTTATCAAAGGGCTGTGGATGTTTATCCAAAAGTCTTTAATTTTCATTATAATTTGGGTTTGATTGCATTAAAACGTAATGATCTTCCGGCGGCTTTGGCATATTTTAAAAAGAGTGTTGCCGTCGCCCCGCTTGAAAATATTCAGTTTATTATTGTCTCTCGTATTTATCACCCCTTTTTGCCATTTGCGCATCAGCCTCAGGTTTTGGCCGCGGCCATGGGGGAGCATACGAAAGAATTTTATCGTCAGGCATATTTGCAGATTTTAGAAATTTCTAATGCGACCAAAAATTATCAAACGATGTTAACTTACAGCCGGCTTGCGATTGCCAACGGTATTTTAGAAAAGCCGCTTGCTTATTATTATGCCGGGCAAGCCGCTTATCAGTTAAAAGATTATCAGAATACGGCTGTTTACTTGCAGTCGGCGATTAAACAGGGATTTTATTATGCGCAAGGTTTTGAGATTCTGGGAATGTGTTTGCAGGCCTTGGAAAATCCTGATAGCCGTCTTGCGGTTTCCACTGCCGCAAGCTTGAAACAAAAGGGAAAAATTTTTGTGCCAGAAAGACCCCGAATGCAATTAATTATTTATTAAGAATTAAAGAAATTAATCGTCGTCGGACAAAATCTTAAATTGCGCCCAAATTGGCCTGCCGGCCAAAAGAGAGGATTTTTGCTTCGAAGGAAATTCGTTTTCTGAAATATTAATAATGCCGGACTTGCCGTTAAACTCGACTAGATCGGTTTTTTTAAACCAAAAATTTCCAACCAGTTGAGATTCATTTTTGCCCGCCGATAATGCGTGGGCGAAGGTTGGCAATAGAGAATCACTCCCCCAGCTTAACGCTTGCGATTGGAAGGTAAAATCCCCAAATATCACAATATCCCCAATATCTATATTCTCGTTTTTTATTGTTTCATACAGGTCTTCGAGCGGTTCAATCGAAGTTAAATTATAGCCTTCGAGGGGAGTATGGAAAGTTGTCACAATAAAGTCAAAGTCCTGAGCCTTAAAAGCTTTGTAGTACGGCAGCTGAAGAAACGAACTTTTATGCGAATAAGTTTTTCCCTGTTTAAGTGACTGGATTTTGTCGTTGCGGTAAAGATAAACGATGTTTGTTTTTGCGGTATAAGCAGAATCGTTTGTTTCAAAAGACGCATCGTAGCGTAAAATTTTTAGCAACGCTGTCAGTTTAGGTAAAAATTTTTGGTTTGAAATCCCGGCGATGCTGGATAAATCGCAGAACCTAAAGATATTGGCCAGGTGAACCATCTCTTTGTCAGTCAACGGATCGTTAAGAAGAAAATCAGCGTTAAACGCACAGAGTGTAATTTCATCAGGCTGATGGCGGATCATTTCGGCGGGGAGTTTTTCTTCGAGCGTTTGTGGACTGTAAATCAAATCTTCAAAAGTGCGCGTTTCAACTTTTATTTCTTCAGAGGTGCTTTTATTTTTAGAGGGCTTGGACTTTTTCCATTCTTCGATTTTTTGTTTCAAATGATCCCCAAAATTTTTGGAAATTTTTTCGTATTTTTTTAAAAAACTGTTAAATTTTCTGATTTCCTGTCGGTGCGTACGTTGAAAATCCGTATTGTTGTAGAGAAAATATCCCGCCCCTGTGATGACAGCCAGGCAGATCAAGAACCATAAGAAAGCGTTGCCGCGCGGATTGTTAATTTTAGCAAGGATCATGATAATTTGGGCGGTGGATAAAATTTTTGAAGTTATTATAGCATCAGGTCAAATCAAAAATAGACTTTTTGGAAAAAGAATCGCAAAGAGGCGAGTTACTCAGATCTCCACCAGCTTCGGTCTAAGCTGCGGTAGCCGACGGCCTCGGCAATATGCTGAGGCAAAATTTTGTCTTTGTTTTCCAAATCACAAACCGTGCGGGCCACTTTGAGAATTTTGTCATGTGCTCGGGCGGAAAGATTCAATTCGTCGATAGCGGTTTTAAGAAGGTCCTGGCTGTCTTTGGTCAGAGGACAAAATTCTTTGATCTGTTTTTGGCTCATTTGCGCATTGGCAAAAATACCGGAATTTTTAAAACGTTGTTGTTGAATCCCTCGTGCTGCAAGTGTCCGTTTTTTGATTTCCGACGATGTTTCGGCTGTGTGCTGTTGCATTAATTCCAACGGCTTGAGCGCCGGAACATCCAGATGAATATCAATACGGTCCAGCAGGGGACCCGAAATTTTTCCTAAATATCGTGTAACTTGCTGCGGGGAGCATTGGCATTTGCGCCGTGTATCGGTCAGATAACCGCACGGGCAGGGGTTCATACTGGCAACCAGCATAAATTTTGCCGGAAAGCGCGCACAGCGGTTAGCCCGCGAGACCGTGACGCAATGGTCTTCCAGAGGCTGGCGCAATGACTCGATGACATTGCGGCTAAACTCGGGAAGTTCATCTAAAAAAAGGACTCCAT
Organism: uncultured Planctomycetales bacterium; assembly: GCA_964635405.1. Taxonomy (GTDB): domain Bacteria; phylum Omnitrophota; class Gorgyraeia; order Zapsychrales; family JANLHA01; genus JADLGJ01. The sequence goes on along the minus strand of CAZWOH010000012.1, from coordinate 13,572 downwards.
GATGGCTTAAGGTAATTTCGCCGGGCTTAGGAATTGATCCGCCACCGACGAGCGCGACATCAGAGGAGGTATGATGCGGCGAACGAAACGGTCGGGTGGTTAATAAGCTCACCTGCGGCGGAATAAGGCCCATGACCGAGTGGATTTTGGTGATCTCAAGCGCTTCCTCTAAAGTGATGTCCGGTAAAATTGTTGGAATCCGTTTGGCGAGCATCGTTTTTCCGCTGCCCGGCGGGCCGATGAGCAGGCAATTGTGCCCTCCGGCGGATGCAACTTCAATCCCGCGTTTGACATGCGCTTGGCCTTTGACATCGCTAAAATCCATCAGATAGTTGTTCGTTTTTTTAAAAAGAGAATCTGTTTCGACTTTACATGGTTTGACAAGATCTGGTTGAGCCAGAAAGGCAATGACTTCTTTAAGCGTGTGCATCGGGTAAATGGCAATCGATTGTGTTACAGCCGCTTGCGCGGCATTTGCATAGGGCAAAATCAAACCTTTAAATTTATCGGGTTCAATGCTTAAAGCGACCGACAAAGACCCTGTGACTGGCATGATTTTTCCGTCGAGAGAAAGCTCGCCTAAGATGACATACTGCGAAAGATTGTCGGCCTGAATTTGTCCGGTTGCGCTTAAATACCCAAGCGCGATGGCCAGATCAAACGACGGTCCTTCTTTGGGAATATTTGCCGGCGAAAGATTAATGGTGACCCGCTGGGGTTTGTAGTGATAACCGCTGTTTCGGATAGCTGCGCGTACGCGCTCTTTGCTTTCTTTGACGGCATTATCCGGTAGCCCCACGATGGCGGTTGCGGGCAACCCGGCGGAAACATCGACTTCAATGGTTACAGGATAGGCATCTAGCGATGAGATGCCGCAGCTATAGACTTTGGCTAACATGAAAATTGTTTTCTTTGCGGGGGTAAATTATGGGGAATTTTTTGGGAAACGAATAATGCTAACACAAACCCGACGAATGTTCCAAAACAATTTTGGTTGTGACGCAAGAGCATGCTTATCATCATTTAAGAAATAAATTGACAAAATAAATCGTGGATTTTATAGTCAGGTAATAATTTGTTGCGAATGATTAAGTCAGGTTTGATTTAGAAAGAAACGTGACCCCTTCCGAAAAGTTTTTTCGGAAAGGGCTTTTTATTTTTTAAGAGAATCTTATGGAAGATTGGCAAAAAAAACAGGATTACTTGCGCGATTTTTTTGAACACGCGCCGATTGGGTTTCATGCTTTTGGGCCGGATCGGGTTATTGTCGATATCAACCAAACTGAATTACAGATGCTGGGATATACGCGGGAAGAAGTCGTCGGTCAGAAAATCTGGACAGACTTTATCATTCCAGAAGAAGTTGAACTCTTTGAACAGCATTGGCAGGAAATTTTGAGGTGTGGAGAGGTCCAAAATCTTAATTACACGATGGTTTGCAAGGACGGCTCTCGGCGCAACGTACTTTTAAATGCTTCAGCCAGGTTTGATAATAAAGGAAAGCTTGTTAATACACGTGGCAGCGTTGTGGATATTACCCAGCGTTATCAGATGGCGCACATGATTTCTGATTCCAGGCAGAAATTGAGTCGTTACCGGGCAGCCAGGGTAAAAAATAACCGTATTTTGCTTAGCTGGTTGGACCAATGGCAACAGGAAAAATTCAAATTTCACAGAACTATACAAAAGAACCTGGAGGATACGGTTTTTCCATTGATCGAAAAATTAAAGCGGCACGGGACCGCTATTGATAAAAGAAATTTAGTCTTGATTGAAGAGTATCTTAATGATTTGACAGGAGATTTTTCGGTTAAACTGATGGACAAAAAGTGGCGGTTGTCTGCTAGAGAAATAGAGATCTGCAAAATGCTCAAAAACGGGTTAAAGTCCAAGGACATTGCGGAACTTTTGTTTACTTCTCAAAGGACTGTTGAGCATCATCGCAATCATATCCGTAAAAAACTTGGTGTTCCCGCGGATGCCGATTTGTCAGAGTATTTGAAAAATTTTTCTTTGTGATTTGGGATACCTATAAAATTAGGTATTGACCTCAGGGGCAAATGGTTTTATAGTTGGTCTGCTAGTGAAGTTACGGCATAGATGTCGTATTAAACTTAAAGGCAAAGACGCCCAATACAGCCACGATGGCTATATTGGGTTTTTGTTTTTGGCAAGATGGGCAAAGGCGCCCCGGATTAAACATTCGGGGCGTAATTTTTAAGGAGACATATCGTGGATACACAGAAAAAGAAGATTGTTGTGATTGGCAACGGGATGGCCGGGGCCAGGGTCGTTGAAGAAATTTTAAAACGAAAACCTGATGGGTTTGACATCGTCATGTTTGGGGCTGAGCCGTATGGGAATTATAACCGAATTCTTTTAAGCAATGTGTTAAACCAGAGTCAGGATGCTACCGAAATTTTTATGAACCCGCTTAACTGGTATAAAGACAATAATATTCGTCTTCATGCGGGGGTTAAAGCTGTCCGTATCGACAGAAAAAATAAAGTTGTTGAAGGGGTCTTGGTCCCCAAAGACGTTGCGCCATATTCTTCTTTAGATCTTGCCGCAGGCAATTCAGATTTGATTTCAGAACGTTATGATATGGTCATAATTGCTAGCGGGTCAAGGCCTTTTGTTCCGCCGCTGGAAGGTTTTGGGCAGCCGGGGACGTTTTTGTTTCGCACATTGGATGATTGTTCCATGATCGCTAATTATGCAAAGAATTGCCGCAGAGCTGCTGTTATCGGCGGTGGGCTATTGGGGCTGGAGGCGGCCCGCGGATTGTTGACACATAATTTGGAGGTTGTGGTCATTGAGGCGGCGCCGCAACTTATGAGTGCCCAACTCGATCAGGAATCAGGACAGATGCTTAGAAATATTATGGAGGCCATGGGGGTGCGTGTTTTGGTCGGGAAAAAAAGCTCAAGCCTCATCTATGAAAACGACCGTATAACAGGCTTGAAATTTTCTGACGGTGAGGTTCTTGATATCGATATGGTTGTTGTCAGCGCCGGGATACGCCCTATAACAGAGATTGCGGGTGTTTCAGGGATTGCTGTCAACAAAGGGATTGTTTGTGATGATCAAATGAGAACAAACGATCAAGATATTTTTAGTCTGGGAGAATGTGTCGAGCACAGAGGAAAACTTTATGGTTTGGTCGAGCCGATCTGGGAACAAGCCAGGGTTTTGGCAGATGTCATAACCGGCCAGAATCCGCAAGCAAGTTACAGTGGTTCAAAAACCGGGACCAAACTTAAGGTCATGGGGGTTGAACTTGTTTCTCTAGGCGAAAAGGAAACCACAAATCCCGACGATGAAGTGATTGTTTATCGTGACCCGGTCCGCAAGATTTATAAAAAAGTCATCCTTCGCAATAATAAACTTTTGGGGGCAATTTTGTTGGGCGGCATCGAATCGGCCGATCTTCTGATGCAAATGTTTATGCGCGCAGAAGACGTTCCGGAAAACCGTTCCGAACTTCTTTTTGGGGCGGTCAGCGGCGCATCGATGATCGATGTTTCTGATTTGCCGGATCATGCGCAAATTTGTAATTGTAACGGAGTCAGTAAAAAACAGATCGTCGATTGTGTCGAATCAGGTTGCAAGACAGTTGATTCAGTGGGAGCCAAGACCAAGGCAGGAAAAGGGTGCGGTTCCTGCAAAGGCATGATCGCGCGTTTGATTGAAAGCACTGCCGGAGAATTATCCTACGACGTCAGTGAGCATTATTATGTTCCCGGGGTGCCATTTGAAAAGTCACAGCTCGTCGCGGTGATTAAAGAAAAACAATTAAAGTCGGTCAGTGCTGTTTTTCGTGAATTGTGTGCTGGCAAGGAGGATTTAGACAGCAAGGCCGGTTTGGCGTCTCTCTTAAAAATAATTTGGCCGAAAGACTATGAAGATGAACGTGACGCGAGATTTATCAATGACCGTGTCCATGCCAATATCCAAAAGGACGGGACGTTTTCGGTCGTGCCGCGTATTTATGCCGGCGTGACTTCGGCAGATGAGCTGATGCGCATTGCCAATGCGGCAGTCAAGTACAAGGTTAAGATGGTTAAATTTACCGGTGGCCAGCGCATTGATCTTTTGGGGATAAAAAAAGAAGATCTTCCCGGGATTTGGAAAGATTTGGATATGCCAAGCGGACATGCCTATACTAAATCTTTTCGGACTTGCAAGAGTTGTGTGGGGACGGATTTTTGCCGTTACGGCGTCGGAGATTCAATCGCTTTAGCGCAAAAGATTGAGCATCGTTTTCAGGGCATTGAGTCGCCGCACAAGATGAAATTGGCCACGGCAGGTTGTCCTCGAAATTGTTCCGAGGCATATGTTAAAGATATCGGCGCAGTCGCTATCGATGGAGGCAAATGGGAAATTTATGTTGGCGGTGCAGCCGGTGCTTCTGTCCGCAAAGGAGATTTGTTGCATACCGTTGATAGCCAGCAAGAAGTCTTGAAGCTGATCGGACGGTTTATGCAGTATTACCGAGAGCACGCAAAGTACCTAGAGCGGACTTATGGTTTTGTGGCGCGTATCGGTATTGATGTTTTGCGAGGGATTCTTGTCGAAGACTCTTTGGGGATTTGTGAAAATCTCGATGCGCATATTCAGCAGGCCGTTGAGGCGTATCGTGATCCATGGAAAGAAGCGGATATCCCGGCGTATCCTCAGCAGTTTGAAGGGCCCCGGTTGGTCGAAGTTTTAAAACAGGCCGAGAATAACGGTTGAAAGAAAGGGCGCTATGGAAAAAACTTGGAAAATTAATTTAGGCCCTGTTGATATGGTTCCCGTCGGGCAGGGTCATTGCTTTATCATTTATGGCCAACAAGTCGCCGTATTTCGGGACCGTTTGGGAAAACTTTTTGCCGTTGAAAACCGCTGCCCACACCGTCAAGGGCCTTTGGCTGAAGGGATTATGGGCGACGGAAAAATCGTCTGTCCTTTGCATGGACATAAATTCGACCTTGCCAGCGGGCAGGGAAGTGAGGCGCATGAATGCATCAAGACTTATCGAGTCTGGGAATTTAGCGGCTATATTATGATTGAGTTCATTTCAAAATTAAGTTCAATCACACAGGAGGTAAGATGAGACTGATAAAAATTGGCAACTTGTTTATGATGGCTTTAGTTATTTTGACAGGGCTGGTTTTTTTCGTCGAGAGTGCAAAAGCGGCTGGTTTGGAAAAAGATGAATTGACTTTCGGGTTTATCAAATTAACGGATTGCGTTCCTCTGGTGATAGCCAAAGAAAAAGGGTATTTTGAGGAGGAAGGGCTTTTTGTTACGCTGCAGTCGCAGGCGAATTGGAAAGTTTTGCTGGACCGTGTTATCAGCGGCGAGCTTGATGGTGGGCAAATGCTCGCCGGTCAGCCGCTTGGGGCGATGGTCGGTTTTGGCACCAAGGCGGACATTATTACGGCCTTTAGTATGGATTTAAACGGGAACGGAGTTACTGTTTCCAACGACGTTTGGAATGCGATGAAGTCTTATGTCCCGATGCAACCTGATGGAAAACCACAGCACCCGATTAAAGCTGATACTTTAAAACCTGTTGTTGAGCAATATCGCAAAGATGGAAAAGAATTTAAATTCGGCATGGTTTTTCCTGTCTCGACGCATAATTATGAACTGCGTTATTGGTTGGCCGCCGGAGGGATAAATCCCGGGTATTATACTCAATCTGATATTACGGGTATGTCGGATGCGGATGTTTTGCTTTCTGTAACTCCGCCTGCGCAAATGCCTGCAACGCTTGAAGCCGGGACAATTCATGGCTATTGTGTCGGAGAGCCATGGAATCAGCAGGCTGTATTTAAAGGGATTGGTGTTCCGGTCATTACCGATTATGAAATTTGGAAAAATAATCCGGAAAAAGTTTTTGGCGTGACTCGGCAGTGGGCCGACAACAATCCCAATACACATATCGCGGTAATCAAGGCGCTTATTCGTGCAGCCAAGTGGCTTGACGCGGACAATGGGAAAAACCGGGCTGAAGCTGTCAAAATCCTTTCCCGATCCGAATATGTCGGCGCTGATTATCAAGTCATTGCCAACAGCATGACGGGAACGTTTGAGTATGAAAAAAACGATAAAAGAGAGTTGCCTGATTTTAACGTTTTCTTTCGATATAATGCGACGTACCCATATTACAGTGATGCGATCTGGTACTTGACACAGATGCGCCGCTGGGGGCAGATCGACGAGGCCAAGACGGATTCCTGGTATATAGATATTGCCAAAAAAGTTTATCATCCGCAGATTTGGCTTAAAGCCGCCGAGATTTTGGTCAAGGAAGGAAAACTTAATGCTTCGGATATTCCATCGACAGACGGTTTTAAGCCGGCAGATTCTAATTTTATCGATGGAGTAGAATACGACGGACGCAAGCCTAACGAATATTTAAGAAAATTTGCGATAGGAAAAAAAGATTAACAAGCCGGGAGATTGTATGAGCACACAACAGATAACTTCTGCAGTAACCCCTGGTCCGGTTAAGACCGGCTCAACCTTGTCTAAAGAATGGCGTCAGATCATCAATACGATTTTTGTTTCCGGCTCGGCGATCATCTTGTTTCTTTTTACATGGTCTGTGGTTGCCCAGAGTGTTGACACCAGCCTTGGAAAATTTCCTGGACCGATGCAGGTCGTAAAGCAAACGGGAGGTTTGTGGCAAGAGCATTGTCAGCAACGAGCGATGAAAAAAGAGTTTTATGAGCGCCAAGCCAAACGCAACGCCGAAATGCTTTTGGCTGACCCTAATGCGGATGTGAGAGTCAGAAAATATACCGGCAAACCTACATTCTTAGATCAGATTCTCACCAGTTTGTTGACCGTTTTTGTCGGATTCACCGTAGCTTCTCTGGTTGCAATCCCCGTCGGTGTTCTGTGCGGGCTTAATCGCGTTATTATGATGGCGGTCAATCCGTTTATACAGATTTTTAAACCGGTCTCTCCATTGGCCTGGTTGCCTCTGGTGACGATGGTCGTCAGCTCTGTTTATAAAACAAACGATGGATTCTTTCCAAAATCTTTTCTTAATTCTGCGATTACGGTAGCTTTGTGTTCTTTGTGGCCGACGATTATCAACACGGCCCTGGGTGTTTGTTCGATTGACAAGGATTATATCAACGTGGCGCGCGTCTTAAGGCTTGGGTTTTTTCCGAAGGTTTTTAAAATTATTATTCCGGCTTCTTTGCCATTGATTTTTACGGGACTGCGGATTTCACTGGGGGTCGGCTGGATGGTTTTGATCGCCGCTGAAATGTTAGCCCAGAATCCGGGGCTTGGAAAATTTGTCTGGGACGAATTTCAAAATGGGAGCAGCGATTCTTTAGCCAGGATTATGGTCGCTGTTTTTGCCATCGGGTTTATCGGGTTTTTGCTCGATAGGGTCATGGTTTCTTTACAAAAAGCTGTCAGTTTTGGGAAATAATCCGTCATGAAATTTCTTGAACTCGTCAATGTTTCTAAATCTTATGGTCAGGGAAAAACCCGTAGCGATGTGTTAAGGGACATTAACCTCACCATTGATGAAGGCGAGTTTGTGGCTATTATCGGATTTTCGGGAAGTGGAAAGACAACTTTGATTTCCATGATTGGAGGATTGATAGAACCTGATGACGGGGTCATTATGCTTAAAGGCCGTCATATCGATGGCCCTGGTCCTGACCGCGGGATGGTTTTTCAAAATTATTCGCTTTTGGCCTGGTTGAATGTTTATGAAAATATTGCCCTGGCTGTTGACCAGCTTTTTGGACATTGGCCTATCGCCCGACGCAGGGAACATATCGATAAGTATATCAAAATGGTTAACCTGACCGCTGCGCGGGATAAACGTCCGTCGGAACTCTCCGGCGGGATGCGCCAGCGGGTGTCCGTGGCCCGTGCATTGGCGATGAATCCACAAATTCTTCTTCTCGATGAACCGTTAAGCGCTTTAGATGCTTTGACGCGGGCAACTTTGCAGACGGAGATTGAGCGTATCTGGAGCCAGGATAAAAAAACAGTAGTTTTGATTACCAATGACGTAGATGAAGCAATCCTTTTAGCGGACCGGATTGTACTTTTGGACCCGGGACCTTTGGCAACGCTCGGCCCGACTTTTAAAGTCCCATTTGCGCGCCCGCGGCAAAAAAAGAATTTCAACACCGATCCGCTTTATTGGGAAATCCGGGGGAAAATTATTCAGTATTTTTTGGACACCCGCGCCCAGAATAAGCCGGCCCATAGTAGTCCAGAGCTGGTTCTGCCGGATATAAAACCAATCGATACCGCCGGGAGCTTTTCATGAATGTCGTGTCTAAAACCGGATTTATCCGTTCTTACCTGCATTTTGATCATGTATGTAAAAGTTTTCTTAATGTCAACGGGCCGAATATGATTGTGGAGAATTTTAACCTTGCTGTCGAGAAGGGAGAGTTTGTCAGTATCATTGGGCATTCCGGCTGCGGAAAATCTACGGTCCTGATGATGTTAGCGGGACTGACGACATGTTCAGCTGGAGGGATTTTTTTGGATAACCGGTTAATCAATGACGAGCCGGGCCCGGATCGCGGGATTGTTTTTCAGGCGCCCAGCCTGTTTCCCTGGATGAGTGCATTGGAAAATATCCTTCTAGGAGTTTGTCAAGCTTATCCGAAAGCGACAAAACGGCAACGGGAAGACATTGGGAAATATTATTTACAGAAGGTTGGTTTGGATGATGCGTATCATAAAAAAGCAGCGGATATGTCCAACGGGATGCGCCAGCGGGTTGGTATCGCCCGGGCTTTTGCGCTCAAGCCAAAACTGCTTCTTTTAGATGAACCGTTTGGCATGCTGGATTTTTTGACGAGGACCCAGTTGCAGGATGTTCTTTTGGAAGTTTGGCATGCAGAAAAAATTACTGCCGTCATGGTGACCCACGATGTAGACGAAGCCATTTTTTTATCTGATCGCATTGTTATGATGACCAGCGGCCCGAAAGCCAGGGTTGGCGACATTCTTGACGTTGAGTTTTCTCGCCCTCGTCATCGCAAAGATTTGATGGACCAGTCTGAATATTTTCAGTATCGCGGGCATTTGATTGATTTTTTGGAAGGCAGGTCTTTTCATGTCAGGGTTAGTTGAACAATATCTTCAAAAACAGCAAACTTTAAGCGCTGTTGAAAAATTTTCGGTTAACAAGGACTTGCTTCAGCTTCCGGAAAACAGCCGTTTATATACGGACCTTATTCCCAAAAACACTCCGGGCCCGGGAGAACAGTACGCTTTTGAGGTGAACCTTGACCAGTGTTCCGGTTGCAAGGCTTGCGTGACGGCCTGTCATAGCGAAAATGGTTTGGAAGAAGATGAATCATGGCGCTACGTCGGATTGTTGCAGGGAGGCAATACCAATCAGCCGGAAATTACCCATGTTACAACTGCGTGCCATCATTGTCTGGACCCGGCTTGTTTGAATGGTTGTCCGGTCAATGCGTATGTGAAAAAGCCGGATACAGGCATTGTCAAACACCTTGACGATCAGTGTTTTGGTTGTCAGTACTGTACTTTTACCTGTGTTTATAGTGTTCCTAAATACAGTAAAAAAAAGGGAATTGTCCATAAATGCGATATGTGTATCAGCCGGCTGCAGGTCGGTCAGGCCCCGGCCTGTGTCCGTGCCTGTCCTGGCGGGGCGATTCGTATCCGTATCGTCGATTCTTCCAATGTTAGAAAAGACCCGGATGCATTTGTTAAAGTTCCACATGCGCCGGATTCAACGTACACTCTTCCAACAACAAAATACATTCGTAAAAAAGAATTTGCGGGCAATTCGGTCTGCCCGGATTTTTATGAACTTAAGACACAGCATGCCCATTGGCCTTTGGTGGTGATGCTGGTGTTGACACAACTTTCTACGGGAACTTTCGTGGCCTTATGGGTGCTATCGAATTTTGTCCAGGGCTCTGCCGGCGGCGAAATAATTGGCTATCATTGCTTTACAGCTTTGGCTTTTGGGCTTTTGGGTATGACAGCAAGCGTTTTTCATTTGGGACGTCCTTTATTGGCTTTTCGTGCCGTTTTGGGTTTACGAAAATCCTGGTTGAGCCGCGAGATTGCCGCGTTTGGAATTTTTGCGCCAAGCGCTGTTCTTGCGATCCTCATGCACAAGAACTGGGCTATTGCCCTGGCTGCAGGGTTTGGTCTTCTTGGCGTTTTTTGTTCGGTCATGGTCTATCGCTACACCAAGCGTCCGTTTTGGGATCAGCACGCAACGACACTGAAATTCTTTTTGACCACAGGAATTCTCGGAGTAATGACCGGGCAGTGGAGTACGGCGTTATTTTTTCAAATTCATCCTGACCGTGAAATTTATCAGATCCAGAGTTTGACTGGCGGGTTTTGGATGGTTTTAGCCGTAATGGCATTGATAAAATTTGCTGTTGAGGCAAAGATATTTTTGAGGTTAAAAGACCGGGAATGGTCATCGTTAAAGCAAACAGCCCTTTTGATGAAGGATATCCTGGGGCCTGTCAGCTGCGCACGGTTTATCCTCGGGGCTTTAGCAGCAATCGTCTGCCCGCTTGTGATGGTTTTATATCATCCCCGCATTTCTGCAGTTGAAACATTTTGGGGAGTGTCCGTCATGCTGGTTTTGACATTAGCTGCAGAGTTGATGGAAAGGTACTTGTTTTTTACAACGGTTGTTCCGTTACAAATGCCGAAAGTTACGCCGCATAATGAAAAATCCTCTACCTGAAAAATTTCAAAGCTGGCAGGAAAAGATCATTTCAATTCTGTATCAGCGCGACGGGCAATTGACAAGAGAACTGGCCCAGGAGGTTTCGTCTCTGGGGCTTGGAAAATTGCCCAAACGTCTTTTGCCGGATGCCGTAACCGATGTGGTTTGCGGGTATTGTTCGACGGGTTGCGCGTTGAGCGTACATCAAAAAAACGGACAACCTGTCAACCTGACGCCAAGCCTCAATTATCCTGTAAATTTAGGCGAGGCTTGTCCCAAGGGTTGGGAAGCCCTGACGCCTTTATCGGCTTGCGACAGGCTTACGACGCCGATGTTAAAAAATGCTGATGGAAAAATGGTTGCCGTCAGTTGGGACACGGCGCTAAAAGTTTTTGTCGAGCGGTTCAAAAAGATCCAGGAAAAATACGGCAAGCCGAGTATTTCGTTTTTAAGTACAGGACAGATTTGCACCGAAGAGATGATGCTTTTGGGCGTTTTGGCAAAATTCGGCATGGGTATGGTCCATTGCGACAGCAACACCCGTCAGTGCATGGCGACGGCGGCAACGGCGTATAAACAGTCTTTCGGGTTTGATGCCCCGCCGTTTACTTACAAGGACTTTGAAGAATCCGATGTGCTTGTTTTTGTCGGCGCTAATCCCTGCATTGCGCATCCTATTTTGTGGCAGCGGGTTTGCATGAATCCGCATCGTCCTAAAATCATCGTCGTTGACCCGCGTAAAACCGAAACGGCGATGGCCTCGACACGGCATTATCCGATTACGCCAAAATCCGACATGGCCCTGTTTTACGGCTTGTCCAATATCCTGATTTCCCGAGGACAAATCGACCGGGAATATATCGAAAAGAACACAAATAATTTTGAAGAATTCAAGGCCCATGTCGCGCAATTTACATTAGAGTCGGTGAGCAAAGCGACGGGTTTGAGTGTCAGCCAGTTAAATGAATTTGCCTCGAGTATTGCTCAGGGCCGTCGTGTTTCTTTTTGGTGGACGATGGGAATCAACCAGAGCCATGAAGGGGTTCGCGCAGCACAGGCGATCATCAACCTTGCTTTGATAACCGGAAATATCGGCCGTCCGGGAACGGGGGCCAATTCCATCACGGGCCAGTGCAATGCGATGGGGTCGCGCATTTTTGGCAATATTACGGACATGATGTGCGGACATGATTTTCTTAATCCGGACCACCGAGCAAAGATTGCGGATATTTTGGGGATTGATGTTAGTTTGATTCCCCAGGAAAACAGCTTGGCGTATGATCAAATTCTTGACCGGATTTCTGACGGTAAAATTAAAGGGCTGTGGATTATTGCCACCAACCCGGCGCATTCGTGGATTAATCAAAACGAATTTTGTTCCTTGATGCGACAACTGGATTTTTTGGTCGTGCAGGACATGTATGGCACAACCGAAATGGCAAAAATGGCAGACCTTGTTTTGCCGGCCGCCGGCTGGGGAGAAAAAGAGGGTACGATGATCAATTCCGAACGTCGTATCGGTTTACTTAACCGGGTTGCCAGGGCTCCGGGGACAGCGTTGGCTGATTTTTATATTTTTAAACTCGTCGCGCACTATTGGGGATGCGGAAAACTTTTTGAGCGCTTGTCTTCTGTGCAGGCCACATTCGAGATTATGAAAAAAATTTCAAAAGGGACGCCTTGCGATATAACAGGGATCAAGGATTATGATATGCTCAAAAAGCATGGAGGGATTCAGTGGCCGTATCCCGAAAATGAATCCCAGCAGTTCCAGGCCCCTGAACGCCGCTTATTTGAGGACGGGAAATTTTATTTTCCCGACGGGAAAGCCAAATTGCTTTTTGATTCTGTCAAGAGGCTGCCTGAAGATGTGGATGAACAATATCCGTTTATGTTATTAACCGGACGAGGGACTTCGGCCCAGTGGCATACGCAGACGCGTACAGGAAAATCTGCAATTTTGCGGCAATTGTATCCTGAAAATATTTATATGGAAATCAACCCGGAGGATGCCGGCCGATTAAATATTGAGCAAGATCAATGGGTTTATGTTTCGACTAGAAGAGGGCAGGCGCGAGTGAAAGCTCTTTTGACGGTTTGTGTCAAACCGGGCCAGATTTTTATCCCGATGCATTATGATCAAACCAACCGGTTAACTTTTCCATCATTTGATACCTATTCTCGTCAACCGTCGTATAAAATTTGTGCGGCAAAGGTGTCTAGCGAGTCTCACCCATAAAAAAACTTATTGTCATGAACGATTGCAGCCAGCAAAGACAACCTCGAGTGATCAAGATTTGTATTTCTTCCGGCGGTATTCCAAAATATGCCATTGACTCTGTTTTTATTGCACAAAGCGGATTGGCCGGCGATGCGCACAATCATCTTAAACATAACAACCCTGATCAGGCTGTTTGCTTGCAGGATTTGGAGCTTTTAGAACAGTTATGTGAGGAAGGGTTTGTGTTGACGCCCGGGACGATCGGAGAAAATTTAACGGTCCAGGATTTGCATGTTCAGCGACTTTATCCCGGGACGATTTTGGAGTTTTCCGGCGGGGTTGTCCTGGAATTGACTAGGGAGCGTAAACCCTGTTATGTCTTGGATTCGATTGATTTGCGTCTTAAAGATGCTATTCTCGGACGCTGCGGATTTTATGCCAAGGTCCTCAGGGAAGGGACCATAACTTCAGGGGCTAAAATCGAAAAAATCATTCTTCCCGTCGCAGTTAATTCCATAGGGCCGTTGCCTGTTAAGCCGGCATGATAGCAAAAATTAATTTGACGTTGTATTAGGGCAAGCGGCTCGAATGTTCCAAAACAATTTGTTTCAAACATTCGATCCACGTTGGCGAGGTGTTT
>CAZWOH010000011.1:8086-24663 GCA_964635405.1 uncultured Planctomycetales bacterium | reverse complement strand
AAAATTCGGCCTTAGCAATTACGCAACGCTTAAACAATGAAGGGTTTGTGAGCAAAGCACCTTCCGATGTTATCGAAAAAGAACGCGCACGCGCGATCGCTTTAAACGTAGAGGCCAAAGAACTCCAAAGCCTTTTAAAAAATTTGACATGAAAAATATCAACAACTCTATCGACCGCATCATCCAAACCGCGATGGACGAGGATTTTGTCCATCGGGATGTCACAACACAAAATCTCGTCGACAAAAATCAAATTTCGCAAGCTTACATCTTAAGCCGGGAAGATGCCGTCATTTGCGGCAACGACATCGTCAAAAAAATCTTTAAAAAAATCGACACGCGGATTAAAGTTTTTTCATATCATAAGGATGGGGAAGATATTAAAAAAAACGAACCCGTCATTTTTCTCAAAGGGCCGACGAGATCAATTCTTTCGTGCGAACGGGTTGCATTAAATTTTTTGGGGCATCTTTCTGGCATTTCAACGTTGACTGCAGAATTTGTTAAACTTGCCGCCGGTACCCGTGTCAAAATTCTTGATACCCGAAAGACAACGCCGGGCTTGCGCGATCTTGAAAAATACGCTGTCCGTTGCGCCAAGGGCGAGAATCATCGCCGGGATTTAAGCGATATGGTGTTGATCAAAGACAATCATCTTTTGGCCAAAGCCCAAAACCTTTCGATGGCCACAATCATTGCACGCTTGCGCGCCAAGACAAAAAAGCGAATCGAACTGGAAGTTGATACACTCTCCCAATATAAGGAAGCTCTTTTGGCCAAACCGGACATTATCTTATTGGACAATATGACGCTTTCGCAGATCAAACAAGCGGTTGACCTTAAAAAAAAGATAGACAGTAAGATCCTTTTGGAAGTTTCCGGCGGCATAAATCTTCAGAGCATCGTCAAAATTTCGAAAACCGGTATCGACCGGATCTCAATCGGTGCCCTGACGCATTCGGCAAAAAGCGTCAATTTTTCCATGGAGTTTGTCCGATGAAAAATCGCCATAAAATATTTTCCTTGATCGTTTTTATTTGTCTTTTGGGGCTCAGCCCAAAAGCAAACGCCCAGTCGCCTGAGAATCAAGGCGTTTATGACGATGCCAAAATTCTCGCCGGGTACGCCGGTCAATATTCGACGGAAGCAAAATATTCTATCGTTGGAAGAATCAATGACGATACGCTTAATTTTTATCAAACGGCCGCGGCAATCCGCGTTTTTAAAGAAAAATTCGGAACAATTGTCGTCGGACGCGAAAAGCTTCGCATCGAAGAAGACCTGATCCGGCGCATCAATCGGACCAATTCTGCGTTTATCGAAGTCGAGATCATGCACACCTTGTGTGTGCTCGACCGTTACAAATATTTTGACGCGATGGTCCCGGCGCTTATTTTGAAACTTGATCACTACAATGTCACCGTCAATGAAATGGCCGAAAAAGCGCTCGACGATGTCATCGCGAAAGGCAAAAACAGCAGCCGGGATGCGCGAATCATGTTTAATACATTGCGCAATGTGCTTTTTTTATCACGCAATACGCTAAAAAAAACAACTGTGCCCGACAGCCGTTTGGAGAGAAAACTAAAATTCCTTCGCTGGTCGATCAAGATTTTGGGCGCACACGAACTTAAGCACCTGCCCAAAGAACTTCTGCATCTTTTATAAAATTATGGCCGTGATATCAAAAAGGTCGTGGATCGCATTTATCGTTCTAAGCTTTTTTTCCGTCTTTGCATGGGAAATCTTTACCGCTCCCCAACTGTCTTTTATTAATCTTTCCGTCGGGCGTTCTGCCGCACTTAAAATTGCTTCAGAGTACATGCTCAACGAAGTCGGCTTATCGAGAGATCAACTGGCCACGTATGATCATGCGATTATTTTTAGCTCGCGCGATAGCGCTGATCGCTATTTACAAAAAGCCATCGGGTTTAAAAAAGAATTGGAATTCTTTAAAAAGTTCGACTTTGAACTCTTTTTCTGGTCTGTTCGTTTTTTTAAAGAAAACCAAAAAGAAGAGTACAGCGTTGCCTTAAGTGCCGCAACCGCAGAGGTGACCAGCTACACGCATACCATTGACAACAGCGCTTACCGCCAACCCCAAACCGAAGAGCAGGCCCGCCAGAAAGCGGTTGAATTTTTAAAGAAAAAATTCAAATTTGACCCTCGCCTTTACTCTGAACAGACGAGCAATTCGCAAAAGTATGATAAACGGATCAATTATTCTTTTTCCTGGGAACACAATGACTCCAAAATCCCCTGGAGCAGTGATCCTTCAAGCGGCTGGGCGATCATGCATACCGGAGCGACTGTCAGCGGCAATGAAATACTGGGCTTTTACAAAAATGGCCTGAAAATCCCGGATCAATATTCCCGTTATGTCGAGAGCAAACAAAATGTCGGCTGGAATATTTCCGTCTTGTTTCGAGTCTTTTTTTATATCATTTTAACGGCCTCCATTTTTCATGTGATGATCCGGCGCAATAATTTGGTGATGCATTCGGTAAAAAACTTTGCCGTCACCCTGACCGCGGTCATCTTTGTGTTCTATCTGGCATCGTATGCCAATAATTTTCAAAATATACTCTTCGGTTACCCGACGACAACCTCTATGGCCTCCTATCTGTGGCGCAGCATCAGCTCGACGGTCATGAATACCTTTATCGCCGTTTTAGGAATCCTTATGCCCTGCTTAGCCGGTGAATCCCTGCACCCGGAAACTTTTCCAAAAAAAAGAGAAGGCACGTTTCTCTATTATCTTCGGACTTCATTTCTATCCCGGGATGCCGCCAGGGCAATTTTAATTGGGATATTCAGCGCCATCATCATGATCGGCATCCAATCGATCGCTTTCGAAATCGGCCAGCGCTA
The DNA here is from genome assembly GCA_964635405.1 of uncultured Planctomycetales bacterium. GTDB lineage: Bacteria > Omnitrophota > Gorgyraeia > Zapsychrales > JANLHA01 > JADLGJ01. The sequence goes on along the minus strand of CAZWOH010000011.1, from coordinate 21,792 downwards.
CTTTGGCGTTTGGATCGAATACAGCTGGATGACGCAACTATCCGCAAATTATTTTCCTTTCCTTGCGGCTTTTATCGTCGGGATAACAGCCGGATTTTCGGAAGAAATTTGTTTTCGCCTCTTTGGCATCAACATCGGAAAAAAATTTTTCAAAAATACACTTGTAGCCTGCCTGATTGCATCGATCATTTGGGGCTATGGCCACAGCGGTTATCCAGTGTTTCCGATGTGGTTTCGAGGACTCGAAGTTACTTGTCTTGGCTTATTTCTTTCTTATATTTATCTGCGTTTTGGCATCATCGCCGTTATTACAGCCCATTATCTTTTTGACGTTTTCTGGGAATCGTGCGCGTATCTTTCAGGAAAAGCCTCTGCAAGTGATTTTTATAGCTGCTTAGGGGCATTGCTTTTGCCGTTGTTTTTAGCGGCTATTGCCTTTGTTGTTAACAAAAAAGTGCCCGAGCGTCGCTTGGCATGGAATTTAAATGTCCATCAACTTTTTAATCTGCAAATTCTCAAGGAGTATCTTGAGCGGCATCGATTGCTGGACTCAAAACCAGCTGATCAGCTCAAACACGAAATCGCCTCCCACGGCTGGGACTTGGCGGTTGTCGAAATCGCAATTGAAGATCTGAGCAAAAAGAAAGATTGACGGCACAAAAAATCTGATTAGTATAAAAACACTATGTTACTCAGACCTTTTACTTTACATACACCGACAACGATTACCCAGGCCGCTAAACTGCAAGCGACACTGGAGGACGCACGCATTTTGGCAGGGGGGACGTTTCTTTTAAACAGCCTTAAACTTCTTAAACGCAAAAGCTCCAAAACACCCGCGCATGTGATCAGCCTGCGTAAAATTGAAGAACTCAAAAAAATCCGCGTCGAGAATAACACCTTGATCATTGGAGCGATGACGATCGTCAATGACCTGTACGATTCGCCGCTTTTGACGGATAACACAGCAATTTTGCGCACTGTCTGTAAAAATATTTCAACAAACCCTATTCGCAATATGGCGACCGTCGGCGGAAATTTAACTTGCCGTTATACGTGGACCGAATTTGGCTCTGTGATGGTTGCTTTAGAAGCGGATATGCACTTTATCGACCAAGACGGCAAAGAAGAAATCGTGTCCGCCGAAAATTTCTTTACGAATGCGGCAAAGTCGGACAAAATCTTTTCCCATGTTTCGATCAAGATTGATAAGAGCGCTTCTGTCTCTTACCAGCGCGTCAAAAAATCCGCCAATGTCGATATTCCTTTATTGGCTGTTTGCGTCAAAACCAACCTTGTCGAGAAAAAATTTACAAATACACGCGTAACTGTCAACAGCGGCAGTGCTTTTGCCCAACGCGATCAAAAACTTGAAAATTTTTTAAACACCCAAACTGCGCATCCGGGCCTTGAAATTGAAGCTCTTGACCATTTGGAAAACGAAATTTATGATAAACGCAGCGACGATTACAAAAAACACATGTTTCGGATCAGTTTAAAAAATGCCATAAAAGAAATTTATGACCAAACTCATCATCAATAAAAAAGAGTACCATCTTGATTTAAAAGGCCACGAAACGCTTCTTGAAGTGTTGCGCGATCAGCTTTCGCTGACCGGGACAAAAACCGCCTGCGAAGAAAGCGAATGCGGCACATGCACGGTAACTATCGACGGAAAAGCGGTTTTGTCCTGCATTACACTGGCCGCTCACTTAGAAGGAGAGCACATCACCACCATCGAAGGCTTGGCTGACGGAGACAATCTTGACCCCGTCCAGCAAGCTTATGTCGATTATGGCGCTGTCCAATGCGGATTTTGCATTCCCGGGATGATCATGTCCTCTAAGGCGCTATTGGATAAAAATCCCAACCCCACACAAGAAGAAATCGAATATGCCTTAGACGGAAATATTTGCCGATGCGCCGGCTACCCAAAAATTTTTGATGCGGTCCGAAAAGCCGGCGAGTGTATCAAAAACGGCGGGACAAAAACAGAAGAACAGAGCGACAAAAAAGAAAAATTTAAAAACACCATGGCCAAAGGCATAACATACGAAGAATTTCTTAAATCTCAACAATAATTATTGCTGTCCAAATTAAATTTCCCTCCCCCTTGTGGGGAGGGTTCGGGAGGGGGGCAATCTTAAACAATAATCACCCCCACCTAACCTCCCCCATAAAAAGGGGGAGGAATGTATGGTACTTTTTATGAGCGTATCGATCAATTCTTCCCAAGACCCCATACACCTTAACCCGGTTGGAAAAAGTGTGCCTCGAATTGAAGGCAAGGGGATCGTGACAGGTCAGACAAAATATGTTTTTGATGTGTCATTCCCCAATATGTTGGTGGGCAAAATGATCCGTAGCCCCTATCCGCACGCCAGAATTCTAAAAATCGACACAAGCAAGGCAGAACAGCTTCCGGGTGTGCGCGCGATTATTACGGCCAAAGACACGTACAATATCAAGTTTGGTTCCAACGAATATTTCTTTCCCCATACTGTCGACCAAATGGCCTTGGAATCCGAAAAGGTGCGTTATATCGGCGATGAAATCGGTGCCGTAGCCGCCGTGGATGAAGAAACCGCTTTAGCCGCTCTTGATCTGATTGACGTTGAATACGAACAGTTGCCGTCGGTCACAGATGTTTTGGACGCGATGAAGCCGGGCGCCCCGCAAATTCATGAGGCGATGAACAATATCGGCGTTATTTTACCGGTTAACTTTGGAAATCCCGACCGTGCGCTTAAAGAATCTTTTCATATTCGCGAAGACAAATTTTATGCCTCGGCAGCGGCCATGGCAGCACTCGAACCGCATGTTTGCGTAGGGCAGTGGGAAACATTTTCGAACAAAATCACTCTCTGGGCTTCCAGCCAGGCGCCGTTTAAGTGCCGCGAAGCGCTCGCCAAGACTTTAAAAATGGACCTCAACAATATCCGCGTCATTAAACTTGCCGTCGGCGGCGGATTTGGGGGAAAACTCGAAATGCTTCCGATGGATTTTGCCGCGTGTCTTTTGTCAAAAAAAGCCGGTGGCCTGCCGGTCAAAATTTGCTATAACCGTGAAGAAGAATTTTCTTTTTCCCGTCGCAAACACGCGATGTATTACAAAGTCAAAACCGGTGTCACTAAAGAAGGGTTGTTGACTGCGATGACCGGGGAAGTCATTGCCGACGGCGGCGCTTATTGCAGCTATGGCCCGACGGTCATGGCCGCGGCGATCATGCGGATTTTTATGGTTTATAAAATCCAGCATTTTCGCATCAACGGTTATCGCGTTTACACCAATACGCCGATCAGTGGCGCGATGCGCGGATTTGGCGGGGTCCAATCGGGATTTGCCATTGAGTCGCATATGGATTTGTTAGCCAAAGATATCGGACTTGATCCGATTGAATTTCGTCTTAAAAATATCACGACCCCCAATATGGTGACCGTCAACAAAATGATTTTGACAACCAATGGCCTTAAAGAGTGTATTGAAAAAGCCGCCTCAGCCGCCGAGTGGACAAAAAAGCGCGGGAATAAAGATTACTTTAAAACCGGCATTCTTCGTCGGGGAGTGGGAATCGGGATCGCGGCAGATGTTATGGGGTCAAAGATGTATAAGTCGCATGAAAGCGCAGGGGCGATTGTCAAAGTCGAAGAAGACGGGTCTGTTTATCTTTTTACAGGGGCCGCCGACACCGGACAGGGATCAAACACCGCACTTTCGCAAATTGCCGCGCACGCTTTAGGTGTTAAATATGAACGGATCAAATGTACCTCCGGTGACACCGAAATAACACCTTTTGACACAGGAAGCTTTGCCAGCCGCGTTACGTTTATTTCCGGTAATTCGGCTTTACGCGCCGGGCACGATGCCAAAATGCAAATTTTGGAAATCGTCGCGCAGGAATACAAAATCGATATCCATGATCTTGATCTTGTCGCCGAAGAAGTCCTTAATAAAAAAACAAATGCCGTGCTGATGAATTTTGACAAAGCCCTCGAGCTTTGCTATTCGTTTAATTACGGCAAACAGATTATCGGCCGCGGTAGCTATAACCCGACGACAACGCCGATTGATTTTCGGACCGGCGAGGGAAATGTTTCCGGCAGTTATGGCTTTGAAGCGCAAATCGCAGAAGTCCAGGTCAACACCGAAACCGGCGAAGTCAAAATATTAAGCATGTGGGACGCGCATGATATCGGCAAGGCGATTAACCCGCAGTCTGTCGAAGCGCAAATCGAAGGTTCGCTGGCCATGGGGATCGGCTACACATTTACCGAGGACTTGCGTTTTAAAAATGGACGTGTGGTCAATCCGAATTTTGCCAATTACCGGGTGCCGCGCTCGATCGGGATTCCGCAAATGCACTCGATTCTCGTCGAGACAAACGACCCTGAAGGCCCCTATGGGGCAAAGGGGATGGGGGAGGCTTCGCTTTTGCCAACATCCGCCGCTATTGCCAACGCCATTGAAGATGCCTGCGGAGTTCGGATCAAGGAACTTCCGATTACGCCCGCTAAGATCATCGCCGAATTAAAAGCTTTAGACAATCTTTCACAAAATCATTCTTAGGGAGAGACAAACGCCATGAAAAAAACAAGCCTTTTAATCGTAGCTCTTATCATTTTAACTGCCGGATGCACTTTTTATGGTGTCGATGCGCAAGAAATCATGATCGCCCCGTCAGATAAAACAACAAATTGGAAGGAAGTCCAATACCTTGAAACGGTGAGTGTTCCCTACGAGGTCATCGGTCATGTGACGGTCAATACCGAACGGCGCAATAGCATGGAAGAAGTCATTGAAAAAATGAAACGACAGGTCGCTGTGCTAGGCGGGGATGCGATCACAAACATCGTCCAGACGGATAAACCAAGCCCCATCACACGTGTCCGCACCGTTTATACCGGGACGGTCATTGTCTTTAAAAGCGCTCCCCAAAAAACATCTCCGGCACAAGCCTCAGCAGAAAGTACCCCGCCGGCAGGAGAGAACCTTAAATAATTTTTTTATGAATCGTTTCGAATTCTTGCACGGTATTAAAGGATAGAAGCACACCCTGATCATCAACCGGGACAGTTTTAACATCCGTCGGATGGTTGTATAAAATTGAATTAAGCCCGAGATCATCCGGCATGTTAAGGATTTTCTCGCGCAAAGCAAGACTAAAAAAGGGAGGATGACCTTTTTTAGCTTCAAACGTCGGAACAAGGATTAAAGGCTGCGTGCGCAAAAATTCTTCAACGATAATATTTAATGTTTGTGTTTGGATCAACGGAAAATCCACCGGCAAAAGACCGACAGCTTGTCCCGACGGCAAAACATTTTGTAATCCTGCCTTAAAAGAAGATGTCTGCCCTAATTTATAATCTTTATTATAGACAACCTTAATCTTGTTATGCTTTAATAGAAACGGTTTGATTTGGTCAGCATACGCTCCAAGGACAACAATAATCTCGTCGAGATTGGTCGACAAAAGTGTATTTTGCAAATGCACTATGAGAGGGACAGCGCGCCAGGACGCCAACGCTTTTGGAGAGCCAAAACGCGTGCTTAAACCGCCGCTTAACAGAATTAAACTGACCATGCCGGACATTATATAACTGGCTTTTAAAAACCTTAAAAAAATTTTAAGAGGTTTTAAACAATGACATTATTTTATATTTTAGTTCTAATTATGTTAACCGGCGCGGGAGCGATTGCCTGGATTTTGATCGCTGAAAAAAAGAAAGAATCCCCGTCAGAAAAGCCCTTAAAAACCATCGAGCCGCAACTTTCCCCCAAGGACCTGCTCGACCGGCTTGGTCTTGAAAAACCGTCTTCCCCGACACCGACCGCCGGGCAACCGACGGCCATTTTGGCATCGGCAAAAGCTGAAAGCGAACTGTCACTCAAATATGATGAACTTCTGATGGAACATAATGAGCTCAAAGCTAAATATGCCAAAATCGAAACTCTTTTTGCCGAAAAAAGTCTGGCTCTCGAAAAATCCGAAAAAACCTTAACCAATGAACTAAAAAACCAAAAAGAATTTAATAAAGTTAAGGACATTTTGGAAAAAGAAATCAAAGACTCTAAAGACAAAATAACCGGCCTGCAAGCGGATGTCTCATCAGCCCAAACCGAAACTCAAACCCAATTAAAGCGTGTCCAGCAGCTGGAAGAAAAAGTCAAAAAGCTGGAAATGGAAATTTTGACTTCCGAAGCCGCGATCAATGATGCCCAGGCGTTAACCCAACTGGCTCGTAAACACTCCTCTGAACTTGAAGAAAAACTGCATACTTTAGAAAACCAGATCTTGGAAAAAAACCAAAAAATTGAGGATCTTGTCAGCCGGCTTAAGGATTTGCCAAATATTTTCCCCGGAAATACAATCAAAAACCCTGACTTGGCCCAAACGCCTGATTCTTTGAATCTCGACGAGAAGGGGGGACAACAAAAAGAAGAGCCCCCTTCCCCCGCCCCTGCAGAACCCAAAAGGGAGGAGCCTGCTGTTGATGAAAATTCAACATTACAGAATATTCCCGCTCCGGAAACTTTGCCTCATTTAGAAAAGCAATCTTCCCAAAACACAGTCATCGAAAAACCTGCTGATGGGGCGCTGACTTTACCGCCCGATATTTTAGCTAACCATCAAGATAACGCAGAATCCAAAGAAAAAACAGATACTTAAAACAAAGGAGAACCTAAAAGATGTCGTCATTAAAAATCCTTACCCTGATTGCAAGCTTGACTTTAATCTGTGCCTGCGGGGCAAACGCCCAAAGCAAAAAATCCGAACAGATTGTCTTTTTGTTGACTAATGAAGGGACCATCCAAATCAAACTTTATCCGAATATCGCGCCTAAAACCTGCGAAAATTTCATCGGCCTGATCAATAAGGGATATTACAATGGCCTGATTTTTCATCGTGTTATTCCAGGATTTATGATTCAGGGCGGAGATCCGACCGGAACTGGTATGGGCGGGGAGAGCGTTTGGGGAGGAAAATTCGAAGATGAATTTTCTCCAAAAGTCGAATTCAGCAAACCCGGGATACTGGCAATGGCCAATGCTGGACCGGGCACCAATGGCAGCCAATTTTTTATTACGGTAGCCCAAACGCCGTGGCTCAATGGCCGTCATACAATTTTTGGCGAAGTTGTCGAAGGCATGGATGTTGTTGAAAAAATCGTCAATACCCCGCGCGGGAGCAATGACCGGCCCAATGAAGAACAAAAAATCATCAAAGCCTATTTGCCGGAGAGTGAATAAAATATAATCAAAATGGATCCTGTGATCAAAAAAGCGTTTGAAGCGGCGCAAAAAGGGCAGAGTTTTGCGTTTGCCACAATTATCAAAGCAACGGCTAAAGGCACACCTCGCAAGGCCGGTGCCAAAATGGTCGTTTTTTCCGACGGGACAATCGACGGAACGATCGGTGGCGGACGCAATGAGAAAGCGGCCATCGCGCAATGCCGCAAAGCGCTACAAACCGGACAAGCCACAACCGTCACGTACAATTATTTTGGAAACGAAGGAGAATCTGTTTGCGGCGGACAAATGGACGTTTTTATCGAGCCGTTTGCCGGACAAAAACACCTGATTATCTGCGGCGGTGGACATATTGCTTTGCCGTTGTCATTCTTAGGAAAACTGCTTAATTTTAAAGTCACGATCATTGATAATCGCAGGGAATTTGCCAGCAAAAAACGTTTTGCTTACGTCGATAAAGTGATTTTGGGCGATCATCCTATTGATTTAGACAAGCAAAAAACCGACGAGAATACCTATATTGTTATTGTCACGCAAGGCAATGAATATGATTACGAATGCCTTAAAACTGCCATCAAAAAAAACTTTGCGTATCTTGGGGTGATTTCCAGCAAGGCCAAACGGATCAAATTTTTTAACCGGCTTAAAAAAGACGGCATTTCTGAAAAATTATTCAAAAAAGTCCACATTCCAACCGGCTTAGACATCGGAAGCCAAACACCCGAAGAAATCGCGGTTTCCATTGCCGCTGAAATCATCCAAACGGCGAATAAAAAATTTATAAAATCCGCAAAGTTTACTGAAAAATCAAAACCCATAAAAAGGAGTTTTTAAAAATGACAAAGCAAGATGTCATCGACTTAATCAAAGACGCCGGCTATGGCGTGCTGTGCACCACAGAAGCTGACCAACCTAAAGCCAGGCCGATGATGCCATATTTGGATGAAGACGGCAATTTATTACTCGCGGTTTTAAGCCATTCACGAACGATTGGCCAAGTGAAAGCCAATCCCAAGATTGAATTTTGCTTTATCGACCGAAAAATGAGCTTTGCCAGAATCAGTGGTCTGGCCAAAGTATCAAACGACTTGGAAAAAAAGGAAAAGGTTTGGAATTATATTCCGATGTTACGCCAATACTTTAGCGGACCAGAAGATACAAAATTTGTTTTACTGGAGATTGAAACAACGCATGTCGAAGCGATGACACCGCACCAAAAAGCACCGGATGTTTTATCTTTAAAATAATTCTTTGGCAAACAAAATGAGAGGTTGGCTCAAAACCAACCTCTCTCTTTTTACACCTGTTTACTTTACATAACATATATTATAGGAAGTTGTTAATAATAAAAATATACAAGATTTTAAACAATGGTAATAAACTGTGAAATTCCCTGACGTCCTTGGTTTTTATAGCGGATTTGGGCTGGGAATGCCTTTGACAAGATGGGCAACATTCTCCGAAACAAGACTCTCTTTGCGCGCGGCAGCAGCAGAATCTTTGGTTGCCACACGCTGGCGAACGCCAATCTGAGCATCCCCCATCTGGATCTTGATAATCTTTCCATTAACAAGCGCATCTGCAATCTTTCGACGCGCCTGACGGACTGCTCGGCCAAAGCTTGCCCGAGAAAGCTTCATTGCCAGAGCTCCTTGAGTCTGGCTAAACATTTGGAAGTCAGCCAACTTGAATGCCTCGAATTCATCGATAAATAAAATAACTTCCTCTGGTCGGCCAGGCTTTCCCCGAGGACTAAACTGCCGCACCGTCGGCATTTTTTGAATGTAGCGGACCTTTTTGGGACGTCCTTGCTGTGTCATGCGCGCCCTCCCTTTTAAATGTGAAAATCCAGCCAATCATCAACCGCCAGGATATTTGGATTCACCTGCTCAAAATAACCGGCAGGTACTTTTAAGCATATGCTCATAAGTACTATAGTGTTATTTTGGGCATTTGTAAAATAATATCCGGGGGATTTTTGATCGGCGCTTCCCGACGAGATTTTTGTAAAATAACGATTAACTATGGAGAGATTACAAACTCTGGAGGGCTATTGAAATAAAGCGGGACAGCTGTTGGACATCGCGAACGATGTGTTCAATCCCAACCGAGGCATCATGCTCTTGACTTTTTGTACACAAGTTCAGCACACCAATAACCTTCTCCTCTACAATCAGAGGAATCACAATGGAGTGCTTAATTTCGGGGCGTTTTAAAAATGGCCGTAAGAACGTGTTGCTTTCGGTCCCCTGTATAAAAAGCGGGGTTTTTTCCTTGGCTGCAAATCCGGCAATCCCTTCCCCAATTTTTATACGCGACTGCAGAATATTTTTTTTATTTTCAAGTCCGCGCGAAACCCGGATACTAAATTCCCCGGTTTGCGGGTCCAAAAGCATGATCGATCCTCCCTGCGCATGCGACATTTTGATTGCGCTATCCAGAATCGAGACCAAAAGCTCATCCTCTTGAATCGTCGCAAAAATATCTTGGGCCGCATCGATAATTTCAGGACGCACGATTTGACTTGCTGATTGCATCGAGTGCAATTTGACTTTTTCTGATTCAAGCTCCAGCACATCCCGGACCACTTCAGCCAATAAATCCAAAATCGCATTGGCTACCGAACTGGACATCTGCGGGACACAATGGATATCTTTCAAAAAATCATCGGAAAGAATACCCAGCTGATCCGCCAAAGCCAAATATTTTGCATCCGCCCACGGTTTATTAATCACAATCGGTCCGGCGATTAAATAAAGTTGCGGCTTATCATTTTCAAAAATGACCGGAACGGCAAAGACATGCAGATCAAAAGGGTCAACCATCTGCAACAAACCGCCACTTTGAGTAAAATTTGCCAAAAGAATACTTTTGTCTTGGTTGATCTCAAAGGCAAAAGTTTTTTTCAAAAACGAAGCGCCAAAATCCCCTTTTTGCCCGCAAGGACTCAATGCAACAATCACCTGCCCGTTGGGATCAACAGCAAAAATGCTAAGCCCAAGAACATCTTCAAATTGATTAAGGAGATTACGCCACTTTTGCGGCTGTAACATCATTGCACGAACCGAAGCGTTGACGGCGGGATTTTCCATTGACCGTATTATATACTACCCGACTCGATTTGAAACCAAGATTTAGCTTGATTTTTTACGCATATAGTTCAAACAAACTATCGTAAAAAGTGCCCCTGCGGCATTAACAAACATGTCGGAAAAGGAAAAAGACCGGTTTGGGGTATGCAACTGAACAAATTCATTAAAAATTCCAAAAAAGACAGCGATCAAAAAGGCAGAGACCTGACAGGGAAATTCAAAAGAACAAAAAGACAACAGCAAAATGAGCGTTAAAACCGCATAAATCGGGAAATGCGCAAAATTCAAAACATTGTCAACAAACGACTGGGCCCCAGGGTCCACTTTCGGGGCTGGCATGGTTGACGTATAAAGAATCCCCGCCATAAACATTCCACTTAAAATGATCCCCAAAGGACGCGGCAATTGAAAACGAGATTTGCTTTCCATGCTACTTTTTTCGATTGTAGTCATCTTCGAGACGAATAATGTCGTCTTCGGCAAGATAATCGCCCGTCGCAACTTCAATAAAAATCAACTTTTCAGAACCGGTATTCCCAATCCGGTGAACCGCCCCAAGCGGAACGTCTAAAACACTTCCGGGCGTCACCACAATTTCCTTTCCATCGATAACAGCCAACCCGCGGCCAGCAACAAAAATCCATTTCTCAGAACGCTTGTGATGTTTTTGCAAACTCAAACGCTCTTTTAAATTGACCTCGACACGCTTTACCCAGACACCCTTCTCCTGATAAAGCTTCATATAATTGCCCCACGGGCGCTCGACAAACGTATCGGCGTCTTTCATAAAAATCATCTCCTATAAACGTTTTTTGATCGCCGAAAAGATCATTTCAGATTTTTCTTTATCACCCAAAAGACCAACGCGGATTTTGACCGTCGAACTGCGTTCAGTTTTAGCTTCGACATTAATGTTAACATCCGTGCCGTCAGCAAATTTGGCATTGATTTTTGCAGAAAGCCGGTCCCCCTTATCTTCATAGACGGCGAGCTTTAGATCGCGCATCGCCCGACTTATCGCCCGATGGAGTTTTTCTGCCGGGGCTGCCACTTCATGAACCAATTCCCCCTTGACCCACGCATACCCGCCAACACCTGCGGCCGCGCCTATGACCAGAGGGACACAACCCGACGAAGATAAAAGCAAAACTGCCACTACCGCACCCGGTGCTAGCAACTGTCCTATTTTTTTCATATCACTCCCCTTTTTTAAAAAAACTTTTAATTGCTTTGGCTAAATCTGCCAAGTCTTTTTTCGTGTGCATACTGCAAATAAAAAACGCTTCCAAATCCGCCGGCGGCATATAAATCCCATTTTCCAACAAATGCCAAAACAGTTTAGCATAAATTTCGTCGCTAGCCGCTTTACGGGCATCATCATAATTTTTAACCGGCTTGTCCGAAAACCGAATGCTTAACATTCCTTTATAATTAGAAAGCCGCACGGCAATATTGTTTTGCGCAAAAAAGTCATTGAGCTCTTGAGCAAAATGCTCTGACTTTTCATTTAAGACACGATAAAAATCCGCATTCAGCAGTTTCAAACTCGCCAGCCCCGCACGCATCACAACTGGATTACCCGCAAATGTTCCAGCCTGATATACACCGCCTAAAGGCGCCAAACATTGCATAATCTCTTTTTTCCCGCCATAAGCTCCGACGGGAAACCCGCCGCCTATGATTTTGCCCAAACAGGTCAAGTCGGGCACAATACCATAATCACTTTGCGCACATCCCAGGCTACTGCGAAAACCGCTCATAATCTCGTCGAAAATCAAAACGATTCCATGTTTTGTCGTTATCTGACGCAGGGTTTTCAAAAAATCTTTGTCGGCCGGGATAACGCCCATATTCCCCGCAACCGGCTCGATGATCACACAGGCAATGTTGTCTTTGTGCCGCTCAATTGCTTCGACTAAAACTTTAACGTCGTTGTACGGCAAACTCAACGTATTTTCAACATGACTTTTGGGAATGCCTTGGCTTGTGGATTGCGCCAGATTAGCAACACCGGAACCAGCGGTGGTCAATAAATCGTCAAAATGCCCATGATAACAGCCGTCAAATTTAACGACCAAATTTCTTTTTGTAAAGCCGCGGCTTAACCGAATAGCACTCATCGTCGCCTCGGTGCCGGAATTGACAAAACGAACCAGATCGATCGACGGCACAGCACGGGTAATAAATTTGGCCATGTCAATTTCAGCCCGTGTCGTCGTGCCAAAACTGGTTCCCCTCTCGACGGTCTTTTTAGCGGCAAGAATTGCGTTGCGCGGGCTGTGCCCTAAAATTAGCGCGCCCCACGAAAGACAGTAATCGGTATAACCGTTGCCGTCGACGTCAAAAAGTTTGGACCCCTTACCGTACTCCATAACCAAGGGACTGCCGCCAACCCCTTTAAACGAACGGACAGGGCTGTTGACACCACCGACCAACACTTTTTGTGCATCAGAGAAATGTTCTAACGATTTTTTGCAAGCCATGGAAGGATCTCTTGGGTATGATAACTGATAATAATGTCCGCACCGGCGCGTTTGATCGCGGTCAAACTTTCTAAAACAATGTCCTGTTCATTGATCCATTTCTTCTGCACGGCAGCCTTGACCATCGCATACTCGCCGCTGACATTATACGCGGCAATGGGAACGTCTAAATTCTGACGCAATAAACTGACAACGTCTAAATACGCCAAAGCCGGCTTGACCATAACGATATCCGCCCCTTCACTAATGTCCTGCCGGGCTTCCTTAAGCGCCTCGCGGCTGTTGGCAAAATCCATCTGATACGTTTTGCGATCGCCAAAAGACGGCGTTGAGTCCGCCGCCTCGCGAAACGGCCCGTAAAACGCGGACGCGTATTTGACCGCGTACGATAAAATCGCTGTGTCCGAAAAATTGTTGTCTTCCAACGCTTCACGGATGGCCGCAACACGAAAATCCATCATGTCCGACGGGGCAACGATGTCCGCGCCAGATGCGGCGTGGGATATGGCCATCTTGGCCAACAACGGGAGTGTTTTGTCATTATCAATCTTTTCCCCATCCAGAATCCCGCAATGGCCATGCTTAGTATAAGCACATAAACACACGTCCGTGAGGATCAAAAATTGAGGAAATTCTTTTTTAATTTGGCGAATTGTTTTTTGGACGATACCGTTTTCGCTATAGGCCTGACTGGCCAAAGCGTCTTTTTCTTTTGGCAGGCCAAAAAACAAGCCAGACGACCCACCCAACTTGATATATCGTTCAATTTCTTTTAAAAGCAGGTCCGCGGTAAACCGGTAAATTCCCGGCATCGAAATGATCTCTTGCTTGCGATTGCGTCCTTCGATGACAAAAAAAGGCTGTATCAGCTCGTCGGGATTCA
>CAZWOH010000011.1:0-7986 GCA_964635405.1 uncultured Planctomycetales bacterium | reverse complement strand
ACGATGATAAATTTTTTATCTCCCGCCTGAAGATGAATCGACCCTAAGTTTTTATCGCCGGCCGAAATATCATAATCGCCGGGTGAAAGAATCAAGCGTCCAATACGGATTTCAGAGGGCAACGTTTGCCAGCTGCGCAAATCCGCTTGTTCGGAGACCAAATTGTAGAGACTTCCAACAAGTTTAAAAATGCTGGCTGTCCCTTCCCCATTTCGGCGTTCAATATTATTTTCTAAAGCTCTCTCCCCTAAATATTTGCCCGTAAGCCGGACAATCGCTTTAGCAATCACGCGAACTTTACGGTCCTCTAAATTCTTGACGGCAATCGCAGAAATATCTTCGCCTAGCTGGCTGGTATTAGAATGCACGAGACCACCGTCGAGCGTTGAGGCGGTTATTGTCATGGGCGCTGAATCTCTCAAGCGTTTTTCATATCGGGGAAACGCAATCTGCGAAATATAGCCGTCGGGCAAAGGGATCGGAATTTGGACAGGAATTTTGACCGGCGAAAGGCCTTGGTATTCGATAAAATAAATTTCGCCCTTTTTCTTTTTTTCACTCCAGGAAACATACGATACATCTGAAAAAGTATTACGGTATTCGTTTAAATCCAAATCGCCAAATCTTTCAGCGGCGGCCAGCAGATTTTCTTTAAGAATCCCCGGGACCGGAGTCTGATAATTTTTTTGATAATCTTGTTGATACGCTTGCAAACTTAATTTGTACGAAATGACAGCGTCATTGAGTTTTCCGGCAGATTCATAAAGAACGCCCATCAGAAGCCGGGCAAAAGCATCTTGACGATAAACATTCTTTTTATCGACGGGATATTGATCATTGATCGCATTGAGCATCGAGTCGACATCACGGGCCTCGACTAAGGCCTCATCTATTTTTCCTAAGACAGCAAAATTAAGGGCCTGAAAAACATTGACCATGACGCGTTCAAAATCCTCTCCGCGATATGGCAGAGCATAATCATTCCACAGCCAACTCGCCGCATTTTTAGAAATAGACTGCGTGTAAAGCTCATCGTACTTAAGCTTTGCCTGTTCAAAAACGTCAATGCTCTCTTGATAGCGGCCGGCCAAGTGCAAAACAAGGCCCTTGTCAAACAGGAACAACAGCTGATTATTCGTGCCGTACTTGGATGGCTCCTCGAGGATTTGCAGAGCTTGAGGATAGCGGCCGGCCACAGCCAGGCTGTTGACCTGCGGCGAAATCGCATTGACACCCGCACAAGAGCTTACTGCGCACGCAAGCAAAAAGATGCCAAAACAGCTACGGCAAAAGGATATAAACCCCATGGTGTTTTTCACGATGGCTTATAAGGAATACTTGCTTTTTTCAACAACCTTTTTGAGCTCATGTTGACCAAGCCAAACCTTTTCGTTGCTCTCAAGGTCGACAAGCTCAAGGTTGACCTGATACATGATCACATAGCGGCCCTTGGTCTCATCTTTGATCGAATTGATGCTGCCGATCAAAATAAAATCAGCGCCAGTCTCGCGGCCTTTGCGTTTCATCGTTTCCGGCGAGGTCTCCCCTTGCTGTTGATCATCGCGTTCATCGCGGACATCGACGCGCTCGGTTTTTGAGGCGACAAATTTGACTTTCCCAGAATTGATCAAACTGCGCTCGAGAGATTTTGTAAAAATTTCGCTGTTGATATGTTCCGTGCTTTGATTTTTGATCTGGCCGACAATGACAACCGGCGGGCGGTTCTTTTGTCCCATAAACATCGGCTGCCAGCCTTGAGAAGTACAATCCTTGATCATGGCATCGGCGACCATTTGACTGTCAGTATCATTCCAACGGCCGCTAAAATCCACTTGCTTCTGGACAGGCACCCGTTTAACATTCGACGAAACGCATCCGCCGAACAACAATGCTAAACTTACCAATCCCATAAAAAGTATTCCCTGATAAAATTTCATATTCCCTCCTGTGGTTAAGTACTACGATGTTTTCAATCTCACTGTCCTAAAGGCTCTGCAGGCGGCTGGGGAAAATGCCCTTCCAGCGCTTGCTCGATAATATCCTTGACCTCGTCGCTAAAATCCTGTTTGAGGATCCACTCCAAATACGGCCGGTCTGTTTTGGCAATCTCCTGCAAACTTGTTTTGCGCGCGTATTTGCCAAACATCATGTACAACTCACCGTTCCACCAGCGCAGCTTGCGATCAACATCATAAAATTCAGTTTGTTTGCGATAATTAAAATCTTTGAGCGCTTCGATGGTGTCTTGGCCCGCGCCATATTTTTTGACTTGGGCAATAAGAACATCCAGGGTCGCTTGCGTGTCTGCTAAAGCGGAATGCGCATCTTTTAATTCTTTGTGGCAATAAAACGCGTAGGCCGCCGACAAATCGCGGCGTTCATGCAAATGATAAACTTTCTGGGCATCATAAATACTGCGTTTTGACCAATCGAACTTAATCCCGCATTCACTAAATTCGCGCTCTAAAAGCGGCAGGTCAAAGCGCTCGACATTAAAACCGCCCAAATCCGCATCTTCTAAAAAACGAAAGACCTGCGGAGCAATATCGCGAAACCGAGGCGCGTCTTTAACGTCCGCATCCTTGATGCCAGTAACTTCTGTAACAGCTGGTGGAATTGGCATCCCGGGATTCACATACGTCTCATACGTTGATCGTGTCCCGTCGGGGAAACAGCGGATCATCGCAATTTCAATGATCCGGTCCTTTTCGATCCATACGCCGGTTGTTTCCAAATCCAGAATCACAAGCGGTTTTACAAGTTTAACCACATAAGCGGCCTCATTTTTATCTTGCGGATCCTGATTAAAATCGAGACTAAACTGCTTTTCCATAAATTACCGTTGCCTTTTTAAAACGATTTTAAAATTCGGTTGATTATACATGAAAAGCTCAGGAAGCTGACAATAAATTTATGACTAATCTATTCTCAAAAACATCTTGTCTCTTTCCTATTTATGGATAAAATAGTCCACAATTGGAGCAAAATATGTTTAAATTATACTCTCAAAAATGTGCTTATGTCCTTCAGGCTTTGTCGTCGATTCCCTTAAAAAAATCCACCGAAACGTTTACGGCAACATCGCTTTGCCAATTATCCGATGTGCCGGAATCAATCACCCGCAAAGCCCTGCAAGCTCTTTCACAGGCCGGATATCTAGAAACCGTCACAGGCCCAACGGGCGGATACAAATTTAAAAAAGCGCCCAAAAACATTACGGTCCTCGAAATTATTTCGGTCATCGAAGGAAAAGATTCCTACGACCAATGCATCATGGGCTTGTCCCAATGCGAAGAACAAAACCCCTGCCCTATGCACACGATGTGGATGCAAATGAAAGGATGTATGTTTAAGACCTTAGAGGGCATGACCCTTGAACATTTACTTAAAATCAAAAAAATCCAATTAAAAAAGAAAGGAGCTGTTCATGGTTGATACGAATGTTGTCCTTACCGGCCAGACATTTCTTTATACATTTTACGTTGCGGTTGTTCTCTTTATTATGGGGTGGTTTAGCTATGCTGTGACCCATGATCAAAAAACAACAGCTGTCCCGGCTGCCTTTTTTTATTCTTTTGCCGCGTTTTTAGTGATTTTAGGTGTGAGCCTTCATCTTGTGACGTATCACACGATCCCATGGAAAGAGATGGACCTAAACCGCGCCAAAATCAAGGCCGACAAAATTTTTAAAATCACCGTCGCAAACCACAAATTCAACCTCCCTTCCGGAAAACTTTTTGTCAAAACCAATGAAAAAGTCCTTTTTCAAGTCACCTCCGACGATTTGACCTATGGGTTTGGCCTGTTTCGCGAAGACAACTCCATGGTTTTTCAAATGCAAGTTATGCCCGGGCACATGAACGATATCCTCTGGCAGTTTAGCAAGCCAGGCGTTTTTTCGATTCGCTCGACGGAGTATTCCGGGCCTTCCGGGATTGGCATGATCGAAAAAAATGTCGTTGTCGTGACAGACTAACATCAATTCTTAACTTACCCAATGGGAGCGTCTATGAACAATTTTTTAAAAACTCTGCTCGCAGGAAACGAAAGCTTGTTTAAACCCGACAGCTTAACGCCAATGCAAAAAATGACTTTGCGTTTTGTCGTTATCGGCTTGGTCTATTACGCTTTTGCGGTCATCGAAGGGATGCTCATGCGCGTCTATCAAATTGCCCCAATTCCGGTGATCCCGCCGGGACAATATTTCGCGATTTTGACCGCGCATCCTTTGGTGGGAATTTTTGGTTCGACGTATTCGATCGTCTTTGGCGCTTTTCTTTTTTTAGTTCCGCTTTTGATGAATAAGCCGCTGTGGAGTATCAAACTAGGCAACTGGACCTGCGCTCTTCTTGCCATCGGGACCTTTACGTTTTGGTCGGCAGGCTTTCTTACGCATTATGCGCCGTTGTATACCTTATATTGGCCGCTGCCGGCTGACTTTACACAATTTAGCGTCGTCGGTGGAATTTTCTTTGTTATCGGTATCGCTTTGGTCATGGCTGGAACCGTGTGTTTTGTCATCAATATTTTCAAAACGATCACCTACACGCCGCAAGGGATGGAAAAACAACCGGTCAAACAACTGCTCGCATCAGCCCTTGGGTTAACGGGCCTAATCAATCTATTTTCAAAAAACAAAAAAGAACATTTGGTTTCTCTACCCGTTGCCGCTATCGCGCGCGGGACCATTGACACAGCTCTAAATTCCATTGTCATTCTCTTTACCGGCGTCTTAATCCTTGTTTATATGTTTGCTGAAGTTTTTGGCCACAGCTTGAAACATTCGGCGATCGACGCGCTTTTATATAAAAACTTTTTCTGGTGGGGACTTGATTTAGTAGCCGACGGATTGGTTTTAATTTATGTCGCGGGGACATGGTATCTTTTGGCGACGCTCATTACCGGAAAGAATTTATTTATGCAAAATATCGCGCGCGCCGCGCTGTTTGTCGAAATGGTCGTGTCTTGGACCGTCTGGTCGCACCACTTGATGTCTGACCAAGCCCAACCGGGAATTCTCAAAGTCATCTCCGGCGAGATGGTCACCGCTTTCGAGCTGATTACCCAAGGGCTGGCTTTCTTTATTACCTTGGCGACTCTCTGGAGCGCGCGGCCTTTAAAGATGACCAACCCGCTCAAATTTCTTTTAGGCGGACTTTTAGGATTCGCGCTGGCGGTCCCGGCGGGAATTATTCAAGCGGACTTAGGATTAAATCGCATTCTTCACAATACCCAATGGGTTGTCGGCCCGCATGTTCACGTCGCTGTTTTAGTCGGGTTGACGATGACACTCTACGCGGCGATTTATTATCTTCTGCCAATTCTGACAAATGGCGCGAAACTCTACAGCCAAAAACTGGCCAATTTCCATTTTTGGGCGCATTTGATCGGCGGAATCGGCATGGGCGCGTTTATGGGAATGGCCGGCTTGCGGGGAATGCTGCGACGGACAATTTATTTTCAAAATGAATACCAGCCGTTTATGATCTTGGCCGGTTTGTCAGGAACATTGCTGCTATTGGCGTTCTTGGCCTTCTTTTATAATATCGTGATGACCGTCGGAGTTAAAGGCGTTATTGGGATCTTTATGCCGTCAAAATTAAAGACAAAAGATCTTCTGCCGGTAAAGTCATAAAATTGTTTACTCTTTAAGTTTTAAACGGTAAACAGAACCCGCATAACGCAGCGCGTACAAATATTTCCCGTCGGGGCTAAAGGCCATCGCGGCCATGCCAGCCCCGTCGGGAAGATCCGCGTTTATCTCTTTAAAATTTTCGCCGGCGTCAAGACTTAAATAGATCTTTCCCGGTGCTCCCGCACCCCACAAAACACTGCTGACAGCGATTGTTTTTTCATCCATCGGGTCAAACGCCAAAGCATCCGCAGCACCAGCGGCAACTAAATTCTTTAATTTTTTCCACGTTTCCCCGTGGTCAGACGAAACAAAAACAGCCGCGCCACCCATATCCCCAGAGACATAAACAACACCACTAGGCCTTATCATAAGGTCAAAAACCCATGTCATTTCTTTAAGCGTCAATCGCCACGTTTTGCCGCCATCCGGCGAAACATAAACGCCTCCCGCCTTGCCGCAAGCGCCCCAAAAAATCCGATTCGAATCCGTCGGGTCAACCGCCAAAGCATTATAAATCCGCAAACTCCCCGGTTGGCCGGCCGAACGCGCCCAATTGTATCCACCGTCCTTCGAAACAAAAAGTCCGCCGCCATCGTCCCCATCGATCCCCAAATAGATTTTGTTGGGGTCCTTAGGATCAAACGCCAAGCCTCTTGGATACCCCTGTCCCCACATCGTGTTTTGCGTTGGGCGACTTGCAGGCAAGCCTTGCCGGACAATTTTAAAATTAAGTCCGGCATCCTCGCTGACAATGATTTGGTTGATACTTTGACTCCATGGGGATGAGGTCGCAACAACCCTGTTTTCTACAGGCACCATCACCCGCCAAACATGGCCTGCTTTCGCCGCATCATACCCTACCGACGGGAAAAGCGGCTGGTAACTTTTGCCGCCATCAGGACTTTTTAAGAGGCCATTGTCCATTGTTGCGACGAACAATGAATCTTTTGTCACGCTGATATCCGAACCAACCGAATTAGGCGCCCCGTGAATTTTTTCAGTCCACGTCCTTCCCCCGTCGTCACTGCGAAACACGCCCCACCAATCGTTGCGGAAAATCACCTGATTATCAAAAGGGTCAGCTTTAAGTGAAGCGATCCTACCGTTTAAATTGGCCCACGCACGGGTTGGATTCGCTTGGCGATCCGGCGTTATTTTTTCAACTGCATTTTGCCAAGTTGCGCCTGTATCTTCCGAAACAAGAATTTTTCCGTTCCAATCCTGGTTAACAGCTGTAAAAATCTTTTTTCCAGCCAGCGCCAAGCGAAATATTTTGCCATCAGGTTTTCCTGTGGACTTTTGCCACGACACTCCCGCATCATCAGAAATCCACAAATCTCCACCGGCTGCTGCATACAAACGACGGGCATCCTCTTTTGCAACCGACAAATCCGTTAAATCCTTTAACTGACTGTTAAGCGCTGACCATTGCGTCGTCGAAAAATCATAGGTCCGCAAACCAAGTAAACCGCCGACAAAAATATTTTTCCCTTCTTGGTCAAAAAGAATGGCTGTCAAAACTTCCTGCTGACCTTGCTCTAAAGCTTGCCAATGATTCGCGCCATCCGCAGAACAAAAAATTTGCCCCGCAGATGTTGCGATACAAACCTTTAAAGGATCTTTGGAAGAAACAGCGATCGGTCGGTAACTTTGAGGACGTTCAAATTTGATTTGCTTATTCAAATCATTAGATGCTGACCACGACAGACCAGCATCAACGGAAACATAAATTCCCCCCGCTGTCGCCGCGTAAAGCACGTTTGAATCCGACGGGGCGATTGCAAGAGCGACAACGTTTAAATTTTTCAAGCCTTTTGTAATAAAACGCCACTGTTCGCCCTGATCATCACTGCGCCAGACTCCGGCTACATCAGAGGTCAAATAAACCCGGCCCTTCACATTAGGGTCAACTTCTATATTAGGGAAGCATCCACCGCCCTGCCAGCCGGTAAACTCCCATTCTGGAATGTTTTGTGCGCCAAACGACAATGGCACTGTTTCAAGCAAAAGAATCAAAAACAAACACAGCACTCGAATAATGGATATTAACATGGCTAAATTCTAACATTAAAAAAATAATATTGAAAAACTCACGAACTTTTGGTGATATACCGTATTGTGTGTAAATTGTTTGTCATTCCCGCGAAAGCGGGAATCTAGGTTTATGGATCCCCGATTAGAGCATTCGGGGATGACAGGGAATAAAAAAAGGCGTATCTTTCTGTTTGGAAAAAATACAAACCGGGTCTGGACACGCCAATGTCCTCCCTACCAGAAAGGATACGCCTATGTACCAAACATTTGATACTTTAAGACATCGTTGGACTCGGGTCAAGGATTTCATAAACTAT
>CAZWOH010000010.1:0-26231 GCA_964635405.1 uncultured Planctomycetales bacterium | reverse complement strand
CCGAGAGACCTGTGATTAAGTCTGCTACATTTTTAAATTGTTTTGCCATTTTTAAGCTCCTTTTAATTGCACAACAAAATTTGCGCTCAATTTAATATCATCTTTTTGTGAACCCTTATCCCCAATGGTTATAAGGTAAAGAGTCTTCGCGTCAACATCGGGATAAACATATAACCGGGTTTGTCTAAGTTTTCCCTTCGCGCCCCCCCGCTGATCAATGGCTCTTACGCCTTTTCCCTCATCATGAATATATCCAGCAACCACAAATTGGGGATGAACGCCATGTGCAACAGTTTTAAAATAACGATCAAGATTATCTAAAACTGCCTTGAGTTCTTGCGGTTGCTTTTTCTCATAATGCTTATGCGCCCGCTCATACGAATCTGTTGGCTCAATATGCCATTCTGCCATCATTATTCCTATCTGTAATAAAATATACCATATTGTTGCGAAAGATACAATAGAATATTACTAAATGGAATATTTGTCAATCTTTATTTACTTCCTTTATCTCAAAATATCCCACTTATCCCGGTATTCATCAATGATACACCTGGCGCGCTTCATTGTGCGAAAGAATGCCTTCGCGCATAATCGATGCGACGTTCGATACGTCAGTGATGAAATAAAGATCGTGAATATCACTTAAATTCATTTGTCCTTAGCCGCTCCTTCGATTATTTCCTCCTCGTTTTTCGTCACACCATATAATCTATACACCATTTGATCAACTTCGATTTGGCACTTTTCAATCTTTGATGCTATTGCATCATTGAAATTTCTATCATTCATAAGCGAAACGATCTTATCTACTAGCATCACAAATGGTTTCTGATTACCGTGAGAAATGTTCTTAATTGGCAATAAATCAATTGCTCCTTTTCGAATCTGAGGAGTTTTCTTGCTACCAATTTCTGCGCCTAAAATCAACTTTTTTTCAACAGCATAAAAACTCATCAATCGTGAATTTAAAATTGCTACAAGAAACTTAAGATAATTTAAGTCATCATGCTTTATCAGATGGATAGACACATTCCCGTAATACCCAACGCTGTCGTCAAGGCAGGCCTGCAATTGAATCTTTTTATTAGCATTACTAACGGTCTGAGACATAATAATTTTGGGAGGATAGAAACGGTATTCTTTTTCATCGCTTCCAATCGATAAACTCTCTGGCGCGCGACATTTTTCTCCCTTTTCAAGTTTTCTCTGAAGCATACTTCTGACTTTTTTCTGCAAATCTGTGTCATAAGTAATATATTTTCCTTTTTGCTTTTCGTTTGGCCAAATAATCCTATAGCGTTCAATGTTACTTGAAAAAACTGCTTTATGCCATTTCTTACCACTTAGAACATTATCATCATCACTCAAAAAATATTCAGGGATTATTTGCATTCCAGTAAACGTCTCGACACATTTGTATAATGGCGTGGAGTCGCGCTCAATCTTTACCATCAAAGAATCAAAGATACTCAAAGAGAATTTATGGTTATTGTCCAAAATTTGACCTATGCATACCTTATCACCAAGCGTGTTTACATTTTTTTTCTTCCACAAAAAATCATATTTTGGAATAGGGCTAATTTTATCGAATAATAAAATACATGCTTCGGCAATGACTTGCGGAAAATTTAAATCTGTCACAATTTGAGTTAATGAAAAATTTTGTAAGATAAAATCCCGGGTATAAGAATAAACGTCGACATTCAAAAGCGCTTGGTCAACAATAAAACATAAGCATCCGTTTGATTTCAACAATCCGTGTCCTGATTCTATAAACAACATAACCGTATTTATGGATATATTCTTCCGTTTGGCCACGGGTAAAAAAGTAGTAAATTTTTGGATGTAATATTGAATATCTTCGGCCTTAAAATCCTGTGCTTGCCTACCATATGAAGATATATATGGAGGATTGGCAATAACTATATCAAAACCATCTTTGATCCCAAACATCCATTCGGGATCAAACCAACCAACAGGTTCATCGGAAAAAGGGTCCCAACTGCTTAACATGCGAGTAAATTCTGGCTCTTCTTGATTTCTCAACTCTCTTTTATTACCGTATAAATCCGTCTGAGGCTTAAGTATGCGTTGCCAGTAAAACTCGACCATCCTTTTTTGAATCTTTAAGAATTTTATCTGTATCTTTTCTTTTTCAATCCCATAACTGCGCAAATATTCGTCCCGAAGGTCCTTGAGCTCATTAATGGATTGCGTGTCTTCTGTCTCGAAAAGCTGATCCGAGCTTTTTTCCTGCTTTGGCAATCCTTTAAGACTGTTGGTGCAGACAAATTTAAATTCGAGATTGGGTAACGGCTCAACACCACGATTCTCTTTGGCGTCATTTACTTTTTCGTCCACAATAAGCGACAGGAAGAAACGTAGCTTTGAAATCTCAACAGCAATCGGCTGTATATCCACACCATAGATCGACCCCTGAATGATTCCGAGCTTGTGAACATAATTTACGTTCTCGGATTTTAATTTCTTCCCGAGTTCTTTTTTGAGCAATTTGCTTTCGATTTGCGAAAGCTTTCTTTCCAGCCACCATTCAGACTCCGGATCTACCTTCTGGAGAATAAGTAGCATCTTTTGAAGGATGCCCATGGGAAAAGCGCCGCTACCGCATGCCGGGTCGATAACTTTGACAGCATCAAGAGCGATAAGCACAGATTCCCGCTCGGAATCCGCAAGCTTTACCGAAAGGTCTTCATAGGTCAAAAGACTTTTAATCTTATTCTCATCCAGCTTGGTCTCTGTCAGCAAATACTGCTTCAAGCTCTCATCAACCATATATTCCACGATCGGCCGGGGAGTATAATAACTCCCTGTCGCTTTACGCGCAGTCTCGCCGGTCTCCGGGTTGATTTCGGCAAGCAGATTTTCAAAAATACGACCGAGCATTTCAGGTTCAATAGAAAGCTCAACATCAACAGAGGTATTTTCATCAATGGTGAAATTATAGACTTCAAAGACTTCAAACAACTCTTTAATCCACTGATCGGGAACCTTAAGCGTATTTATGTGTTTGGAAATGCCCAGAGGTTCCGGCTCATAGAAGTCGTGGTGATGCGGAGTAAAAAGGCCGCCGTTCAAAAAAGGGATCTGCGACCATGGGGCGTTTTGATATTTCTTCTCACGACTATCCACCGGAGTGTTAAGAACCTGAAAGAATAACGGCTCCAAAATGCCATGATAATAACTCTTGTTTTCCGAGACAGCTTCTGACGAAAGAAGTTCTTCTGGTAACAATGGGATATTTTTGTCAGATCTTTTTTTCTTTAAAAACCAGCAGAATACGAGACGGCCGATAAGCCGAACGGTAAATTCCTTATCCAAAGTATCATCAACCGTAGATGGCAGGTTAAGAAGCCCCCTTCCGGCATCGATAGACTTACGGCCAATCGTGCGCTTGCCTCCAGCCAGCTGAGTAAAAAGAACTGCAATCTGCGTGTAAAAATCTTTATTGACCACCTCGATCGAGAAGCGGTTCTTTAAATCTTCAAAATCTTTCACCCGGCCTTGCTTAACAAGATATTCTTCAGGAGTGTGCGTTTTTGTCTCGGGGCCCAAGAAGAAGGAATACCTGCGGGGATTGGAGTATTCTTTCTGAACTCTTTTGCCTTCTTCCCATTTGAGGTCGATCGTGACCAAAGAAAGCCTGAAATTCGATGATGATTCCGAATTAAACACTATCAATGCGCGCTTTACTCCATATTGAGCAAGAAGGCGAAAAGCATCGCGAGATATGGAAACTCGAGGATCGTTTTCAGAGGGGTGAGTTACCTCATAGATATTAAGCTCAAGAGACGGCACCTCGCCAATCTTAGTCACCTTGCTAATGTGCTGGGGCTTAAAGCCAAGGGACACATCTTCGCTTTGGTCATCAAAATCCTCAGGCAAAAGATAATTCCTGAAAAAATTGAGGTAGTCGCTTCGTTTATATTTGGCTTTAAAATCCATTGTTAAATTAACTCCTCCGACAATATGAGGGATTCTTTTCCTTCATCAATCTGCTTCTCGCGCTCGATGATATTAACGAGATAGCTGTGCGGAACTTCCTTCTGTAAATCCTTAAAATCATCGGCAAGGTTCTTTAAATCGATCGCCCGGATGAATTTCGCGTAACGGTCAGGTAAGGCGTCAAGCTCACGCATGACATAAAGCAGGTCTTCTATATAATCCTTTTTATCGGGCAATTTTGCCTTGAGTGCCTCGGCTTTATTTATGGCATCCGTCTTGCCGCGATCCATGGCAACCTCTGTCTTCTTAACAAATAGCCGCATAGCGATAGGCCCGTAAATCGATTCGAACTTGTCACTGGGCTTTTCAGCGTTTTCAGAAACATTTGCTTCAAATAACCTTAATGCATCCGCTATTCCGAGGGCCATGCACTCGTCGGGCTTAGCGCCATACTTGAAGGCATACTCTTCGCCCTTCTTTCCGAATATGATTGCGCCGGAGCGATCTTTATTAGCAGTCCGTTTGATACGGCATCGTTTGGGCACGCTCATCGCCTGATCGATTACTTCCGGCTGGGATGACCTCAAATTCTTAATAAAGTTCTCGTGCTTAACCTCAGGCGACAATGCTTCCTCGTTCTTTAATGCTTCGCGCAATTGCTTGGCAAAATATGATTCGAGCTCCTCGTCCCGGGTTAAGACTTTCGTGTCTTCGCCGAAAAGAGCATGGATCATAGCGATCTTTAACGTTGAGATCTGCTTGATTCTGGTTTCTTCCTCGCCCGTAGCGGTTGGAAAGAAATTCAAAATATAAAGCTCATCAAAAACCTTCTTATTGATACGGTTAATACGTCCAACGCGCTGGATAACCCTTGTGGGATTGTAGGGGATGTCGTAATTGAATACGACGCCTGCGCGATGCAGGTTAAAACCTTCCGAGATAGCGTCTGTCGCGATAAGCACATCATAATCGTTTACCTGCGTTCTATTCCCGGCATCAAAGTTTTCTCGTATTACGCGTTTATTTGTTTCACTCGAGTCGTGTGCGGAGTATTTGAATACTCGCAGTTTGTCTTTTAATGCTTTGTACAGATAATCCGCTGTATCAGCAAACTCTGTAAAAACTACGATTTTCCGATCAGGTTCGGCCTTAAGTTTCTTTTTCAGGATATCACTGAAGTGTTCAAGTTTTGGATCGGCAGGGAAACCTTTGCCAAACCACTCCTCACGTATCTCCTTTAATATTTTAATATCTTTCTCGACGTGCTCGATGAACGACTTGCGTAATTCTTTCTTATCGATAAGCCACAAACCCTTTTCAATATAATCTTTGAGCTCTTTTTCAAGAATCACGCCTTTAAGATCCTCATCAAGGTCTTCGTCAGTTGCCTCCATCAGCGTGTCTATATCAGGCAGTTTGCCTTTTTTGTAAATAGGCACTTTACCGAGCTTGTTGTACCAATCCCGGATAAGCTCTGATTGATGGATAAGCGAATCGAGCGTCGACTGGAATGCAAACACGGAGCTTTCAAACCGCCTGACCAGTAACCGCCTCATGAACAATGCCAAGTTTACTTGCGTCTGCTTCAACAGGTTCTCATCAACACCCATTTCCTTGGCAATGCGCTCTTTGTATTTCTCAAAATCCTTGATATAGCTTGTCGGTTTATAGCGAGCTCCGACGAAGCCTGCATCTTCATCGTCCGGGGCTATTGTTTCCAATGTTTCTTTGTAAAGGTCGCTCAAATCACCTAAGGCATACTCCAGAATTTCCGGATCTTTAACCTTTGGGAAAGAGATTTTTTGCTGTTTAAGGTCTTCCTTGTATTCGTCAATCGCATCGAGATCCAGCCGAGATCGGCGTATCACAAGAGGCGAAAGCATATTTCTAATCTCATCGGCTACTGCCCGGACACGGGCTTTTGTCGCCGTATCTGATAACTTCTTGTCATCCTGCTCCTCTTTGATTTTTTTATACTCCAAGACCAGCCGCTTAAACTGAAATGACAGATTGTCAACCGTCTGGATTGTAGAACGTGCCGGTATCTGAAACAATTTCACCATTGAAAAAATGTCTTGCGGCCGATTGTTAAACGGCGTCGCGGTTAATAACATAACCTTGTTCCGCTGGCATAACTTATGCAGAGTTGCGTAATCTTCGGTCAGTTCATTTCTGTATTTATGCGCTTCGTCGATAATAATCAACTTAGCCTCATCATGATCGAGGTCTTTAAGGGCCTGGTCGATCTTCCCGCTACTGTAAATGCGGGCATGGAACTCAAATTCATTATGATAATCTTCCCATTGATGTTTAAGATGAGGCGGGGCGATGATAACCGCCTTAAGGTTCAAATTATGCGCGACAGCCGATGCAATAATACTTTTCCCCAAACCAACGACATCAGCAATTATCACACCGTTATGGCGCTCAATAATATCCAGTGCCCTTTTAATCGCGTCGATTTGATATTTGAGATTGATATATTTGTTGCGAGTTATTTCTGACGGCAGTCGAATAAAATCTTTCGCGCGTTCGGAAAAGTATTCTTCAAGCACCCGGACATAGAGCAGAAAGGGTTTGGGTAACTTATCCAGCCAAATCTTCTCGACAACGTTAAAAAGGAAATCTTTGAAGTTATCCTTGTCAACTATCCTGACTGCCGAATCCCAGAGATCTTTAAATATTTTATACGCCTCGGAATAGTTCCGGGAGTCGCGTGAAATAACATTGATCTCAAAATTACCGCGCAGGCCTGAACGGGTAAAATTGCTCGAACCGGTTATGACCGTCCCCGGAAATTCACCACCCTGACTGAATTCTTTTTTATTTTCGAAGATGTATAACTTGGCATGGTTGGGATGCTCTGTTTTTCTGATCTGCAAGGTACCGTTTTCGATCTTTTCAAGAAACAACCGAAAGGCATCCTGCTTTTGCTTTGAATCAAAAAAGTCCGTATCATTAAAAAGCTCAACGAATGACTTGTAATAATTGTCCCTTAACTTGCCTCGGGGGATTTTATTCCCGTCAATGACTTCGAATTCTCTGATCTTATTAGCCACGTCTTTTTCAATCTCAAGGCCAACAAGAATCTTTATTTCTTTATCGGTGACATTTTTATAAATCTCCTCGAATCCTGAAAAATAAAAATACCCTACAAGAAAATACAATTTCTCCGATGACGGCAAAACATTATTCACCACATCGGAAAGCAATCTGTCTTGGTTAGTAATAAACTGCGTGCTCATGAAAACGCTCTTTCTTTGTTTCGCTCTATTTATTGCCCTTCCCAGTAAAACTAGGGACGGAGCCCTATTATTTACTAATGGAGCTAATCAAAGCAAACATTGAAATTAATAGGGCTCCGTCCCACTGGTGCATACCTGTCCCCTCGGTACCCGGTACCGTTACGGTTCCGAACCTGTTTACTACTCACCTAAAAAGGCTTCGCCTCTGATTTCGAATTAAAAAGCTTCCAAACGATATCATCAACAGTCCCCAACTTAAAATCAACTCCACCGCTTCGCAAATCATAATCCTGCCCATCCTCACTGACCTGATAATGAATGGGCCAATCTTCTGGAAACAGCGGGCGGCCATTCTTGTCATTTGGGAAGATTGTTTGATAATGAAATCCTCTCCTCCTGATTTCTTCCAAATTAGAAGGATAATGTCCATAGTCTGCCTTGAAATCTTCTAACTTCGAGGCGAACTGTTTTAGATCACCTCGAATATCTCGATCGACCTCTTCAAAATCAACAAACCGCCCACCGACACCCCGTTTTATATAATTTTGAATTCCAAAAACCAAAACAAAGATTACAACACTATAAAACAAAGGAACCAACATCCTATTTCGTATTTTATAAATAACTGATAAAAAAACTATCATCCCAGCAATCCAAATAACTGATTGTCGCACTATAATAGAAGCACTCTTCCAAAAATTATAAGATACTTTATTCGTATAAAACAAATCTTGATGTGGATAAATGAGCGCCGCACAAATAATCCCCAAAATCGCAATAACCACAAATAAAACAAAGGGGATCCAAACACTTTTAAAAAATTTCTCGATTAAATTTTTCATTAAATCAATTCCCCCTTTATTCATTATCCATCAGATATTTTACCGCTGGACTAAACCACCCACTTTGCCAATTATGATGGCGCCGAACTTGAACATCATAAATGTGCGGAATTCCCATTTTATTAAGAAGAGCATGCGCCTGGGCGAGATGATTGAGGAGATCCGCATAACCCAATAAAATAATTCGTGGTGACTTACCGCGCAAAATCGCTGCCCTCTGAGCAAAAAGGTCAGGAACAAAATATTTTTTAAAATTTTCATCTGTCCCATAAATCTCCTCAAGTTTGAGCCCCGGGACTTGATAGATCGTATCACACATCAAAGGAGCGTCAAATCCAACAGCTTTGCCAAAAACGTCCGGGTGTTTCAACAAAAGCGTATATGCACCCGTGCCAGATTTACTAATTCCCAAAAGAAACCGTCCCTCAGGAGCAGTTATAGTCGAAAAATTTGCATCAACATAGGGCACTACCGCTTTAATAATGTGACTTTCCTGACGAATCAGCGGGTCAGTCGGATGATCCGCAAACCACGGCATTTTTTTAATAAATGGATAAACACAAATCAAATTATATTTATCAGCGATTTTTAATTCAACAGCCTCCATCATTCCGCCATTCCACCAATAATCCCATCTCTGAGGAACCGTCGGAAGAATATAAAGAACTGGATAGCGTTTATTAGGATTATAATTTTTAGGAAGAAGAACTTCAATGCGAGAAGAACCACCCTGATACTCACTAACGATATTAAAAGATTTTACCTCGGTAGGTTTTTTTGAGAAGACTAAACGACTCAGCGCTTTTATGGATGTTAAGCGATGGAAATAGGGTGTCCCTGCAAAAACAATGATCGATATCGCAGAAAGATAAATAAGAAATCGTTTATTCTTCCAGAGGAAATTCATAGATAAATATTTAAGGGCACCGGGGACGGAGCCCTATTATTAAACAAAAACCCCCCGCAGTCTTATCCGCAAGGGGTATATTTTATTTCGATCAATTTTATCAGGACAGTCACGGGATTTGTACTCCCCAGCTGTTTAAAAGAGAATCAAAGAAATTAAATTAATGATGCTCTATGGGTCAAAATGTTTGCCCACGTCAACATGGACTCAGCCCAATTGGCATCCATCTGAACATTGTGGCTGAGAACCTCAAAATCTTTTTTAAACCATTCATAAGTAGGTAAAAACCGCGCTGATTTTGGAGCCGCCTCCAGTGCCTTTAAATACTCTTGTGTTTCACTTAAAAATTGATCCACCCTTGCTCTGCGGCCTTCCATAGACCAGCGGCACAAACGACCTAAATTGACGGCAATATTCAATGTTAATGCTTTAGCACCCATTATTTACCCTCTAATAACGACCGTGTGATCGATTCGACTTGCTTCCGGATATTAGGATCCAATACTTCCCGGCTGGCGTTTTGCGTCGGTCGTAAATTTATCATAGAATCAAAATCCATTTCATCCGTCTCCAAATCCAAACCAGCTCCCCAAAGATCTTCCTGACGACTGCCATCTTTTAAAAGAAGTTGTTCCCCATCCACATGCTTTTCTCCGCCCGCAGATAAAATATTTCGTCGGATATCCACAACGACTTTGATGTAGCCTTTTAAATCCTCTGCCACTTGCTTTAAGTTTTCTGAATTAATTTTACTACGAATTATGATTAACATATTCTGTCGCGATTGACTCAAGTGAGTCGATGTACCTCGTAGGACTAACTCACTGGGGTGCGTCGAGTCTTCGACTCGACATAACACCCCAACTTATTCTAAATGTACACTTTAATTATTTGAAGAAAGTTGGGGTCCGTGGGGGGACTAGAATACCGTCTCACCCTCACATATCGCCATGATCTTCCACAATTGTTTATTACGATAACAAATTTTTTCCGGATTGTAAAGACCGCTTCATATCCCAAATTCTGGCCAGTTTTAAGGGACAAAAACAGGGACAAAGATTTTAAAACCTGTCCTTTTTGTCTATTTCAAAAAGGGACAAAATTTCCTAAATGCTTGCAATATCGACGGCTATAAAATGTCCCTCTCATTTTGCAGCCATGCCTACTTTTTCTCTCAATGTCCCTCAAGGGACATCTGAGACAGGCGATTAAAAAGAGAAGAGGACACAGATTTATAGAGACTCTGTGTCCTCTTCATACCGATGGCCATAAAACTCTCTCCTTTATAAGACACTGTTTACACAGTAACCTTCATCATCGTCGTCATCATCGTCATAGTAGGAACTGCGGGAAGTCAGGTCCATGAATATGACCCTCTTCTGATCACCCTTGGCCCCTGAGACAACCATCTCCAATGCATCAGGGCCATCATCATGCGCCCCTTTAGGAAAGTGGATCAATTGATCAACCAATTGCCTCTGGCTGCGGGCAAAGAGTATTTTACCTCCATGCACCCAAGGTTCAAGAGATTGTATCCGGGCAACCTTATCGCAGGAATGGTTGACCCTCACGACCGATAGAGATACCCCATCCCGATAAGATTTTTCCTCAATGTCCCTCACCAGTAGCTCTTGGAATTGATTCGATTCGATGAAGACCTTTTGAATCCTTTTGTAAAACTCTCCGTAACTAATGATCGCCGTCACGATGCTCTCCGGACTGCGTTTAGCAATATCCGCAATCAGGACGTAAATCTTTCCCGTGTCGGCATGCTTGGCTACCACAAGGATCGCGGAAAAGTCTCCGCGTTTTCCCTGTTTCCCCAAGCTGGGATCACATGCGATGTAGAAGGAGAGTTTCTCACCGAACGTTCTTATCAAATCCTCTTCCGATTTGTAAAGATCATCCCAGTATTGAACCTTATCCAATTTGAAGATAGCTTCTTTAAGGTCGGTGGGACTATTTTGTTTCTCTGAATTGAAACTGCCCTCACCCTCCTCTTCGCGCATGACCATTAAATCGTAATAAGATTCTTTTTCGGGCCAGAGCACCTCAACGCCTTCGAGCATGTCCTTCTTATTATCTTTGAAGAACTCAGCACCGCCTTTGGGACCACTATCTTCCCCATAACAATTTTGGTTATGGTAGATTGTGACCCATTTCGCCCAAAGGTCCTCACGTTTGGCGAAAGAATTAACGGCTCGATAAATTCTCTTTTGCCATCCGGGAGTTTCATCCTTCGTAAACTTTGCTAAAAGGCAGTCATCATGTTGAATAGTTCCGACGAAGATAACATTTGTATCTTTCGACCCGGATTTCATGACGGCTTTGGTAAACCAGTCGTATAACTTCTCTCTTGATTCCGGACTTTGTGTATTCTCATCGTTTTCTATATCATCGAGAATGATCAAAGTCGGCCGGTGCTGTTGATTTCTACGGCCGCGTATTTTCTGACCGGCACTCAAGGCCGTTATTTTGATACCGTTTTTGGTCATTATTTCATCCTTCTTCCAATTGGACATCTTCCCGTCGTTTTCCGTTATACAAACATCAGGGAAATCGCGATTCAAGACTTCATTTTCTTCCAACTCCTTCTTAACGTGTGAAAGGAGCCCCTCCGCCTGCTCAGTGGTGTCCGAGAGCAGAATGATATATTTCTCTCTCGAGTAGCAGACACACCACAGGACGTAAATCATGCCAACGTACGAACTCTTGGCACTACCGCGGGGAGCGGCAATTGCCAACCGCCCTCCGCGATCTTTCGTCATCTGTTCCAGTAATCCGCACAATTCCCGATGGAAATCGCACGAATTACATTTGAAGTAGTGGGAGAAATACATCTTGGCAAAGACCATGATATTCGTCCTCCCGATTTCTTTGAAGTTAACCATTGGTTTCATTCTCCTTTCCTTTTGTAGATTCGCCGGAAACCTGACTCGACAAATCTTTGATCTGTTGACCTAGTTCGATCAATTCGACCTTCTTCTTGATGTCCTCCAACTGCACCTTAATCGCCGGGTCATCTTTACCTTCCTCGGCAATGATCCTCTCGATCCTCTCTATTTCTTTCTTCATCTCCTTAGGATCAGTTTGAGCTTCATTGTCGTGGTGATGGTATACATCTCCGGTGAATTTGGCCGCTTGGTTAGGTAAATATCCCAGACTTTGTAGAAGTTGTGCCGCCTCCTGCACAACTTTCCATGAGTAAAATTCAGCCTGAGATTTCTCTTGTACCGAACCTTCCTTTGAACGCGCCAACCGCGTCAAATGATCGTGTTTGGCACCCGCTTTTTCGATCAACTCCGCGATCATCCGTAAAGCAAGTTCCGGAGATGGCTTCGTCGCATTCTTGCTTCTGATGTCATCCCAATCACGTTTGATCGTTTTGATGTTCCACTTGAGCAACTCGGCAATTGTGGCGTGAGTCTGACCTTCCATCCTCAAGACCTCGACACATTCCTGTCGTTGCTCCGGCGTTAACATCCTTGGATTGAACGCCCCTTCTTTGATCTGTTTAAGAAGTTCATAAACAGACAGTTCTTCCTTACTGTTTTCATTCGTGTTTTCCATTTTTGTTTCCTCCTGTTTTGGTCCCTTCAGTCTGCGTCCGTAATGACCGCAGACTGAAGGGATTCCGGTTTAATCAATAAACAACCTCCTTTTCGTAATTTTGTTTTCAAGGTCCGCAACGTTTGCAAACTCCGATGCAAAACGTGCACTGTTCACCTTGGAAACATTCTTTAGGTCCTTCTTGATTGTTCTCTGGCATCTGCAAAAGAGTCGTGCAATTTCTACGATTGAATATCCTTCGCTTACCAATGCCGCGACACAATCCTGACGCCATGTTTTGTGTATCCGGCATGGGGAAATACCTTTCTTAATTCCCCACAGAACCGTTTGAACATAACGCGGTAACTTATTTGGGCTCATCTTCATTCACCTCCTTTCAGAATTTCTTTTTTCATTACAAAAAGTACCCGCCTCCGCCTTCTTTCTGGATTTGGTACTTGATCAGGATGTCCTTTGGAACTTTATCGATTCCCACCAATTGAACGTATCGTTTGACGATAGCGTCAACGTAGGGAGGATATTTCTCCATCCCGTAGCATCGCCGCTTGAGACCTTCAGCAGCGATCAACGTCGTTCCTGATCCCAGAAACATATCCAGCACAATTTCACCGCCTCTTGAACTATTCCGGATTGCCCGGTGAGCCAAGGCCACAGGCTTTTGTGTTGGATGTATTGCCCTGTTTCTTGCATCTCTCTTTATCTCCCACAGAGTTGTCTCATCATTGGCTCCATAAAACTTATGGGCACCATTGTTTTCCTTCCATCCATAGAGACAAAACTCTGTTTTCTGGTGATAATCCGAGTAACCAGGCGCGAAACTTTCTTTCGCCCAGGTTATAACGCACGACACATGAAACCCTTCGTCGAGAAGGATTTCATACATCGGTCCAAACTGCCGGCTGCCGTTCCAGATGTAGACTGGTGCGCCGGATGCCAGGTGGGAACTGCTGTGTTGCAAAACCTTCCTCAACCACTGTTCATATTCAGGTTGAGGAAGATCATCATTTTCGATCTTGGACCATTTTGATTTTCCGTTACCGCCGTGAGGACCGACAGGACGTTTACTGCTGTCGTAAGAACATCCGTATGGCGGGTCCGTGAAAACCATACCGGCCTTTTGATCGCCCATCAGCCGCGCCAGATCTTCCGGATTTGAACAGTCACCGCATAGAATCCGGTGAGCGCCCAATTCGATTAAATCTCCGGGAGATGTTATGGCTTTTGCATTGAGATCAACGGCTTCATTGAAGCCATCCTCTTGAGCCTCTTCAAACTCTCTTAGGATTTTGTTGATTTCAGGCAACTCGAATCCGGTTAAACCCGTATCGAAATCCGGGATCTGCTTTAACTCACTGAGTAAAGCGGCTAATTTGTCCTGATCCCAGCTTCCTTCAATGCGGTTTAAGGCCAGATTCAGGGCCTTTTCTTTCTCTATATCGAGGTCAACAACGCTGACCTCAACCTCTTCTACCCCTTGTTCACGCAGGATTTTGAGCCTCTGGTGGCCGCCCACAAGGTTTCCAGTGCGGCAATTCCAGACCAAAATCTCTACATAACCGAAGGTATTGATGCTTTGTTTCAACTTCTCGTACTCCTTATCCCCCGGCTTCAAGTCAACTCTTGGGTTATAAGCAGCCGGGTTAATTCTGTTGATGTTGATTGTTTCGATTTTCATTTGCGTTTCCTCCTATTGTTAATTAACCTCCTTACTTCTATTCACCTCCCTTCCATGGTTCGCATGCGAACCATTATTTAATTCCCAGGTATTTCCACTATTATAGGTTTTTTCTTCTGAGAGCCTTTTTATGGCTCGCATGCGAACCACAAGGCGCTCAACCCTTAATATTGCCTATTATAGGTTAAATGCATCTTTCAATAAGTTGATGTGATGCAATAGTTTATGTATATTTAAAAAAATGGGCGATTCTTGGAATGCCATTAAAGGCCAAGAAAATGGTTATTTTTGAGGAAATAAACTTATTGGCAGGAAAGAAACCGGAGAAATAAAAAATCCCCTGCCGGATGGCCCAGCAGAGGACTTGAATGAGGATTATTTATAAAGTTATTCTATTTCTATTTTTAATCGATCTCCGACTTTAGGATTAAGGTACTCTTTAACCTTTTGCATGAATTCTTTCATATTGCTATAAGTGATAATAGCCCTATCTGGCTCCCTCGCCTCCTCCTCATAGACACTGTTTCTCTTTTGAATCTTTTTGATCATATAAGGGATTTGGGTGCTAGAAATGACGCGGGAATCTTTTTTCCTTTGAATCCGTAATAAATCCTGAATCTGACTGAATTGATCCTCGCCGTATTGAGACAGCGAGCTTTTGAATTCATCATCAAAACCTTTAAAATCAGAATTCACATGATATCGCTCAGTTACATACCCCTTTTTGAGCAGTTGAGGTAAAATCGCATCGAAATCTAATTTCTTTTCCTCGAAGTCTTCTCTGACAACAGTCGCTCCTTCCACTTCCCTGCGCAATTCATTCTGCCATTGCCTATTACGCTGTTCATTCTCTTCTCTCGATAAAGTTTTTTTATAAAACAATTTAGCGTTCGCAATTTTTCTATACGACTCGAAAGCTAAGGCCCGGTTCTTTTCTTCAATCAAGTCTTCGAAAACACGCGCAACATAATATGCGAGTTTGAAGGTCTTTGATTTATCCTTGCAATTCCCCACCTCAACAAGTCTTTCAAGATAAGCCCTGAAACTCGAACCGAGTCCATCCTTCTTCCAATTCTCGAATCCTTGTCTGATAAAGAAAGCCACATCGAAAGCCGTTTTCTTCTTCGAGCCAAGAATCGTTTTGATCAAAACATCGGCCTGGGCCTTAAGATAAACCTTCTCTTTCTCAAGACTCATGACCTTCTTCGGGATTGGAGAAGTCATATCGTTCATCCTTGAAATCCTACAAAGTTTCCGAGCATGGTTTTATTTATATCCAGATTCTTAACATTATATGTTTTCAAAATCGAAGTGCCTTTGGAAATTTTGACCGATTGACCAGCAGTCCAATCTCCAGTCCGCTTGGAAGCTATTCCTGATAATTGCCACACTGACTGATCACTCAGAAGAATGCAGCCATCATCGAGTAGTTTCTCAATCTCCAATTCTCTATCAAGCCTTTCATCCGGGTAGGCTTTTAAAGATTTATTGATATCGATAATTTGACTTTTGCTGATACCGCCGCCTTGATAAACGGCTGATCTATCCTGATTCTTTTTGGTTTTGTTAATGACTCTGTGCAAAACATTTGATTGAAACTTACCTTCTATTTTTTCGACGACAACTTCATCACCCGATCCCCACGATTCAGGAGGAGCCATGTTGGGCAAGAATTGCCATTTCGAACCATCCTCTAAAGACATCGTCTTGGCATTGATGGATTTAATGTTTAAACGTTTATTTAGATTCGGATATTCGCTCATTCGATTCCTCCATTATGGTTTTAATATTTAAACATCTACCAAATAATCTCACAAGCTAGGTATTCCCTAATTACCATACGGATACTCATTCTTGGTCCCATATATGCAAGATATCTGAAATTATTTGGCTGGACGATAATCCATTCCGAATAAGGAAAAGTTCTAGCAAGGCGATCCATACCACGGCTACCCACTTCAGGCCAAAGAACTGGCATAGGAGGCATTTCGAATTTATCTAATTGTTCTTCGGTAAGAATACTTAAAGGTAAAATGGCCACTTCCGAAGCCTGATCATATTGTGGCGAGTGAAGTTCATACATCGCAAGACCATTTGCAACCTTTAGAACAACATTTCTCATACGTTCCTGTTCGACTTCGAAAAATGTATTGCCATCGATAACCCTCATCGCTTTTTGTAACTTCACTTTTAACCCCGGCTTACCTTCTAAAATTCTTTGAATTCTTGAACGCTTTATACCATCACATTTTCCGGCAATTACGCATTCAATTAAACAAGCTAAATATTCTTCATCCTTTGAAGAATTTAAATTACAAGATCTACACATAGGGACCACGGGCAAGTTCTCAGGGTAAGGCTCGTCCAGAAAAACCTTCGGAGGAACATGATCCCGGGTTTCTACATGATTTGCACAATTAGTGCAAAAATGTGCAACTCTTTCATCACCCAAACTACGTATTTGTTTCATATTTCAAGTCAATTACTCTAAGAAAGTTTTAATTCGGGCCAATATTTTTTCTGGTTTCTTTTCGATATCACATTCCCACAATCGAAGGACCTTCCAACCCTGTCGTCGCAGTTCTCTAATATGCCGTACATCTCTTTCTTTGTTACGAAGAAGTTTATTCCTCCAATATTCGACTCGTGTTTTAGGTATAGTTCCATCGCGGCAATTAGAATGAAGATGCCAAAAACAACCATGAACAAATATTACCGCATTATATTTTTTCAAGACAATATCTGGTTTTCCAGGCATTATTTTTACAT
Source organism: uncultured Planctomycetales bacterium (assembly GCA_964635405.1). Classification (GTDB taxonomy): domain Bacteria; phylum Omnitrophota; class Gorgyraeia; order Zapsychrales; family JANLHA01; genus JADLGJ01. The sequence continues at coordinate 9,257 of CAZWOH010000010.1, read as the reverse complement.
GCAGCCTAAAGCGGTATCCTAAAGAAGAAAGAATTCTCCTCACTCTTTGCTCAGGTTGAGTGTTTGTCCCTAAAATCCTGGACATAACATAACTTCGTTTTTCTTTAGACCATATATCCATAGCCTATTTTGAATTGGTTACAAAAGCGTCAGTTATTTTGTCATATAATTTTAATGACTTATCTATTTCTCCAGTAATACTATGATAAATTGATTCGGCTATTACCCTAATGGCATGTTTTTCATTTTCACCAAGTTTAGGATAAGAAAACTTACCTTCAGTAATATGTTTCAATATCCTATTTTTCCTGAATTCAAAACTGAGAATATCGTTATTTTTTTCACAAACTCTTTTTAAATGTTCTTCCCAGCCAACATGCTTTCCATTTCCATCTCTTCCTCTCTTATTGCATATAAAACATACGGGAACTATATTTCCAGGATGATGAAGACCGTATTCTTCCCTATTAAACATAATTAAATGCTCGATCTGTAATTTATCAGAGCGAATCCCGCAATAACAACATTCCCCCTGAAAAATTTCATTTTTAATACTTAACCATACTGTTTTACCCGATCCTGATCCTGTATTAAAGGTGCGGCCCCAATACTTTGCTCCGATTTCAGTAAGATATGCCCTTACTGCAGTGTTAGCAGCGTCGTATGAAGTATTATGAATTGCCATTTCTGCTTACCCTTGTCCTTTTTCTAAAAATTTTCGCAGAGTCTTTGCAACTTCGTATGCTAATGGGACCGGCACACCATTTGAAACGATGGCAAATTTATAAGATAGTGGGGATTTCTCAGGTAATGAATAACTATCCGGCACCCCCTGTATCCTCATTGCCTCTCGCACGCTCAACCTCCTTTTTTCCCAAGGATGTAAATGCACCTCATTATGTCCATAACAAACGGTTGGGCTGAATCGATACCTGTGTAATTTCTTAAACGACTTCCTTTGTGTGTCCCCCTCCTTAATAATCAGAAACTTCTTGGAATAGGGCTTAAAACAATCCGTCCCATTTAACTGTTTCAAAGGATCACTTTTAGAATTAAACAGGGAATATACTGTAAGTTCCAAAGGAATATTTGAAGGTCTTGAGGGGGGAGTCCCATTCTCAACAATGGTTGGCCATAAGAACTTGCGTTTCGCATCTTTATATTTCTCATTAACTGGCCACGGAAACCAATCACGCTCATTACATGGAATTTTACGTCCTAAACATTTAGCAACGTAACTTCGTTTAATACCAACCATAATTAATCTTTCCCTATCTTGAGGGACACCTAGTTCCAGCGCATTAATTATTTTAAGGTCAAGACAATATCCTCTTGCTTCTAAACCGCGCTCCAATTTACTCAGAAATTCACGATGAACTTTCGTTTTATACAATCCTGGCACATTTTCGAGAATAAAAAAAGTTGGCTTAAGTTTATAGATTTTACGTACATATGTCTTTGATAATCGGCCATTAATTCCTTTACCTCCTTGATTCTTCCCACCGATACTAAAATCTGGACAAGGAGGGCCTCCAATTACACCAAAAAAATCTGGCTTACCGTTCGAGAAGGCTTTTTTTATAATTTCTGGCGATGAAATGTTTTCTATACTTCGCGTGTCACTAATCCGCGCTTCCTCTGCATGTGGATCAATTGACTGCCTCCATTTAGTTATTCCATATTCATACATCCCTGCAAAATCGGCATTAGCCTCATTAGTCCATACCACTTGAAAGCCGGCTTGCTCAAAACCAATGTCCAGAAATCCTCCCCCTGTAAAAAAAGATATTAGCGGAATAGTATTTTCTATTTTAGAATTCGGCATTAAATTTTCTCTACCTTTTAAATTAATTCTTATTATTTAAAATAAGCCAGGTTAGTATTTTTATTATCTCCTATAACAAATGCGCGATCTAAGAATCTATTAAATTCCTCGCAGGCAGTTTCAGGAACTAACTCACAATTATGGCACGCTGCTAAATTACAGGAATCTGGACCTTGTCCCCCGCTATCTCCCATTTCCATACAAACAGGATCAGCTGAACACCACTTTGCTTTATCCAAAGCTTTAATTAAAACAGGCTCAAAATATCCTGGCTTTCCCATTCTAACTAACCCGCCCATGCTTCCATCTGCATCTCCGGCTGCAGTGTATATAAGAATTCCTGCCATAGGAAATTCCTCATCAGCAGAGACATATAAACGCTCACGTAAAGAAGCAGAACTATAACCACACTCAAATGTCATTTGATTAATAATCAGATGGGCTAAACTATGTAATAACACAAATCTAGGGGTAATAGCTTTCTCAAACAAATGCCTGCTTTCTTTTAATTTATAATAATTTCTCTCGAGCTTTTGGGCACGGTCACAAACTTCTTTTTGCTTTTCCCACACTTTCAATTTTGACTCATTGATTTCTAAAAAAATCCCCTCGCCAAATACTTTATATCCTGGCAGCCAGCCAGAATTCAATCCTTCGGGAGGATTACGCCATAACAATGATTGACGTTCATGAACGGCACGGCCATCCTCAGGGAATATCCTTGAAAATCCCGCTAATACGCGCGTTTCCCTTAATTTGTCAATAAGTGTGATTCGTGAGAAATAATGAGAAACTGCTCTATCATAGTCACTCATTTTAGGAACTCTGATAGATAACTGATCTTCTGTCCTAGGAAATCTTAAAATCTCAAATTCTACGCGCCGGAATGCTGTGTGCTCATCCTCATTAACTGAACCCGTCCGGTTGTTGCTATTTAAAAACGCCTCTTTAAATATTCTTTTGAGCCCCGCAGATATTTCGTCATCAGTAAATGGTTGTAACAGCTCTCTATGAATTTGCCTCAGGTCAACTGGATTAATATCTTCCTTTACTCCCTTTAATAAATGAATCAACGTAGATAAAGGAGGCTGCTCTAATAATTGTATTAAATCGGACGGAATAGAACTATCTCCTCGAGGGATATATATTGAACTTTGTACATGTGCATAATACAAATTTGATGCACTTCTAAGCGACCCTTTCAAAGGCCTATCACAAGTGTCCCCAGCATCATCTATTCCGATCCCTAGCCATGGTTTCTTCCCTTGGCAGGTAAAAACTTTCTTGGCGGCATCCAAATGCTCACTGAGATAAGATTTTGTTTCATCCGGACTTCCTTCGGTAATGCGTGAGAGATTCCGCTTAGCACCACATTCACAAATTATCGTCTGCGAAGCCAGTGTTGAGCCACCTGTTGCTATTAACCTCATCGTTTTAGTACACGATGGTTGAGATGACTTATGAACCCACTCCTGCCAGGGAAAATCTTGTAAATGTCCTCGATCACACATTGCCACAAAGGGGACTTGTACCAGATATATTTTTCTGCCTTTTTTCTGGCACTCATCACAACATTCTTTATCTCTTCTGGTAAGTAAAACAACTGTTAATTTCTTACATAAAGGACAAAAATGATATTGAGGGAATCTTAAGAAAGGCACTGTTAAATACAAATTCATTTGGTCATCCTGATACTGTTTCCTCTTCCGGTAATCTGGTGGCAAGCGAAGACTATCTACCCGTAACAAACGCTGCAGTCTCCATTCATCAATTAAATATTCATCAGGATCGATACTCCGGCTGTCTTCTGTTAAGTCCTCACGTTTATACCAATGATCTAAGCCAGAACATATTAAAGATGTTCCGTCTCTCACTATTATCATTGCTCCTGTTCCAAAAGGAGTAATGAGCTGACCCCGGCGAATTGGCCCTCTAGGCATTGTTATTCTCCACATCTGAATTTAAATACAATTGTGTTACCTCTGCTTGACATTCCGAATCAACATTACGCATTGACGTTGGTATCATCCAGCATAAGTTAGCCTGTTGCCTTGTGACATAAGAGCCCGTTTCTTTCATAAGCGGCAGATCAGAACTCTTAGAAGACGCTGTCCAGATATTTCTTTGCCAGCGTTTCCATTGTTCCACTCTCTTATTAAAAACTCTTTCCACATTAGCAGCTTCTTCGGGATCAACCATACGAACGCGAGGCATAATGATTTTTCTAAAATCTTCAATGAGATTCAAAGGAAAAGGATATGGACTCCGGATATTATCTATATTTCCCAATTGACGGACGTAAGCGATCATTATTGCATTAAGTGCCCTGTCAATTGCTGGGGAGGAAAAGGGTGTAACCGTAGTAGGCTCTACTTGTGCATAAAGGCATTCATGATAACTTCTAAATTTCTCAAAATGCGATCTGTCACGCGGTTTTGAAACACTGTATAGTGTAACAACCAATCCCGGACGCTCCCACCAAGAACGCCCCACGCGTCCAGACACCTGAATGTATTGTGAAGTTGTTTTCGGCTGACCAACTATCGACATCACAGAAAGCCTATCAATATCAATTCCAACTTCAATAATATTTGAAGCTAAACATATATCGACAGGATGCTCCCCTGCCGTAGTAGTTGATGTTTCCAGTTTAGACATAGCCAACGGCACTTCATCATCTTTTAAACGGCTTGTTAATTCTTTGAGATGCCAAAAGCGGCGCATGTTTTTATAATCTAAACCATACCGCTGACGCATTACTTCAAAATAATCAGGAATGTCAGACTGGATCAATGACAAGGTTGTTCCTAACTCCCGCAAACTGTTAAAAAATATTAACAAAGTCCACCACGGATCTCTTTCTTCTGGAGATAAAATCACCGGTGCCTGCAATAGAGCAGAGAAGGTTCTGACTTGCACTGTTTGCATAGACCCAAGACCAGGGGCATGAACACCAACATAAATTCTCCCCCTTTTCAAATTGCCTGCAGCATCTCTGGCATACTTTGCGAAGAATGAATCATGAATACTTAATCCTGGTGGAGGGAATAATGAAGCTTGCTCCCGGCCAAATAAATCTTTTATTTGTTTCTCATAACGCCGGATCGTAGCAGTAGAGCATATAATTTTGGGAAAAACAGGTTTATGCCTATCCCGGCGATCAGTACATAGTTCTTCAATTAATACTTCATAAAGACCAACCATAGAACCAAGCGGACCAGAAATCAAATGCAGTTCATCTTGAATAATTAGCGATGGGGGCGAACAAAAACGTTCCCCGGAATGATCTATCCCAAAAATTGCCCTGGATTCGGGTTTCCATGCAAGTAGAGCAAATTTATCAACTGTTCCAATGATCATAGAAGGTCGTTTTTCATAAATATCCTCATCGATCACATAAATTGGTAAATCTCTTGAAAAGAAGCATGTGGCATCGGGGCAGCGAAAAGCAATGGATTGTTCTTTTTCAACATATCCTAAAACTTTAAACGCGTCTGGAACTCTTATATTTCTTCCACGCAAAGGTCCCATTTGAGCTCTACACCAAGGGCATTTCGTAAGAACAAATGGATTTTCTGCGTCTTCGTCCCTCCTTAACTTTCGTAAATCCTGTTTTGCTTTGGAACGGGTATTTGGTGTATTGCCAGACCCTACCCATATACCTATTGAAAATTCCTCATCCCCCAATTCATTTCGACTTTTCTCCCTCAAATATTCCATCGCACAAATCAGCGACGATGCCCGTTGAAATTGCTGTGTTGTTAATAATCTCAACGTGTACCTCATTAACACATTAACACCCATATCATTTTGATTTTCAAGCCGACGCAAGAAAATAGTATACGCAGCCAAAGCTAAGTATGCTTCTGTCTTACCTCCACCCGTTGGGAACCAGATCAACTCAACAATTTTCCGTTCTAAATCATTTTTTCCACTTGTCGATCTTAAAGACATTAGCAAAAAAGCTATTTGAAAAGGACGCCATTTCCCTTTGTTCGTTGGCAAATTTACAAAATCCGGTTCTGAAGACTGCTCTGAAAATATAATACGCCGGGTTTGAGAGTCATAATTTGCTTTGCGAGATTCTCCTCGGCTTCGTAATTGTTGTTGGAGGATTGCATGATTGGCTAGACGAAAGGCCTGCAATGGTTTTGAGTTACTTCTTATAAAGTCCATCCCTTCTTTTATTCTTTCAAAACACTTTTCATGCGCCTGAATATGCCGGGAAGCAACAGCGGTAAAAATTCCCTTTAATTGAGAAACCTCCTTTTTCCTTTCTTCAATCCATTGTGAATAAGCATCCAGAAGATCCTCTAACTCCTTAAAACCATCATTATCTTTATCAATTCCAGCTAATGCTTTCATATTTATTTCTAACAATGAGCCATCAGCCTTTCTTATATCAGGAGTAATACTAGGTGCTTCGTAAGAAGGTAAACATTCAGCTGAGACAGCTGTGACTTTAGCTTCACCTATTTCATTCGGCCAGTTTGCAGCACAGCCATGACCGACGGCAAAGGTTTCAGATTCTCTGTATAAAAGAGCCAGGCTTTGCTCCTCTGGATCTAAAATCCTGCCTTCCGAATGAGGATAAGGAAGAATACCCGCTTGACCATCGGGAGATTGAATACTTACCTTAAAACCCGATTGGAACAAACAGGCTTCATCAAATTTTCCATGCTGCCTGCTCCGGTTAATTAAACAGACTGTTACTAAACTCTGCCTTGGGTCACTCTTCTGCTTTCTAGCAAACAATTCAATTCTTAAATCAAACTGATTCGTATTCTGTGAATCGACAGAAACAGGTTTTACAATACCCGAATCAGTCGAACAAATATTATCGCTAGAAAAGATTGAAACAATTTTAACTGGGCTTCTTAGCCACCATATAAAATCTTTTTTCCCAACCCGCACAGTTTTAGCCGTATACCTCCCACCGACAGCTTCAACATACAATTTCGATCCTTGAGACATGCGGACGAGAAAACTTATCCCCATACTATTGGGCTTATATGAATTAGCCGTCGACAAATCAAAATCTTCTGGATCAACTTCCCTCTCAATAGATTTCCGTTGATCAACTGCCTCGATATCCTTAATAATATCGCTGGTTAATGTACTCTTTTTATCTTGAAGATCATCAACAATACTTACCGCTTCTGTCTCACTAGAATCTTTGCCGACATTAGTTTCTTGGGGCTCCATCTCAAGGGGTGTCTTAAAAGGATATAAAACTGCGACGCCATATCTTTTACAAGGGGTATCTCTACAGAGGACTTCCTCACCGTTCTTTTTCTGTCTCCAGGGACCAATGGATTCTGCTAAATTAGTAAAGACTATTTCTTCATCACAATTAATCTCTTTGCCTGCTGAGGATGGCCCCATCAATTCTTCTTTCAAACCCATCACAATCTTGTTACGAGTACCTATGTGATCAATCATGCTTTACACACCTCATTCTTATGTTTTAAAAGAATATTAAGCACATCTTTTTTCAGTGAATCGTGAGCAAATATAACCAGCCTATTTTGAGCGCGTGTAATTGCTACGTATAAAAGTGCTGCTGAAATATCTGTATCAATCTTATCAATATCAGTCACCACTACCACCGGAGCCTCTAACCCTTTAAAAGCATGAATAGAACCATAAGAGATAAAATCTTTATTCCAAAAATTAGAATCAAACGCATGTAATTTAAACTTCAACCTTCCTTCTGGAATTTTTGAGGCGATTGAATTCTCTTCTGATCGAAGAGATAGAATCACGATATCTCTGACGAAGAATTTCTCAGTTAATAAATTCTGTAAGATTTTCTTAATTCCTTCTTGTTGTTCAATATCATTTGAATAATAAAAAATATCTGGCTCCAGCCCATCATCAGGTCTTAAAATCTTAAAATAACCTGGTATCAATTGACCGAATATTTCAGCTGTAGCAGCGATCCTTGGAGTATTCCGGCAATTCGTTCTTAAAGAATATACTGGGGCATTACCGCTTCTTTTCTCCACGAAGGATTTAAATTTCTCATAAGTTGTCCCATAAATATTTTGCTTTTCGAAATCACCAAAGAATCTCCAATAACCAGAGGAAAGCCCACCCTTCAAAATTAAATCCAAGAAATCTAAATAATTTTCCCAAATTATATCCTGTGCTTCATCTATTATTAACGCATCATACTGAAACTTACCTTTTTCATCCTGGAGTAATTTCTCTATTGCAAGACTGGGTAAAACTTCCCGCCAATAATTGTCTGCCGACTTATTCTCGTCTGTACCGGTTTGTGTAATATCCAGCATATGACGATGCAGTGTTTTAATTGTAATCGGCAATTCCAACGTCTCGATTTGCTCCCTCAACCATTGCCCGAGCAATCTGTTGTAACATAAGAATAAAACCTTTCTTCCTCTTAGGGCAGTACGCCTTGCCGCTTCAATGGCCAAAAATGTTTTACCTGTCCCTGCTGGTCCGACAAAAGCACACCGGTGGTTTTCCTCCATCGCATCCAATGCCTGAAATTGTTCGGCTGTATAAAACTTTAACTCTTGCTCCCTTCGCTTTGTAAATGCATGTACGCTTTCCTGAAATTCAAAGTTTGGTCTTAAATATGAAACAAGTTTCTCACATTGCTGCTGGGAAGGATGAGAAATTCTTGGGTCAAACCACTTTGTGCTACGACACTCCTTTAAATATTCCCGTGCAGAATCTAAAACCTTAGTAACTAAATACCCCATCGTCTGAGAATTAAAATCACGGTTATCAATTATTTGCCAGGAATTCCATTCTGGAGACTGCTCTGAATAAGTGATATACGGAAAAGCTACTGCTGTCCAGAATACAATATTGGAAAGTGACGGATCTTTTTTAGCTACTAATCTACGTAATTTATGCATCGATTCAGCAGCTTGCTTAAAAGGTCCACGGTAGTCTGCCTTTTTATCATCGCCGTAATACCATGCTCCATCTTTTCTCATTAATTTTGTACACGCTTTAATCTCAATACACAGAACTCCCTTGTGAGGGACAATAATGACAAAATCGATTTCGCCAGAAATTCTCGATTTATGACTCGCAATATCCAAAGAATGCAAAACAAACCAATCTTTCGTTTTATCATCCTCCCTCAGCCTTCGGAATATCTCTTTTTCTCCCAAGCTAGTTGTATTTTCATGAAAAACTGGTGGTATCATTCTCGCCATAAAATCACCTTAAATTTCAAAAGGACGGCCCAGCTCTAAAATGGGAATCGCGACAATCTCTTCCTCCATACCTAAAATACGGTACGCTGTCATGCTTCCTCCACCATGTGCATCGGGCAATTCGAATTCCATAGAACCCAGTTGTTCAAGTATACTGACCCCAGTTAACAAAATTGACCAAATTGTGTAGAATTGAGTTCCAACAAAAGGAGCCAATTCTTATGAAAAAACGTCAA